>NZ_CP118574.1:5736875-6071250 GCF_028898845.1 Streptomyces sp. WZ-12 | reverse complement strand
AAGGACCGCATCACCGCCACCGCCGACTCCACCAGCTTCGGCTTCGGCCAGTCCCTCAGCCCGCGCAACCTCGTCGACGGCGACCTGACCACCGCCTGGATCGCCGGCGCCAAACCCACCATCCACCTGCGCTGGCCCGGCAAGAAGAAGATCGACCGGATGGTGCTGGCCGCCGCCGGCGGCATCTCCACCCGCCCCGAGCAGATCCAGCTCAACTCCCCCTACGGGGCGGCCACCGCGGCCGTCGACGAAAACGGGCTGGCCCGCTTCGACCCGATCACCACCGACCGCCTCGACATCACCATCAGCAAGGTCAAGGAACTCTCCCTCAGCAACCCGGTCGCCGGCCAGGCGCTCCAGCTCCCCGTCGGCCTCAGCGAGATCTACCTCCCCGCCCTCGACGCCTACCGCACCCCGCCCCCGGCCCCCGACCGGCGCTTCGCCCTCCCCTGTGGCCAGGGCCCCCCGCTCGCCGTCGACGGCATCCTCTACGCGACGAAGGCCAGCGGCTCCGTCCGCGACCTCACCGAGCGCCGCCCCGTCACCGTCCGACCCTGCGGCCCCGCCGTCACCAACGGCCAGATCCTCATGCGCGCCGGCCAACACCGCGTCGAGACCGGCGACCAGGGGCCGTTGACGATCACGGACGTGACGCTGAGCACGGGGACCGGGACCGGGGTCGCCAACGGGGCCGACGCCGGCGCACGGCCTGCCGCTGCGGCGGGCGGGACGACCGCCTCCACGGACGGTACGGCCGCCTCCGCCGCGCGCCCGCCCGCCCCGGCCCGCTCCGTCGCCGTCAAACAGTGGTCCGGCGACCACCGCACCGTCGCCGTCGGCGCCGGCCGCGCCGCCTACCTCCAACTCCACGAGAACGCCAACGACGGCTGGCGCGCCACCCTCAACGGCAAACAGCTCACCCCGCTCCGGGTGGACGGCTGGCAACAGGCGTTCCTCGTCCCGGCCGGCGCCGCCGGCACCGTCGAACTCAGCTACGCGCCGGCCACCTTGTACCACCTCGGCCTCATCGGCGGCATCCTGGGCATCGCCCTGCTCATCGCCTCCGCCCTGATCCGCCGCACCCCGCGCACCCCGCCAACGGCACCGCAGCAACCCCCCGCCCCCTCCTGGGTCCTGGGCACGCTCGCCCTGACCGTGGTGGTGGCCCTGGCCGCCGGCCCGTACGCACTCATCGTCCCGCTCCTGGCCCTGGTGGCCCGCCTCCGGCCGCGGGCGCTGGCACCGCTGGCCGGCACCGCGATGCTCGCGGCCGGCATCACCGCGGCCCTCGGCGCGGGCCACCCGCTCGCCGACAGCTCCGGCGCCTTCAGCGCCCCCGCCCAGGCCCTCGCTCTCCTGGCCCTCACGGCGGCGGTCGTCACCTGGCCGACCCGCGCCGGGAACGGTGCCGGGGCGGGCAACGGCCCGGGCGTCCCAGGGATGGGGAGTGGACCGGGCGGCGGTTCGAACAAGGGGGGCAACCAGGGGAGTTCGGGGAAGGAAGACGGCCCCGGCACCCCCTCGGTCACTCCGGATACCCCGGCCCCCTCAGCCACTCCAACCGCTTCGACCACTCCGAATGCTCCGGCCGCTCCGGCCGAGGGTGGCGCGCCCGACGGCGGGGCCGCGCCGCCGGCCCGTACACCGCACCGGGACACGGGAGCCGACCCCACGGCCCCCCTCCGCCCGCCGCTCCCCGACCCGGAGGACACCCCACAATGACCGCCCTCCAACCGGCCCGGCACGACCCACCGGACGGGCGGGACACCCTCGCGCGGGAAGGTCGGGCCCCCACCACCGGGACCGGCCCCGCCCCCCGCGTCCGCTTCCCCCTCGTCGACGAGATCTCCCGCCACTGCCTGGAGGACGACGAACCGGAGACCGTCCACGTAGAGGTCCACCTCCCCGGCCGACTCGACCACGCCCGGCTGCGCACCGCGTTCCACCGGGCGCTCGCCCGCCACCCCCGCGTCCTGATGCGCCAGGTACCGGCCCGTTGGTGGCACCGCCACTACTGGTGGCAGCTCACCCCCACCCCCGACACGGACCCGGTCGTCTTCCCGCCCCCGGGCCCCGACGCCCTCGCCCGCGCCCGGTCCCGGGCGCTCACCGACTGCCCTCCCCTGGACTCCGCACCACCACTGCGCCTAGAGGTCATCGAACCCACACACCCCACCACGACCGACCCCCAACCAGCCCCTCCCCAGGGCACGGTGCTCCTGCTCACCGCCCACCACACCGCACTCGACGGCCCCGCCGCCCTCCGCATCCTCGCCACCACCGCCGAACTCTATGGACACACTCACCCCGCCCCACCCACCACTCCCCATTCCCACCACACCCCCGCCCCTCCATTCCCCTCGCCCGCCCCAACCCCCTCATCCGCCCCGCCCACATCGCCCCCTCCCACTCAGCCCCCCTCCAACACCCCACCAACGAACCCGCAAAGAAGCCTCACCGACGCCACCCTCCCCTCCCCGGCAACGGCATACTCCTCACCCACCTCCCCCTGCCCACCCGCCCCCACACCCCACCGGCACCCAAGCCCCCTACACCATCAACGACCAACTCCTCGTCGCCACCTACCTGATGACCACCCACTGGAACGCCCGGCACGACCGCCCCACCGCCCCCGTCGTCATCACCATGCCCATCGACGACCGGCCGCGGGGCCCCCAGATGCCCATCGGCAACGGCACCCGCCTGGCCCCGGTCCACTTCCCCGCCCCACCCAGAACCGGCGACGCCCCCACCCCGTCCGACCTCCTCCACCACACGGCCGCCCGCACCCGCGCCCTGAAATCCACCCGAGACCACAACTCGGCCTGGCCGGAACCCTGTTGACCGCCCTCCCGCTCCCCATCGGCGCGCGCCGCGCCCTCACCGAGCCCTGCGCGCCCTCGCCGCCCCTGGGCGCCCACCGCCCTTCTCTCCAACATCGGCCGCATCCCCTATCCCCTGGACTTCGGCGCCGAGGGCGGCCGGGCGACCGCGGTGTGGTTCTCCGCCCCGGCCCGGATGCCCCGCGGGTTGAGCATCACCGCCGCGGCCACCAGCGACGGCGACCGCATCCACCTCGCCCTCCGCTGGTCCCGCGCCCTCGTCGACGACGCGGCCGCCGCCCGCCTACTGGACCTCTTCCGCTCCTCCCTCGCCGCCACCGCCCGGCCCCCACAACCAGAAGCCAACCGGCCTTCACCGGACCCCACTTGGCCCCCTGAACCGGAAGCCAACCGACCACCACCGGAATCCACTCGACCCCCGGCCCCGGAATCCGCCCGACCAACACCGCCACCACCGCCACCACCGCGAACCTCCTGGCCACCACCGATACCAGCCCGGCCGCAACCGGAGTCCCCACCCAACCGGTCACCCGCGGAAGGCGCCGGCCCACCGGCCGAAGGAGCCACCCCATGACCGCCCTGCAGAACTTCTACGAGAACCCCGCGGTACCGGTCGCCTCCGGCCCCGCCCGCAGCCGACGCCAGGCCCGACTCCTGGCGCGCGCCCTCGGCCCGGTACGCGCCGGGGCGCCGCCCGCCACCGTCCTGGACATCGGCTGCGGCGACGGCACCGCCGCCGCCACCGCCGCGGACGCCCTCGGGGACCACCGCATCATCGGCGTCGACTGGTCCCAGGACGCCCTCCGCCGCGCCGCCACCCGCCTCCGCCACGTCGTACGCGGCGAACTCACCGACGGTGGGCTGCCGTTCGCCACCGGCTCCGCCGACGCCGTCCTCTTCAGCGAGGTCATCGAGCACCTGGTCGACCCGGACGCCGCCCTGGACGAACTCCGCCGCGTCCTCCGCCCCGGCGGCCACCTCCTGCTCTCCACCCCGAACCTCGCCGCCTGGTACAACCGCGGCCTCCTGCTCGCGGGCGTCCAACCCGTCTTCTCCGAGGTCAGCCTGCGCGCCATCCACGGCCGCCCAGGCACCCAGGTCGTCGGCCACCTGCGCCTCTACACCGCCCGCGCCCTCCGCGCCTTCCTCACCGCATCCGGCTTCGACGTCATCCGCATCGCCGGCGCCCCGTACCACGACGTCCCCCGCCCCCTCCGCCCCCTCGACCGCGCCGCCTGCCACGCCCCCTCCCTCGCCTCCATCCTCCTGGCCCACGCCCGCCCCACCGCCCCCATCCCCACCCCTTCATCACTAATCGCGCCCCATAACAATCCGTGGGAACAAAACCACCCTCCGTAATCGTTGCCGAAACAGCAAGGAAGGAGGCCCCCGCAAGGCCCACCCGGCCCCGCCCCAACGCCCCCAACCACCAAGCCAGTCCACCAAGTCCAGCCCCCTCAACCACACCAAGCCAAGCCGAAGCAGATCGAGAACAGGAGCGGTCAAAGGAACACAGGAACAGCCACCGGAACCGGAAGAAGGAGGGAGAAGAAGGAGGGAGGAGGGAGTAACGCCCAAACAGGACAGCCAAACAACCCAAGAAGCAGCAGGAACAAGCAACCCAGGAAGCTGCGGGAACAAGCCGCAGGAACAGGTAATCCAGCTGCAGAAACAGGTAACCCAGGAAACGGGAAGGAGGCAGGCCCATGCTCTGGTGGGGCGTGGCATCCGCGCTACTCGCCAACGTCCTCTACAGCACCGGCTTCGTGCTGGAGAAACGCGCCCTCGCCACACTCCCCCCGCTCAGCACCCGCCGCCCCGCCCTGCTCATACGCCACCTCCTCAACAGCCCCCTGTGGCTCGCCGGCTCACTCACCCTGGCCGCGGGCTTCGCCGCCCAACTCGCCGTCTACCGCGCCCTCCCCATAGCCGCCGCCCAAGGCATCTTCATCTCGGGCCTGGTCCTGCTGCTCCTCATGTCCTCGGTGGTACTGGGCGAACGAACCAGCGGCCGCGAGCGGCAGAGCATGGCGGCGATCCTGGTCGCCCTCGGCCTGGTCGTCGCCTCCCTCCGGAACGAGGACGCCCAGGCCATCGCCCGCACCGCGCCCCCCGCAACCCTGCTCGCGATAGCCGTGCCGTCCCTGACCGCGGGGCTCCTCCTGCACCGCTCGGCGGAACTCCGCGCCCGACGCCGCCACCGCCTACCAACCGCCGGCGTCTCCTACGGCGTGGCCATCGGCCTCCTCTACGGCGTCAGTTCCCTGGCCATCAAGGGCGTCTCCGGCCTGCTCACCTTCCACAACATTCCCGCCGCCGCCCTTGCCCTCCTCCGCTCCCCCTACCCCTACCTCCTCCTCGTCACCGGAGTCACCGGCCTGGTCCTGTCGCAGACCGCCCTCCAGCGCTGCCGGGCCTCGGTGATCGTCCCGTCTGCACCACGGTGACCTGCGTCTTCACCATCGCCTGCGGCACCCTCGCCTTCGGCGAACCCTTACCCGGCGCCCCCCTCCGCCTCGCCCTACGCCTCGGCGGCACGGCCCTGGCCCTAACGATCCTCCTGGTCCTCCCCCGCCACGAGGACCCCTCACGCCCCCACCACCCCACCCCCGCCCCGCCCAGCCGAGCCGCCGCCCCACTGGCGCCCCCTCAACTCCCTTCTCCGGCTCAACTCCCTTCTCCGGCCGCCCCACACGCCCTCGCGCCAGCGCCCCCGCCCGCCCCCAATCCGCTGCCCCCGCGCGCCACCGCGCTGCGGCCGCCGCCGCACGTCCCCGCGCTACCACCGGCCTGCGCGCCGGAGCCACCACTCCGCCCGCCCAAGCCGCCGACCCATCACACACCCGGCCCCCCGCCGAGTCCCCACACCCGCGCGCTTCCGAACGGCGCAACTGCGCACCCAACGTCACCTCCAGCATCAAGAGCCACGCCCAGACCTGCCCCGAAGCCCGGGCCCAAGCCCCCGCCCGGGCCGCCCCGGACCACCAGGTCATCCGTCAGAGACGACCAACCTCCCCACACGTCAACCAGCCGTCAGGCCAGGCAATTAGGCGGCCGAAAGGGACGGCTAGCGCGGGAGGATCCGCGTGACTCGTGAGAGGAGCAAGAGAGATGAGTGGTGCGAGAGATGCGGGAGAGGTAAGGGGAGTGAGAGGTGTGAGCGACCCGAGAGACAGGAATCGCGGCACGAGAAGCACGGCAAGCACAAGAAGCACAACATCCACGACAAGCACGAGAAGCACGACAAGCACGACAAGCAACCGACTCCATGAGAGGGCGTGAGAAGCGTCAGCCAGGGATCAGGTGCCGCCCAACCCGGCCCGCGGGCGCGGCGGCCGGTGTGGGCAGTCGGACGCGGACCCCTTGGCGCATCGAGCACCACGCAAGTCGACCATCAAGCGAGCGAGGACGAGCGAGGAAGGAGCTGATTGATCGATGGTGAGGTTGAGGATGGCGTTGGTGTGGTGGGGGTCGGTGTGGTCGAGCGGGGAGTGGGCGGAAGGAGGGGCGCGTCGTGAAGGCTGACGATCCACTGTTGGAGATTCTTGCGTGCCCGATCGACAAGGGGCCGTTGATGTTGCTGGCCTCCGAGGAAGCGCTCTACAACCCGCGGCTGCGGCGGCGCTATCCGATCCTCGACGGGATACCGCAACTACTGCCGTCCTCCGGCGAACAGGTCTCGGACGCGGAACACGAGCGGCTGGTGCGCAGCATACGGGCGCGCGAGGACGAGGGGACCGGGGTGGCGTCCGGGGCGCGGACCGGGGCCGGCGCCGAGGCCGGCACCAGGACCGAGACCGGGACCGAGACCGAGACCGGGACCGGGACCGAGACCGGGACCGGGACCGAGACCGGGACCGGGACCAGCACCGAGACTGGGAGCAAGACCGGAAGCAAGACCGGGCCGGGGGTGGCACACGGTTCAGGTTCGGGGTCGGGTTCGGGGTCAAGTCCGGGAGCAGGGTCATGACGCTTGCGGCGCGGGTGGGGCGCTGGTTACCGGGGCGCCTGGTGTCGGCGCTGGCGGCCGGGCTCTACCCGCGGTTCGAACCGGAGTTGGCCCGGCTGGACGACTTCTGCCCGGCCGGCGGCACGGCCGTGGACGTCGGGGGCTGGTACGGCCCGTGGACCCTGCGCCTGGCGCGGCGCGCGGACCGCGTCGTCACCGTCGAGCCCGTCCCGCACCTGGCCCGCCTGCTCGCCTCCGTCACCCCCGCGCACGTCGACGTCGTATCCGCCGCGGCCACCGACCACACCGGTTGCGCCACGCTCTGGTTGCCCCCGGACGGCCGCGGCGACCGCGGGGTCTCCTCGCTCGTACGCCGCGACGTGCACTCCGTCACCCTGGACGTGCCCTGCCTCCCTCTGGACGCGCTGAGGCTCACCGCCGTCACCCTCATCAAGATCGACGTGGACGGCGGAGAACTGGCCACCCTACGCGGCGCGGCACGCACCATCGAGCGCGAACACCCCGCGCTCTTCGTGGAGTTGGAGACCCGCATTCAGCCGCTCGCGCCCGTGCTGGAGTGGACGGCCACCCGCGGATATTGCGGCTGGGTCCTGCCACGCGACCGTTGGCTGCCGCTGGCCGACTTCGATCTGTCCACCCATCAGTCCCACACCTCCCACCTCGCCGAACACGGCCTGCTGAGGCGTTCCCTCGCCCCGCACCGCCGCTACGTCAATTCCGTGCTCTTCCTCCCCGACGGCGCCCGGCCCGGCTCCGCTCACACCGCGCCGGTCGCTGCCTCGGCATCTCCCCCGGCCGCCATCCGCGACCATGTCCATCATGAACCCCGCCACTGACAACGACCCACCCACCGGCTCCGCCGCCCCCTCCGACCTGCCGGGGCCGCTCGCGTTCCAACTCGTGCTGCTGCGTCGGATGGCCGACCACCACCCGACCCTCGTCGAGGACGCCCTCCGCCAACTCGGCGTCTCCCGGGCGCAGATGCGCGAGGCCAACCGCCGCTGGCAGGCCCGGATGCACAGCCCCCGAGCCCGCGCCGGAATCCAGCCCTACCGGGCACTGCTCGGCGCACCGGAGGCCGTCACCACCCGCCGGATCGGCGATCTGACCTGCGAGGCGCTCACCTGGCCGGTCCCCCTCTGGCCGGATCTGCGGTTCGAGGTCCTCACCGCTCCCGGGGGCAGCGCCTGGAACGCCTGGCTCGTACGCGCTCCGGGCGCCGCCGGCCCGGAGCTCCGTACGACCGCGGACCTCGCCCCGTGGTCCTGCACCGTCGACGAGGTCGCCCGCGCCTTCGCCCCGGCCCGCCCGATGGAGGGCAGCGCCCCAACCCGCTGGCGTCTGGCCTGCACCGCCCCCGACCCGGACGGCGCCCCACAGAACGTCATCGCCGAGTTCACCTGGGGCCTCTACCAGCGACGGGCCGACGTCGACGGGCCGGCCAACGCCTAAACGGGACGGACATCGCCCCAGCACCTCAACGCCTCAACGCCTCACGGGCGCCCGCACCGGATCGGCGGTGAAACAGGGTTGACGACTCGTCACGTCTCCTCACACCTGGTCGCATATCGCCACTGAGAGCCGCCGAGCGCTGCGCAGCACTTGCCCGCTGCCCTTCCGGCCCCGGCCCCCGGCCTCCCGGCCCACCGAGCCACGGAGCCGTCAGACCGCTGCGCTACGAAGCCCCGGAGCCGCTGCTCCCCCTTGGCCCCGCGGCCGCCCCAACTCCCCCTCCCCACCCCCGTCCCCCGACCGGACGCGCTCAGCGCGCGGGGGCGGTTGGCGGCCCGGAGGATGGCGCACGAGCGCTCACGTGCGGGCGCTCGTAACCCAGTACCGGCCCACCGGGGACGTTCCCATCGGCCCATCGGGGAGGAATCCACCATGACCATCAGCCTCGCCCAACTGCGCCGCTGCTCGGCCGCCGTCGACCTCGGCGCCGCCCGGACCAGGGTCTACGTCAAGAACCAAGGGCTGGTCGTCGACGAACCGACCGTCGCCGCGGTCAACACCCGCACCGGCTCGATGCTCGCCGTGGGCGCCCAGGCCGAGGTGATGGACGGCCGCACCCCCGACTACATCCGGGTCGTCCGGCCGGTCTCCAACGGGACGGTCGTGGACATCGACATGGCTCAGCGGCTGTTGCGGCACCTGGTCGGCGACAAGCTGCGCAAGACCTGGCGGCGGCGTCCCTCCATGCGGGCCGCGGTGTGCCTCCCGTATGGCAGTGAGCCGCTGGCGCAGCGGGCGGCCGTGGAGACCCTGACCGGGTTGGGCGCCCGCCGGGTCGAACTGGTCGACACGCTGGTCGCGGCGGCCGTGGGCTGCGGGCTCCCGGTGGAGCAGCCGGAGGCGACGATGATCGTGGTGTGTGGTGCGGGGACCACGCAGGTCGCGGTGCTCTCGCTCGGTTCGATCGTGGCCGCCGAGACCGTTCCCGTGGGCGGCAACGCCATCGACCACGCGGTGATCCAGCACCTGCGGCTGCACCACGATCTGATGCTGCCCAACCAGTCGTCGCGTCCGCTGCACCTGATGTTGTCCGGGGACGGCGAACTCGCCCCGGGCTCCACGGAGGTGCACGGGCGGGACGTGGTCAGCGGGCTCGCCCGGTCCGTGCACGTGGACACCGAGCGGGTGCGGCGCGCGATCATCACTCCGCTGACGGCGATCCTGGACGGCATCGGGGCGGTGCTGCGCCGCTGCCCGCCGGACCTCGTCGCCGACCTGGGCGAGCGCGGCATCATGCTGGCGGGCGGCAGCGCGCTGATCCCGGGGTTGGAGCCGATGATCCACGAGGCCACGTCGATGCCGGTGCACATCGCGGACCAGCCGGGCACCTGCGCGGTGCAGGGACTGGGCGCCATGATCGAGGGCAAGGTGCAGCCGCTGCATCTCGACCCGTTGGCGCCGTAGGTGGGGCAGGGCTCGTTGCGCGGCCGGTAGGCGAAGCCGCGGGAGCGCTCGGCCCGCGGGTCCGGGCCCGCTCCCGCCGGCCCCGTCGCTCAGAGGCTGCGGGCGTTCCAGGCGACCACCGCCGGGCGGCCGTGTTCGGTGCCCAGGACGCCGATCGCGCCGGTGCCGAAGGTGAACAGGCCGCCGGCGGCGGGCGGGAGGCCCAGGCGGCGGGCGGTCAGTACGCGCAGGAAGTGCGCGTGCGCGACCAGCGCCACGTCGCCCTCGTCGGTCTCCAGGTGGGGGGCGACCAGTGCCAGTACGCGGTCGGCACGGGCGCCGACCTCCTCGGGGGACTCCCCGGGGTGGTCGGCCGGTCCGGGTGCGACGCCGTCGTCGAAGAGGTACCAGTCGGGTCTGCTGCGGTGGATCTGGGCGGTGGTGATGCCCTCGTCGCCGCCGTAGTCCCATTCCCGCAGGTCATCGACGATCTGTGGAGTGGGGAGGCCGGCCAGTTCGGCGGTGCGCAGGGCGCGCGTCATGGGGCTGGCGTAGACCTGCGCGATCTTCCGGCCGGAGAGCAGCGGCCGTAGCGCGCGGGCCTGCTCCTCGCCGTTGGCGGTGAGCGGGAGGTCGGTCCAACTGGTGTGGCGGCCGTCGCGGCTCCACTCGGTCTCGCCGTGCCGGACCAGCAGCAGCTCGCTCATGCCGGGAGCTCGTTTCGCTCGCCCTCGCCCGCGTGCGGCGCGCGCCGGCTGGTGGTTCGCCCGGTCACTCGCCCTGCGCCTGCTCTCCGTTGCCGCCCTGTGCCTGCTGGGCCTCGGCGACCGAGGCGCGGACCTCTTCCATGTCGAGGGCGCGGGCCTGGCCGATGACGTCTTCCAGGGCGGTCTCGGGGAGCGCGCCGGGCTGGGCGAACACCGCGATGTTCTCGCGGACGATCATCAGGGTGGGGATGGAGCGGATCTCGAAGGCGGCGGCGAGTTCCGGCTCCTTCTCGGTGTTGATCTTGGCGTAGAGCAGGTCGTCGTGCTTCTCGGACGAGCGCTCGAAGACCGGCCCGAACTGCTTGCAGGGGCCGCACCATTCGGCCCAGAAGTCGATCAGCACGAAATCGTTGCCGGAGACGATCTCGTCGAAGTTTTCCTTGGTGAGTTCCACGGTGCTCATAAGCGCTCCCTGCTTCCGGGGTCGGGGCCTTGGCGCGTTGCCGCTTCGGCCTTCGAGGACGGCTGTGGTGGTGTGGCTGGTTCGGTGCGGTGGCTGGTTGCGGCTCTGCGGTCGATTCCGGTGCGGGCCCGGTGTCGGGGTACGACGCTACGCCCCGACCGGAGCGCGTCCGCACCGGCCGTGCCCACGGCATCCGCGGGCGCCCCGGCCGGCGTCCGGCGTCCCGTCACACCTTGCGTAACGGGAGCAATCCATGCGGTATTCCGCACACCGGCCCTCCAGCCGTTCGGTCCGAACCGTCCCGCTCCCCTGCCCACCCCACACCGTCCTAGACGTCCCGTGGCCGACGTCACGTCCCCCGCGACGTGCGCGCCCCCTCCGGCCGCCGTCCGCTCCCGTCTGCACGCCCGGCCCGGCCCGCCGCCGCGCCCTACGATGGACGGGGGCGCTCCGGAAGGAGGCGCGGCCGTATGGAGACGCGCGTCGATGAGATCGCCGACGGGATCTACCGGATCTCCACCTTCGTTCCCGATGTGGCCGGGCCCGCGGGCTTCACGTTCAACCAGTTCCTCATCGATGCGGAGGAGCCGCTCCTCTTCCACACGGGCATGCGGCACCTCTTCCCGAGGGTTTCGGAGGCCGTGGGTCGGATCGTGCCGGTGGATCAGTTGCGCTGGCTGGCGTTCGGGCATGTGGAGGCCGACGAGTGCGGGGCGATGAACGCGTTCCTGGCCGCGGCGCCGCGCGCCGAGGTGGCGCACGGCCTCCAGGGGTGCCTGGTGTCGCTGAACGACCTCGCCGACCGGCCGCCGCGCCCGTTGGCGCACGGCGAGACGCTCGACCTGGGTGGCAAGGAGGTGCTCCGGCGTCGGGTGCTGCACCTCAACACCCCGCACGTGCCGCACAATTGGGAGGCGCGGGTGCTGTTCGAGGAGACCACCGGCACGCTGCTGTGCGGCGACCTGTTCACCCAGCTCGGCGACGGCCCGCCGGTGACCGATCACGACCTGGTGGAGCCGGCGTTGGCCGCGGAGGAGACGTTCCGCCAGACGTCGTGCCTGACGGCGGCGGTGGAGACCATGCGGTCGTTGGCGCACCTCGCCCCGCGGACGCTGGCGGTGATGCACGGCTCGTCGTATTACGGTGACGGGGCGGCGGCGCTGCGCGCGTTGGCCGACGGCTATGCGGAGCGGTTCAGTCCGGAGGTGGCCTTCGCCGCCCGTCCGAGCGTCCTCGCCGGCTCCAACGCCCCGCGGGGCTGAGCTCCGACGCGGTGCCCGTCGGCCGGCCGGTCGGGGGCCAACGGAACGTCGCGGGGCCTGCGTCGTGGTGCGAAGTGGTCTGCGGTGACGGCTAGCATCGCTGAAGAGACCGCCAAGAACGGAGTGTTCATCTGTGCGTCAGTTGCGCGTAGGCGTCGCCATCTTGACCATGGGAAACCGCCCCGCCGAACTCCGGGACCTGCTGGATTCGGTGGCGAAGCAGGATCTCCCCGCGACGCACATCGTGGTCGTCGGCAACGGCTCGCCGCTGCCGCCGCTGCCCGAGGGCGTGACCGGCGTCTCGCTCAGCGAGAACCTGGGCGTCTCCGGTGGCCGGAACGTCGCCCTGGACGAGCTGCGCAAGCTGGGCGACCTGGACGTGGTGGTCGATCTGGACGACGACGGGCTGCTGATCAGCACGGACGTCTTCAGCCGGCTCGCGGAACTGTACGAGAGTGACCGGGAGTTGGGGATCGTCAGCTTCCGCATCGCCGACGAACTGGGCCGCACCCAGCGCCGTCACGTCCCGCGCCTGCGGGTCGGCGATCCGCAGCAGGGCGGGCTGGTCACGACGTTCCTGGGCGGCGGGCACGCGCTCTCCGTCCCGATGCTGGACCGGATCGGCGGCTGGCCGGACGAGTTCTTCTACGCCCACGAGGAGACCGATCTGGCCTGGCGGGCGTTGGACGACGGCTGGCGGATCCGTTACGCGCCGGAGCTGGTCCTCCAGCACCCGTACACCTCGCCGACCCGGCACGCGGTCTACCACCGGATGGTCGCGCGGAACCGCGTCTGGTTGGCGAAGCGCCATCTGCCGGCCGTCCTCGTCCCCGTGTACCTCGGTGTCTGGGCGGCGCTGACGGTCGTCCGCGGCCGCTCGGTGGCGGGCCTGCGCGCCTGGGCCGCGGGCTTCGCCGAGGGGGTTCGCACCCCCTGCGGCCGCCGCCGCCCGATGCGCTGGCGCACGGTGTGGCGCATGACGCGCCTGGGCCGCCCGCCGATCATCTAGCCGGCGCCGGCGGTTCGCCGGGCCGTGGCTGCGGGCTCCGTCACCAAGTGGGCGCCCCTGAGGGGGTTTTCGGCCCCTCGCCGCCCACCGGGCGTTGCGGGCCCCGCTCTTCGGGCGCCCGCTGCCCAACGTCGCCGGAATCGACGCCCACGACCGACGGAACCGCCCGGCGCCCCGACGCGCACCTGACGGCGCCCCGGCCACCCCGAAGCCCCCCTCCGGTCCCGCGGGGCGCGACATCGCCGCACAGGCGCGCCCGGCACCCGCGGACACCGACCCGCGGGCCAGGCGTTGGACGCCCGCCCCCTGTAGACCCCCGCGTTCCCGATCGCAACGCAAAGACGGTGGTCACCGCTTCGTGCGATGACCACCGTCTTGGTGTTTGCGCAGGCACAAGGTTTCTGCGCCGGGGTCCGTGGTGGGGCGGGTGGGACTCGAACCCACGGCCGACGGATTATGAGTCCGCTGCTCTAACCGGCTGAGCTACCGCCCCTCACGGCGCGTCGCGCACATTTGTGCGCGCCGTCTGCCGCAGCATAGCCGCTCATACGATCTGCTGCCCGTGCGGGCTGCCGTCGGGCGACCTTGCACGCCCAAGAGGACTGGGATCAGGCGGGGTTCGGTTCCCGAACGCAAGAAAAAGGACCCCTTCCGGGGTCCTCGTTCCTCTGCTCCCCCGACTGGACTCGAACCAGTAACCCTCCGGTTAACAGCCGAATGCTCTGCCAATTGAGCTACAGGGGATTGAGCTCCCCCGACTGGACTCGAACCAGTAACCTGCCGGTTAACAGCCGGCTGCTCTGCCAATTGAGCTACAGGGGATTGCTCTGCTTGCCTCGAATGCATCGCTGTCCGGGGCTCCGGACGGCGTGCGCTCGCTGCGACACATACATTAGCGCAAGCAGGGGGGTGCTCCGCCAATCGGTACCGCCACCAGCTCTTCCGCGGGTGGTCCGTGCCGGTGGGCAGGTGCCCAGCCCGGCGTCGGTGCCGGCCGGCACCGACGGGATCGAGCGGCAAGGGAAAGGTGGAGCGATGCGCTACCGGCTCACGTTCGTCGCGGGACTGGCGGTGGGTTACGTGCTCGGCACCCGGTCCGGGCGGGAGCGGTACGAGCAGCTCCGGAAGGGGGCGCAGCGGATCGCGCAGAACCCGGCGGTGCGGAACACCGCCGAGGCGGCGGCGCTGGGCGGGCGGCAGGTCGCGTCGAAGGCGTTCGCGACGGTGTCGGAGAAGGTCGGGGACCGGTTGCCGGGGCCGGTGGCGGAGCGGGTGCTGTCGCTGCGGGAGCAGCGGGCGGCCGACGAGGACGACTGGGGCACCAGCAATACGTGAGTTCGGGGGGCGGCGGGCAAACCCTGACGCTTTCCCCGTGGTCGGCATGGGGCATCATCTGGGGCCATGGGGATAGTCGCCGGGTTGGACAGTTCGTCCGAGAGCACACGGATCGTCGTCTGCGATGCGGACACGGGTGCCGTCATCAGGCAGGGGTACGCGCCGCACCCCGTGGAGAAGGGGCCGGAGGCCGATCCGCAGGCGTGGCTGATGTCACTCGGGGAGGCCGCGGGGAACGGGCTGCTGGAGGGCGTGCAGGCCATCGGGGTCTCGGCCCAGCAGGGTGGTCTGCTGGCGTTGGACGTCGAGGGCGATCCGGTGCGGCCGGCGCTGGTGGGCAACGACAAGCGGGCGCAGAGTTCGGCGGCTGACCTGGTGGATGCGCTGGGCGGGCGGGCCGCGTGGGCGCAGGCCGTGGGGGCGGTGCCGCAGGCGCAGCACCCGGTGACGAAGTTGCGGTGGTTGGCGCGGAACGAGCCGGCGCAGGCGGCGCGGATCGCAGAGGTCATGCAGCCGCACGACTGGTTGGCGTGGCAGTTGCTGGGGCGGCCGGCGCGGCGGACCACGGATCGGGGCGGGGCCTCGACGACCGGTTACTGGTCGGCGGCGAGCGGCGCGTACCGGCCGGATCTGGTGGAGCTGGCGCTCGGGCACCAGGTGCGGTTGCCGGAGGTGCTGGGGCCGTCGGGGACGGCGGGTTTCACGCCGGAGGGGCTGCTGATCTCGGCGGGGACCGGCGAGACGATGGCGGCGGCGTTCGGGCTGGGCGTCGGGGTGGGCGATGCGGTGGTGTCGCTGGGGGCCTCGGGGTCGGTGTTCGCCATCCATGAGGAGGCGTTGGCGGATCCGAGCGGGACGATCACGTCGTTCGCGGACGCGACCGGGCGGCATCTGCCGGTGGTGCACACCACCAACGCGGTGCGGGTGTTGCGCGGGACGGCGGAGATGCTGGGGACGGATCTGGCGGGGCTGTCGGAGCTGGCGCTCACGTCGTCGCCGGGGGCGTACGGGATGGTGATGTTGCCGTATCTGGAGGGCGAGCGGACGCCTCATCTGCCGCACACCGCGGGCTCGTTGCACGGGATGCGGCGGGAGAGCATGAAGCCGGAGCATCTGGCGCGGGCGGCCGTGGAGGGCATGCTGTGCGGGCTCGCGGACGCGTTGGACGTGCTGCGCGGGCGGGGGGTGGCGGTGCGCCGGGTGTTCCTGTTGGGGGCGGCGGCGGAGTTGGGTGCGGTGCAGGTGGCCGCGCCGGGGCTGTTCGGGGCGCAGGTCGTGGTGCCGCAGCCGGCCGAGTACGCGGCGCTGGGCGCGGCCCGGCAGGCGGCGTGGGCGTGGCAGGTGGCGCACGCCGGTGCGGAGGGCGGTGCGACGTACCCGGAGCCGCCGCGGTGGCCGGCGGCGGCGAGCCAGGTCTTCGAGCCGGGTGACCAGCTGCCGGTGTGGCAGGCCGTGCGGCAGCAGTACGTGGCGGTGCGGGACGAGACGCATCCGGGGGCGTTCCAGCGGGAGGGCTGAGCGGGCCGGTGGCCGGTCAGTCGAGGTAGCCGCGGAGTTGGTCGGCGAAGGCGTGGTCGCGGAGTTTGCCGAGAGTCTTGGACTCGATCTGGCGGATGCGTTCGCGGGTGACGCCGAAGATCCGGCCGATCTCCTCCAGGGTGCGGGGGCGGCCGTCGACGAGGCCGTAGCGGAGCTGGACGACCTTGCGTTCGCGTTCGGCGAGGGTGGAGAGGACCGCGTCGAGGTGTTCGCGGAGCAGCAGGAACGCGGCGGTCTCGACGGGTGAGGCGGCGTCGCCGTCCTCGATGAGGTCGCCGAGGGCGACGTCGTCCTCCTCGCCGACGGGGGCGTGCAGGGAGACCGGTTCCTGGGCCAGCCGCAGGACGTCGGTCACGCGTTCGGGGGTGAGTCCGAGGTGGGCGGCGACCTCTTCGGGGGTGGGTTCGTAGCCGCGTTCCTGGAGCATGCGGCGCTGGACGCGGACGACGCGGTTGATCAGTTCGACGACGTGGACGGGGACGCGGATGGTGCGGGCCTGGTCGGCGAGGGCGCGGGACATGGCCTGGCGGATCCACCAGGTCGCGTAGGTGGAGAACTTGTAGCCGCGGGCGTAGTCGAACTTCTCGACGGCGCGGATCAGGCCGAGGTTGCCCTCCTGGACGAGGTCGAGCATGGTCAGGCCGCGGCCGACGTAGCGCTTGGCGACGGAGACCACCAGGCGGAGGTTGGACTCGATCAGGCGGCGCTTGGCGATGCGGCCGCGGACGACCAATGTGTCGAGGTCGTGGGCGAGTTGGGAGTCGAGGTCGGGGGTGTGGGTGAGTTTCTCCTCGGCGAACAGGCCGGCCTCGACGCGGCGGGCCAGGTCGACCTCCTCGGCGGCGCTGAGCAGGGGGATCCGGCCGATTTCGCGGAGGTACTGGCGGAAGAGGTCGGAGGAGGGGCCGCCGGTGTCGGGTCGGGGGGCGGCGTCCTCGGTGTCGCTGGTGTCCTCGGTGGCCGTGGTGTCTCCGGTGGCCACGATGTCTCCGGCGCCCTCCGTGTCCCCGGTGTCCCGTGAGGCGGAGGGTTCGGGCGGGTCCTGGGCTGGTTCCGTGGTGAGGAGTTCGGCGGCCGGGGGTTCGGGCTGTTGGGGCACGGTGACCGGCACGGTCAAGAGGCCGGTATCAGGTGGTGCGGTCGGTGCGCCGCCGGCAGGTGCGGCGGAGAGGGTCCGGGTCTGCACGGGGGCGACCTCCAGGATGATCGCGGCTGGGGCGGCACGAGGACCGGGGCGGAGGCGACCGAGCCGCCGCGTCCGCCCCGCGTCACGAGCGGCTGCGCGGGGGCTCACGGACCGCATGGCGGGGCGTGCGGGCGGATGCGCCGCGCTCCGGGGACGTGAGGCACCGCTCCTCAGTGTGGAGTACGACACGTGGCCGCACGAGGGGCGTGCGGGCACTTTTTGAGTCCGGTCCGTGACCAGTTCGCTACCCGGAGGTTCCGGGCGGGGGCAGCGGGGCCCGGGGTGCGGGTGGGGCGGGAGCAACTGGGGCCTGGCGCACGGGCCTTGGCCGGGGCCGGCCCTGGCCTCACAGGGCAATACGCCCTAGAGGGCGGCGGCGCCGCGTTCGCGGAGGGTCTGGCCGTACTGCTGGAGGACCCAGGCTTCCTTGTGGACGGCGGCGGCGCCCTCGTGGTCGCCCAGGAGCTCGCAGCGGCGGGCGGCGCCCTCCAGGCTGGCGATCCGGGCGTCGACGGCGGCCATGCGGACGCGCACCAACTGCTCACCGGCGTAGGCCGGATCGGGGTCGCGGCGGGTGTGCAGCGGCTCGACGGAGAGCTCGGTGATCATGGAGCGGATGGTGTCGTCGGGGGCGGCGTCCATGATGCGGGCGGTGTAGTCGGCGTCCGCGGCGGACACCCCGCCGGCCTCCTGGATGCACTGGCGGACCACGGCGTACGGGGGCGCGGTGAACTCGTCGGCACCGTAGGCGTCGAAGGTGGGGGCGACCAGGTCGGGGCGCTGGAGGGCCAGCTTGAGCAGCTCGCGCTCGACCATGCGGGCGGGGCTGCGGAGGTTGAGGGCCGGGCCGCGCTGCTGGGTGGTGGGGGCGGGCGCGGTGGGGCCGGCGGGGCCGCGGGCGGCGGCGCGGGCGGGGGCCTGGGGGGACCGGTCGTCGCGGCTGCGGGCCAGGCCGCGCACCCGGCGGACGATGGCCTGCTCCTCGGCCTGGCTGGTGATGCCCACGAGGCCGACGAGACGGATGGCGTAACGGTCGCGCAGGCCGCGGTCCTTGATGGCGGCGACGACCGGGACGGCCTCCTCGACGGCGGCGATCCGGCCCTCCTCGGTGTCGAGGTTGTAGCGGGTCACGATGGAGCGCAGGGCGAAGGCGAAGAGCGGGGTGCGGGATTCGACGAGGGTGGCGACGGCGTGGTCGCCCTCGGCCAGCCGCAGGTCGCAGGGGTCCATGCCGCCCGGGGAGATGGCGATGGAGGTCTCGGCGGCGAACTTCTGGTCGTCCTCGAAGGCGCGCAGGGCGGCCTTCTGGCCGGCGGCGTCGCCGTCGAAGGTGAAGACCACCTCGGAGCCGGAGTTGTCCATCAGCAGCCGACGGAGGATCTTGATGTGGCCCTCGCCGAAGGCGGTGCCGCAGGTGGCGATGGCGGTGGTGACGCCGGCGAGGTGGCAGGCCATGACGTCGGTGTAGCCCTCGACGACCACCGCGCGGTTGGTCTTGGCGATCTCCTTCTTGGCGAGGTCGATGCCGTACAGGACCTGGGACTTGCGGTAGAGCGGGGTCTCGGGGGTGTTGAGGTACTTGGGGCCGTTGTCGTCGTCGCGCAGCTTGCGGGCGCCGAAGCCGACGACCTCGCCGGAGATGTCGCGGATCGGCCACATCAGGCGGCCGCGGAAGCGGTCGATGGGGCCGCGGCGGCCCTCCTGGGCGAGGCCGGAGAGGACGAGCTCCTTGTCGCTGAAGCCGCGGCCGCGCAGGAAGCGGGTGAGGTGGTCCCAGCCGGCGGGGCTGTAGCCGATGCCGAAGTGCTGGGCGTGGGCCTGCTCGAAGCCGCGCTCGGCGAGGAACCTGCGGGCGATCTCGGCCTCGGGGCCGTCGAGTTGCTCGGTGTAGAACTGGGCGGCGGCCTTGTGGGCCTCGACGAGGCGGGTGCGCTCGCCCTGCTGGCGGCCGGGGGTGTAGCCGCCCTCCTCGTAGCGGAGGGTGATGCCGGCCTGGGCGGCGAGGCGCTCGATGGTCTCGGCGAACGAGAGGTGGTCGATCTTCATGATGAAGTCGACGGTGTCGCCGCCCTCCTGGCAGCCGAAGCAGTGGTAGAGCCCCTTGGCGGGACTGACGTGGAAGGAGGGGGACTTCTCGTCGTGGAAGGGGCACAGGCCCTTGAGATTGCCACCGCCGGCGTTGCGGAGCTGGAGGTACTCGGACACGACGGCGTCGATCGGGACCGCGTCCCGCACCGCCTTCACATCGTCATCGTTGATCCTGCCTGCCACGGGTGAATTCTACGGGGGAGGTACGACAGCTCCCGGCGGGCGGACCCCGCAGCGGATCTTCATCGGTGGTGGGGCGGCTCAGCCGAGCAGTTCCAGGAAGCGCGGCAGGCCGATGTTGCCGCCGGAGACGAGCACGCCGGTGCGGGCCGGGAGGGGGTCCAGACGGCCGGCGAGCAGGGCGGCGAGGCCGGTGGCGCCGCTGGGCTCGATGACGATCTTGAGGCGTTCGAAGGCGAAGGCCATGGCGGCGCGGATCTCGTCGTCGGTGACCAGGACCACGGAGTCGACCAGCCGCTGGTTGATCGGGAAGGTCAGGGCGCCGGGGGTGTCGACGGCCTGGCCGTCGGCGATGGTGCGGGGCACCGGGATGGTGACGCGGTGGCCGGCGGCCAGGGAGCGGCGGGTGTCGTCGCCGGCCTCGGGCTCGACGCCGATCATGCGGATGCCGGGGACCAGGGCGGTGGCGGCGGTGGCGCAGCCGGCCATCAGCCCGCCGCCGCCGACGGGTACCAGGAGGGCGTCGAGCGGGCCGGTCTCCTCGATGAGCTCCAGCGCCGCGGTGCCCTGTCCGGCGATGACGTGCGGGTGGTCGTACGGGGGGATCAGGGTCAGGCCGCGCTCCTGGGCGAGGCGGCCGCTGACGGCGGCGCGGTCCTGGGTGTAGCGGTCGTAGCTGACGATCTCGGCACCGTAGCCGGCGGTGGCGTCCCGTTTGCTGCGCGGGGCGTCCTCAGGCATCACGAGGACGGCGTGGGTGCCGAGTTCGCGGGCGGCGAGGGCGAGGGCCTGGGCGTGGTTGCCGGAGGAGTGGGCGACGACGCCGCGGGCCCGTTGCTCGGGGGTGAGGCGGGCCAGGGCGTGGTAGGCGCCGCGGAACTTGAAGGCGCCGATGCGTTGGAAGTTCTCGCACTTGAGGAACGCCTCGGTGCCGGTGCGCGCGTCGAGGGTGCGCGAGCGCAGCACCGGGGTGCGGTGGGCCACGCCCGCCAGTCGCCGGGCGGCGTCCCGGACGTCGTCGAGGGTGACGGCCGGGGCGCCGGTGTCGTCGACCACCGGTGGGTCGCTGTCAGCGGGACCGGTGGGGCGGGTGGGGCCTTCGCTCATACGGGCACGCTACGTCAGCAGGGCCGTCAGCGGAATGGTCGGATCGGCCAGCTTGTCGGGGTCCAACGGGGCGCCGGAGCGGATGAGTTGCTGGATCGGCCCGGCGACGTCCCAGACGTTGACGTTCATGCCGGCCAGCACGCGGCCCTGGTGGAGCCAGAAGGCGGTGAACTCCCGCTTGGCGACGTCGCCGCGGCAGACGACCTGGTCGTAGGAGCCGGGCGGGGCGTAGCCGGAGTACTCCATGCCGAGGTCGTACTGGTCGGAGAAGAAGTACGGGACGCGGTCGTAGCTGATGTCCTGGCCGAGCATGGCGCGGGCGGCCGCCGGGCCGCCGTTGAGGGCGTTGGCCCAGTGCTCGACGCGCAGCCGGGTGTCCAACAGGGGGTGGTCGGCGGCGGCCACGTCGCCGGCGGCGTAGATGTACGGGTCGGAGGTGCGCAGCGCGGCGTCGACGGCGATGCCGCCGCCGTCGGCGCGGTCGACGACGGCCAGGCCGGCCTGTTCGGCGAGGGCGGTGCGGGGGGCCGCGCCGATGGCGGCGAGCACGTCGTGGGCGGGGTGTTCCTCGCCGTCGTCGGTGCGGACCGAGACCACCATGCCGTCCTGGCCGACGATCTCGGTCAGGCGCGCGCCGAAGTGGAAGCGGACGCCGTGTTCGCCGTGCAAGTCGGTGAACAGGGCGCCGAGTTCGGGCCCGAGGATGCCGTGCAGGGGCGTCGGCTCGGGCTCGATGATGGTGACCTCGGCGCCGTAGGTGCGGGCCGCGGCGGCGACTTCGAGGCCGATCCAGCCGGCGCCGGCGATGACGAGGTGCCCGTTGTCGCGGCCCAGGGAGGCGAGCACACCGCGGAGCCGTTCGGCGTGGGCGAGGCGGCGGAGGTGGTGCACGCCGGCCAGGCCGGTGCCGGGGACGTCCAGGCGGCGGGGTTCGGCGCCGGTGGCCAGCAGCAGCTTGTCGTAGGCGATCAGGGTGCCGTCGCCCAGCCGGACGGTGCGGCCCGCGGGGTCCAAGTGGACGGCGGGCTGGCCCAGGTGGAGCTCGATCCGGGCCTGGGCGTAGAAGGCCGGTTCATGGACGAAGACGCTGTCCCGCTCGTCCTTGCCGAGCAGGTACCCCTTGGACAGCGGGGGGCGCTCGTAGGGGTGGTCGCGCTCGTCACAGATGAGGATCACCCGGCCGGTGAAGCCTTCCGCGCGGAGTGTCTCCGCGGCCTTGGCCCCGGCCAGTCCACCCCCGACGATGACGAACGTCTGGTGTGCGTCGACCACTTGCTTCCTCCTCGTTGCGGTGCCGTACGTCCGCGTCCGTGAACGCCCCCGTTGATGCCCCCCGTTGGTGCCCCCGTATGCGCTGCTCCCCGTTTCCTCCTCGCTTCCTTGACGCATCGCTTCGTTGGTGTGTCGCTCTGTTGGTGTGTCGTTGCCTTGATGCGCCGGGCGGTCTTCGGGTTCCGTTGCGCCGGTGCGTGGACGAGGGTCCCGCACGGAGCGTGAGGGGGGAAGAGGGGCTGCCCCCCAAGGGTCACCCAGGGTTGCCCTAACCGTTACCAGGGGGACGCGTGAGGCGGGCGTGAAGACTACGCGCCGAGGCGTCGGTGAGCGCGGCGATCTGGTCGATCACGGCGCGCATCCTGGCGGTGTCGTCGCCGGCCGCCTCGAACAGCGAACGGAACTGTGGGTCAAGGCCGTCGGGGGCGCGGGCGAGCAGCGCCTCGGCGAGTTCGGCGATCACCACGCGCTGGTCGGCGCGGAGCGCTTCCTGGTCCGGGCGCTGTATGACGTAGCGGTCGGCGACGGCCTTGAGAACGGCGCATTCCAGCCGGGTTTCGGCCGGAACCACCAGCTCCGCGGCGTACCGGGTGAGCCGTTCGCCGGCTCCCCCGGGGCCCGTTCGGCTTCCGGAGGGTCCGAAGCGGTCCCGGGTGGCGGTCTCGGCGGCCAGGCAGAAGCGGCCGATGAGTTGGCTGGTGGCGTCCTTGAGGCGGGCCTGGGCGAGCGCGGTGCCGTCGTAGCCGTGCGGCCACCACGCCTGGTCCAGGAGGCGGTCCAGAGCGGCGGCGAGGGCCGCCTCGTCGGCGCCCGGGGCGTAGCGCTCCGCGGCGAGGGCGAAGATCTCGGCGCGCTCGGGGTCGGCGAGCAGCACATTGGGGTCCAAGTGGCCGGCGTGCAGCCCGTCCTCGACGTCGTGCACCGAGTAGGCGACGTCGTCGGACCAGTCCATGACCTGCGCCTCGAAGCTGCGGGCGGCGCTGGGGGCGCCCTGCCGGAACCAGGCGAACACCGGCAGGTCGTCGGCGTAGACGCCGAACTTGGCGGCGGTCGGCCCGTCGGGGTGTCCGCCGCGCGGCCAGGGGTACTTGGTGGCGGCGTCCAGGGTGGCGCGGGTGAGGTTGAGCCCGACGCTGACGGGGGCGCCGCCGTCCGAGGCGGGCACGAACCGCTTGGGTTCCAAACGGGCCAGCAGGCGCAGCGATTGGGCGTTGCCCTCGAAGCCGCCGCAGGGCGCGGCGATCTCGTTGAGCGCCTGTTCGCCGTTGTGCCCGAAGGGCGGGTGGCCGAGGTCGTGCGCCAGACAGGCGGCCTCCACGAGGTCCGGGTCGCAGCCGAGGGCGGCGCCCAATTCGCGGCCCACCTGGGCGCACTCCAGGGAGTGCGTCAACCGGGTGCGCGGGCTGGCGTCCCAGT
Source organism: Streptomyces sp. WZ-12 (assembly GCF_028898845.1). Taxonomy (NCBI): domain Bacteria; kingdom Bacillati; phylum Actinomycetota; class Actinomycetes; order Kitasatosporales; family Streptomycetaceae; genus Streptomyces; species Streptomyces sp. WZ-12. The sequence goes on along the minus strand of NZ_CP118574.1, from coordinate 6,047,978 downwards.
CCTGGGTGGCGCTGCCGGGGGTGACGACCTGGGTCTTGCCGGCTAGGCGGCGCAGCGCAGCGGAGTGCAGGACCCGGGCGCGGTCGCGCTGGAAGGCGGTGCGTCCGGGGCGCTTGTCCGGTTCGGGGACCCAGCGTTCGGCGTCCGCGGCGGTGTAGCCGGGGAACTGTGCGCGCGGGTCGTGGCCGCCGCGGGGCCCGGTGGCCGATGGTGTGCCCGTCATACAGCGACGGTAGCTCTGTCTCTGCCCTCGATGTCGGATCCGGTACGCGTGCAGCACCCGGTCATGACGGTGCAATACGGGACAGGGCGGAAGGGGCCCTCCCCGGGGCGGGCGGTGTGCCGGGCCGCGCCCGAGGGCGGCGGCCCGGCACAGCGCCCGGTGACCGGCTTCAGTGGGCGTCGAGTTCCTTCAGGTACGCGGCGCGGGTCTCGTCGTCCAGGAAGGACGCCTCGAAGGAGTTGCGGGCGAGCGTCCGCAGGGTCCCCTCGTCCAGGGCGAGGGCGTCGCGTACGGCGGTGAAGTTGTCGTCGGCGTAGCCGCCGAAGTACGCGGGGTCATCGGAGTTGAGGGTCACCAGCAGTCCGGCGTCGAGCATGGCGGGCAGCGGGTGGTCGGCGAGGTCGTCGACGACCCGCAGCCGGACGTTGGACAGCGGGCAGACGGTGAGCGGGGTCCGGTCGGCCACCAGGCGGGCGACCAGGCGCTCGTCCTCCATGCAGCGCACCCCGTGGTCGACGCGGTCCACCTTGAGCAGGTCCAGCGCCTCCCAGACGTAGGACGCCGGGCCCTCCTCGCCGGCGTGCGCGACGCACTTGAGGCCGGCCTCCCGGGCCAGCGCGAAGACCTCCTGGAACTTCGACGGCGGGTGGCCGACCTCGGCGGAGTCCAGGCCGACGGCGGTGATCCGGTCCAGGAAGGGGCGGGCCGCCTCGAACGTCTCCAGGGCCGAGTCGGCGCTCTCGTCGCGCAGGAAGCACATGATGAGCCGGGTGGTGATGCCGTAGGTCTCGGGTGCGGCGTCCAGGGCGCGGGCGAGGCCGCGGACGACCGTCCCGATGGGGACGCCGCGGGAGGTGTGCGCCTGCGGGTCGAAGAAGATCTCGGCGTGCCGGACGCCCTGCTCCTTGGCGCGGGCCAGGTAGGCGTGCGCCAGGTCGGCGAAGTCGTCCTCGGTGCGCAGCACCTCCATCAGCGCGTAGTAGAGGTTGAGGAACGACTGGAGGTCGGCGAAGGAGTAGGCGCGGCGCAGCTCGTCCTCGGTGGCGTAGGGCAGGGTGACGCCGTTGCGGGCGGCGAGCGCGAAGGCCAGGCCGGGCTCCAGGGTGCCCTCGATGTGGAGGTGCAGTTCGGCCTTGGGCAGGGGGCGGTGGGCGGCGGTGTTCGGGGGGTTGGAGGCCACGGGTGACACCTGTTCTGCTGTGCTGCGGGGGCGGGTTGGCGCCTCGGCCGTGCGGAACGGCGCGTCCCTGAGGGGAACGGGTCGCCCGTACGGGACGAGTCGTCCAGGTTATCCGGGGGACTGCGGGGCGGCGCGGCCGGTCCAGCGGCCGTCGGCGAGCGGGGTGCCGGTGGTGCGCAGGCGGGTGGCGAGCGGCTCGCCGGCCAGGTAGACCCAGGCGCGCGCGGTCCGGCCGTCGGGGCGGACGGCCTCGGTGGCGACCCGTTCGTAGAGGTTGCCGGCGCCCACGGGGGTGCCGGGGGTGTAGCCCTCCAAGAGGTCCAGCGCGGACCGGACGGCCTCGTAGTCGGCGGGTCGGGGGTGGATCAGGGTGCCGTGCACCACGGCGTCGGCGGGCCCGGCCGTGGCGTAGGGGTAGCCGGGGCCCTCGTAGAGCAGTGCGCCCGTGATGCGGGCCGTCTCCTCGGCGGCGGTCCGGCCGCGCAGGGTGCGCCCGTAGTTGGCCTCGCCGGGGCGCAGCGTCCCGTAGACGAAGAACGGCAGGCGCTCGGCCTGGGTGGTCATCGCGGTCCTCCACGGGCGGTGCGGTGTGACGTTGCCGACGGCGCCTGACGCCGACGGGGCGCGCGCTCACTGCAACCATGCCAGCCCGCACCACGTCGCAGCTTGCGGGAAGCGAGCACGGACGGTCCCGGCGCGACGGGCGGCGGGCTCCGGGGAAACGGGGGCGGGACATGCGGGGGTTGCGGGCGCGCCTGGGGTGGCTGCGGCGGGTCCGGCCGCCGCGGACCCGGCGCGGACAGCGCCGGGCGTTCCAGGCGGTGGTGACGCTGTCGGTGCTCGCGCTGCTGCCGGCGACCTGGTTGAACGCCACCGCGGGAGGGCGCGTCCGCACGGTCGCCGACGTCCCGGCCGCCCCGGTGGCGGTGGTGTTCGGCGCCGGCCTGTGGAACGGTGAGCCGTCGCCGTACCTCGCCGACCGGCTGGACGCCGCGGTCCGCCTCTACCGGGCCGGCACGGTGCGCGCGGTCCTGGTCACCGGCGACAACGGCCGCACCGACTACGACGAGCCGGACGCGATGCGCGGCTATCTGGTGCGGCACGGCGTCCCGGCGCGGAAGATCGTCGGCGACCACGCGGGCTTCGACACCTGGGACTCCTGTGCGCGCGCCCACCGCGTCTTCGGGGTGGACCGGGCGGTGCTGGTCAGTCAGGGGTTCCACATCAGGCGGGCGCTGGCGCTGTGTTCGGCCGCCGGGATCGACGCGTACGGCGTCGGGGTCGCCGCCGAGCACGACGTGACCTGGGCGTACGGCGGGGTGCGGGAGATCCTCGCGGCGGGCAAGGCGACCGCGGAGGCGGTGCTGCGGCCCGATCCGCACTTCCTCGGCCCCAAGGAGAACGGCCTGGCGGCGGCGCTCCGTTAGGGCACCACCGCCAGGCCGTCCTCCTGTGGCGCGCGGGCTAGTCGTCCTCCTCTTCCTCGCGGCCGCTGGCCCTGCTGGCGCGGTCGTAGAGGCTGAGGATCTCCTTGCCGAAGTACGGGCTGTAGGAGGTGCGGTCGCTGTGCGGGCCGCGGGGGCCGCCGCCGTTGACGCCGCCGATGACGCCGATGACCCGGCCGGTGTGGGTGCGCGGGTTGTAGCCGGCGATCCAGGGGCTGCCGGAGGTGCCGCCGTAGAACCCGTTGCACTCCATTTGGAGTTGGCGGGTGCCCGCCAGGCGCCGGGTGGTGGTGGCGCAGCGCACGGCCCGGTCCGCGGGGTCGCTGTGGACGCTGGGGTAGCCGATGACGCTGACCTGGTTGCGGTAACCGGGCGTCCCGGTAAGGACGTTGGCGCCGGTGACCTCCTCGATGCGTCGGCCGGAGCCGTCCGGGGCGACGGAGGCGAAGGCGAAGTCGAGGTCGGCGCCGTCCCCGTCGGTGGCCCGGTCCGAGTAGGCGTAGGTGTCCTCGATGGCCCACACCCCGTAGGGCTGGCCGTCCTCCCCGGACCGGTACTGGGGGACGAACGCGGCGCGCGCGCCCGGGTTGCAGTGCCCGGCGGTGAGGAGCAGGTTGCCGTGCGGGCTGTGCACCACGCTGGCGGTGCAGTGGTGTTCGCGGGCGTCGCCGTCGACGGAGAACAGCACGCCGACGGACGGGATGCCGTCGAAGTGCTCGGCGGTCGGGGCCCGTTGGGAGGACACCGCGGCCGCGGCGGCGCCGCGCTCGGGCGGGGCCGCGTGCGCCATCCGCCGGGGCGTCCAGAAGGCCGCGGCGTCCTTGCTGGTCCAGGTGGTGTGCGGGCGGGACTGGTGGCCGTGGGTGGACTGGACGCCGTGCGCCCCCGGTTCGGTCCCGGCCGCGTGGCCGGCCGGGGAGGCGGCGAGGCCGAAGGCCATGCCCAGGGCGACGGTCACCGCCCTGGCCCGCCGGCGCGTCCGGCACTGTGCTCTGCTCGGCACGTCAGCTCGTCTCCTTCACGACCCAGGCGAGGTACCCGGCGCCCCCGTGGGTGACCGGGGTGGCGATGATCTCCGGGGTGTCGTAGTCGTGCGCGTCGAGGAGGTACGCCTCCAGGGCCGCGTAGCGCGCGCTCGCCGTCTTGAACAGCACCTGCCACTCCTGGCTGGTCTCCACGGCGCCGTTCCAACGGAACACCGAGGTGACCGGCGCGCTGATCTGGGCGCAGGCGGCGAACCGGCCCTCGATGGCGCCGCGCGCCAGCCGCTCGGCCTTCTGCGCGCTGTCGATGGTCGTCATGACGGTCAGGAACCTCGCCGGTGGCCCGTTCGGTGCGGGGACGGCGGCGGGGGGTTCGTTCAGGGCGGTGGGGTCGGCCACGGTCACACAGCCTTCGCGATCGGTGGGGGGACTGCGGGTCGCACGGTGTCGTTCTCCAGCCCGTCGATCTTTCAATCTTTCGATCAAGGGATCCTGCCGCATCGTACGGACCTCGATGATCAACGGGCGTACGGCGGGCCGCCGTAGGCGGTCAAGCACCCGGACGTCCCATCGGGCCCGGGGCGTGGAGGGCCGGTTCCCGGCGCCCCGGTTGCGCCGTGCGGGGCACGGAGAACGATGGAGGAGGAGGCCCCGCCGCCGACCCGCCCCGCAGCCCGGTCCGCATCCGAAAGGCGCGCGCCATGGTGAACCTCGAAACCCTCGTCCGTGACCAGCTCGACGACGCCAGGGCCTCCGCCCACGGACGCAGTGCCCACCTCTTCGTGCACGACGGGCCGCTGCGCCAGACCGTGATCGCGCTGCTGGCCGGCACCGCGCTGGACGAGCACAACACGCCGCCGGCGGCCAGCCTCCAGGTGCTGCGCGGCCGGGTCCGGCTGACCGGACCGGGCGGCGGCGAACAGGAACTGACGGTGGGTCATATCGCGCCGGTGCCGCACGCCCGGCACGGGCTGCGCGCGATCGAGGACTCGGTGGCGCTGCTGACGGTCGTGACGGAGGTCGGCGAACGGGCCCCGGGGGTCGGGGTGCGGACGCCGGTCCACGGCTGACGCCGACCGGCCGGGAACGCGGTCCGCTCAGGCGGCGAACCACTGGTCGTACGCCAGCTTGCACAGCAGGACGAGGACGACGAGGACGAGGACGCCGCGGACGAAGCCGGTGCCCCGCTTGAGCGCCATCCTGGCGCCGACCGTGCCGCCGACGAGGTTGAACAGCGCGAGCAGCGCACCCAGTTGCCACAGCACCGTGCCCTGGAGGGCGAACATCGTCAGCGCGCCGATGTTGGTGCAGACGTTGACGACCTTGGCGGTGGCGGACGAGGTGACCAGGTCCATGTGGAGCAGGGCGGCCAGCGCCACGACCAGGAACGCGCCGGTGCCGGGCCCGATCAGGCCGTCGTAGAAGCCGATGCCCAGGCCCGCGAGCAGGACGGCCGCCAGCATCCGCCGCCGGGAGACCGGGCCGGCGGGCGCCGCGGCGGCCCCGAAGGCCGGCCGGACGAGGACGAAGACCAGGACGCCCACCAGCACGGCCATGATCAACGGGCGGAGCACCGCGCTGTTGATCCCGGCCGCGAAGAACGCCCCGCCCACCGAGCCGGCGAGCGCCGCGCCCCCGATGCGCAGCGCGGTGCGGACGTCGATCGGCGCCTTGCGGACGTAGGTGACGGCGGCCGCGGCGGTGCCCACGATGGCGGTCGACTTGTTGGTGCCGAGGACGAACGCGGTGGGCGTGTGCGGCAGCCCCACCAACAGGGCCGGGAGCAGCAGCAGGCCGCCGCCGCCCACCACCGCGTCGATCCATCCCGCGGCGAGGGCGGCCAGGCACAGCAGGGCGAGCGTGAACAGCGATATGTCAGAGGGCACCAGGCGATCTTAGGGAGCGGTCGGGCCGGCGCGGGGCTCCCCTTCGTGATCTCCGGTGCCTAGGCTCCCGGACATGGACATGCGGATGACCTTCTCCGTCGGGGGGACGCTGCCGGTGCGGCGGCTGGGGTTCGGGACCGGGGGCCTGGTCGGCCCCGGCTACTGGGGACCGCGCCACGAGGACCCCGAGCGGTCGGTGGCGCTGCTGCGGCGGGCCGTCGACGCCGGCGTCACGCTGATCGACACCGCCGACAACTACGGACCGGACGTGGCCGAGGAGTTGGTGGCCCGCGCCCTGCACCCGTACCCGGACGGGCTGGTCATCGCCACCAAGGGCGGCGTCGTCCGCACCGGCCCGGACGTCTGGCACCTCGCCGGCCGCCCGGAGCAGTTGCACGCCATGTGCGACGCGAGCCTGCGACGGCTGCGCGCCGACACCCTCGACCTCTACCAGCTCCACCGGCTGGACCCCGACGTCCCGATGGCGGACCAGTTGGGCACCCTCGTGGAGCTCCAACGCGCCGGCAAGATCCGTCACATCGGCCTGGACAGCGTCAGCGCGACGGAGCTGTCCCGGGCCCGCGAACTCGCCCCGATCGCCACCGTCCAGAACCGCTACAACGTGCTGGACCGCGCCTCCGAGGACGTACTGACGCTGTGCGAGCGGACCGGGACGGCGTTCCTGCCGTGGTTCCCGCTCGGCCATGGTGCGTTGGCGGGCAGCGGTGCCGACGATGCGCTGGCCGCGATCGCCGCCACCCACGGCGCGACCACCGGCCAGATCGCCCTGGCCTGGTTGCTCCATCGCTCCCCCGTCCTGCTGCCGACCCCCGGCACCGGCTCCCCCGCCCACCTGGACGAGAACCTCGCGGCGGCGGACATCTCCCTCACGGAGGCGGAGTTGAGCCAACTGGACGGGCTCGCGGGCGCTGCCCCGGGCGGCGGCGCCTAGGCTCCCGGAACGGCCAGCAGGCGCGCGCCCCGGCTCTTCGCCACCCGTCGCACCTCGACCAGCGATTCGGTCAACTCCACCGCGAGCAGATGGAGTTCGCCGGCGGTCCAACTCCGGGCGGCGAAGACCCGCTGCGCGTCCTCGATAAGCCCACCGGCGAGGAGGAGCTGGGCCTCCTCGATCTCGTCCGCCATGCGGGAGAGGAAGCCGCCACCCTCGCTGACGAGGTAACAGGGCTTACCGTCCAGGCTCGACCACGGCAGAAGCCGCGGCGAAACGTCCGTCATTTTCATCAACCTCCGCCCATACGTTCTGTAGCCATTCGGTCACCCAAACCACCCTGCGGGCAATAGAATTGCGGCACTTGAGCGGCGGTGCGCAAGTCCGCTGCCTGCCGCGATGCTGGACACGACCCCATGGCGAGAGGTCACGACCTTGGACGAGACGACCCCGTCCCCGCACTTGAACCCGCTCCAACGCTTCGGGCACGACGTCAAACAGGTGAGACTCGCCCGCAAGCTGACGCAGAAACAGCTCGGCAAGGCGGCGGGCTACTCGGAGGCGTACGTCAGCAGAGTCGAGGCGGGAAAGATGCTCCCCCGCCCCAGCATGAAGTTCGCCCGGGGCTGCGATCTCGCCTTCGGCACGGGCGAGTTGTTCACGGGCATGCTGCGACGGATCGACGAGGGGGACCATCCGTCGTGGTTCGTTCCGTATCTGAACTTGGAGCGGAAGGCGACGCGAGTTCTGGACTACTCGGCGAACCTCGTGATGGGCATTCTTCAGACGGAGGCGTACGCGCGCGCCATCTTCAGTACGTACTTCTCCCACGAGGACGGGGACTTGATCGAAGCCAAGGTGGCCGCCAGGCTCCGACGGCGCGAGGTGTTCGATCGGGACTGCCCGCCGACCCTGTGGTCGATCCTCAACGAAGCGTGCCTGCGAACGGTGGTGGGCGACAGCGGGGTCATGTCTCTACAGCTCAAGTACCTACTGGAAACGGTCGAATCGCCCCACATCACGCTTCAGGTCATGCCGTTCTCGGCAGGCGCTCCCGCTGCGTCCACCAAGCCATTCACTGTGATGCGATTCAAAGACACGCCCACGGTGCTCTACACAGAAACCCGGGTAGGAGGACGAATGCACGACTCCGCACAAACGGTCGAAGCCGCACTGGATGACTACGATCTCCTCCGGGCGCATGCCTTGGCACCCGATAAGTCACTGACACTGATCAAGAAGCTGCTGAAGGAGTACCAAGAATGACTCCCGACTTGGATCTGGCCGCCGCCACTTGGATCAAGTCCTCCTACAGTGACGCCAACGGCGGCCAATGCCTGGAGTTCTCCCGTGACTTCATATGGATCAAGTCGTCCCACAGCGACGGCAGCGGCGGCCAATGCCTCGAAATCTCCCCCACCCACTCCATCACCCACGGCATCGTTCCCATACGGGACAGCAAGGTTTCGGACGGGGACGTGATCACCATCCCCGCGGCGGGGTGGTCCTCGTTCCTCCGGGCGGTCAAGAATGGGGAGTTGGCCGCCGGCTGAGGAGGACCTCGTGGACCTGCGTGACGATGCCCGTGCCCTGTCCGACGACCTCGTGCGGCTGCGCCGCGCCCTGCACCGGATTCCGGAGACCGGGCTCGAACTCCCCCGCACGCAGGAGGCGGTGCTCGCCGAACTGGACGGCCTGCCGCTGGAGGTGCGCACCGGCGAGCGGTTGAGCTCGGTGACGGCGGTGTTGCGCGGGGGCGCCGACGGGGCCGCGGCCGGGCCCGCGGTGCTGCTGCGCGGTGACATGGACGCGTTGCCGGTCGCCGAGCGCACCACCGTGGACTTCGCCGCGGACAACGGGCGGATGCACGCCTGCGGGCACGACCTGCACACCAGCATGCTCGTCGGGGCGGCCAGACTCCTCGCCGCGCACCGGGACCGGCTCGCCGGGGACGTGGTGTTCATGTTCCAGCCGGGCGAGGAGGGGCACGACGGGGCCCGACACATGCTGGCCGAGGGGGTGTTGGAGGCGGCGGGGCGACGTCCGGTGGCGGCGTACGCGCTGCACGTGCTGTCGGCGGGGGTGCGAAGCGGGGTCTTCGAGGCGCGCGGCGGGCCGATGATGTCGGCGTCCAACGTGCTGCGGGTGACGGTGCGCGGGGCGGGCGGGCACGGGTCGATGCCGCACCGCGCCAAGGACCCGGTGCAGGCGGCGTGCGCGATGGTGACGGCGTTGCAGGCGTGGATCACGCGCAGCTTCGACGTGTTCGACCCGGTGATCCTGTCGGTGGGGATGTTCCACGCGGGGACGCAGGTGAACGTGATCCCGGAGACCGCGGCCTTCAACGCGACGGTGCGCAGCTTCTCGGCCGCGGCGCAGGCGCGGGTCAAGGACGGGACGGTGGAGGTGTGCCGGGGCGTCGCGGCGGCCCATGGGGTGGCGGTGGAGGCGGAGTTCGTCGAGACGTACCCGGTGACGGTGAACGACGAGGCCGAGGCGGACTTCGTGGCGCGGGCGGTGCGGGAGGCGCTGGGCGAGGAGCGGTTCGTGCGGCGGCCGAACCCGGTGCCGGCGTCCGAGGACTTCTCGCGGGTGCTGGGCGAGGTGCCGGGCGTGATGACGATGCTGGGGGCGCCGCCGCCCGGCGCGGACCCGGAGCACACGCCCAACAACCATTCGCCCCTGGCCGAGTTCGACGACGCGGTGCTGGCGGACGGGGCGGCGGTGTACGCCGAACTCGCGGCGCGGAGGCTGGCGAAGGGGTAGGGCGTCGGGGTTCGGGCAGCGGCGCGGAGTTCAGGCGTCAGGTATGTCCGGCTTGGCCGCGCTGAGCATGTTTCCGGGAATCACGACCAACCGTTCGTCCTCGGCGAGCCGCACGCCGTCGGGGAGGCTCGGGCCGTAGTGGGCGGTGAGGTCCCGGCCGATCACGGCCACATCCCCGTTGTCGAGCTGCCAGATGTCCGGGCACTCGTCCTTGCCGTCGGAGTGGTCGAGCTCGTGCGCGGTCTTCCCCAAGCGCCGTCGGAACCGCGCCGACGGATCGGGTTTCCACGTGCGGCCCATGCTGCTCTCCCTTCTGACAGAACCGATACGCACACAGCACGCCGAGCGCACAAGGCACACGCAGGTCGCGCAGAGCTCGGGAATCTACGCATCGGCAAGGGGGACGGGAACCCATCCAACCAGCCATCCCCCGTGGCCCGTTCGCCCCCCTTCTTAGAACGTTCTTAAACCCCCGCACTATCCACATGGTCATGACATCCAAACTCACGCGAGTGATTGCCGTGTCCATGGCGCTGACCGCCACCACGTTCGGGGTTTCCGGGTGTGGGAGTGCGCAGGCCGGGACGGTGGAAGGCGGGCGGTTGACGCTGCCGGTGGAAGGGGGGACGGCGAGCGTGGACACCGCGACGTTGGCGGTGAGCGCGCGGGCCGGGGACGGGACGCGGTTGGTGCTGTCCGAGGGGGCGAAGGCTGGGCTCGGGCAGCCCGGGCCGGTGACGCGGACGGCGGACGGGGCGCGCTGGTCGTATCCGGGCAAGGGGCTGACGGTGACGGCGCGTTCGCAGCAGGGGCGGCTGGCGATCCGGGTCCGTTCGGACCGGGACCAGTCGGTGAGCTGGCCGGTGACCGGGACCGACCGGGCCGCGTCGGACGTGCAGGTGCCGCGCGGCGAGGGGTTGGACATTCCGGTGCGGGACGCGTTCTGGAACTCCGAGCGCGGCGGGCTGGCCGGCAGCACGGTGGACGTGGGGGCGGACCTGGCGCTGCCGTTGTGGGGGTACGCGATGGGCGGGGACGCCTCGCGGGGCAACGGGGCGCGGCACGGGGTGAGTTATGTGACGCCGACGGACATCGGGACGTCGCTGCGGTTCGCGTCGGAGGGCGGGGCGCTGCGGGCGACCGCGGCGCACGCCTTCGACGCGGGGGACGGCACGCGGGACTACGAGGTGTCGTTCGCGCTGACGGACGGGAACCCGGTGGCGCCGGCGGCCGACTACCGGTCGTACCTCGCGCAGCGCGGGCAGTTGGGCAGCCTGCGGGAGAAGATCGCGAAGAATCCGGCCAACGGGAAGCTGCTGGGCGCGTTCCACGCGTATGTGTGGGGCCAGGCGCGGACCGCGGAAGGGGTCGAGCGGCTGCGGAAGTTGGGCGTGGACCGGATGTGGCTCGGGTACGACGCCGGGCCGGATCCGATGGACGCGGCGGCGGTGCGGGCGGCCAGGCAGGCCGGGTACCTCGTCGGGCCGTACGACTCGTTCGCCAACGGGCAGGATCCGAAGGCGGCGGACAGTCCCACGTCCAAGTGGCCGGGGACGGTGTATCCGGACTTCTGCGTGCGGAAGGCGGACGGTTCGGCGGAGACCGGGTTCGGGGGGCGGGGGTGCTACCTGAGCTCGCGGGCGTTCGAGAAGGCGGAGCCGACCAAGCACTATCTGGCCGACCGGACGCGGGAGATGACCGCCAACGGGGCGGACAGCTACTTCCTGGACGTGGACGCGACCGGCGAGGTGTTCCGGGACCACGGCGCGGGCCACGAGATGACCAAGGCCGGGGACCGGGCGAACCGGCTGGCCCGGATGGGGCGGCTGGGGAAGGGCTTCGTGCTCGGGTCGGAGTCGGCGCAGCCGTGGGCCAACGGGGTGTTGGCCTTCGACCACGGGTCGGGGACGCCGGTCGCCGACGGGCTGTGGCCGCTGGAGCGGAACAAGGACACGTGGGGCGGCTACTACCCGGAGAACGCGCCGAAGATGTTCTTCAAGCCGGTGACCCTCCCCGCCGACCTGGCCACGGCCATGTACGACCCGAAGTACCGCGTGCCGCTGTACGAGACGGCGCTGCACGGCTCGTTGGTCAACGCCGAGCGCTGGGAGCTGTCCTACGACAAGCTGCCGGCGCAGAAGACCACCCGGGCGCTGCTGGCGATGCTCAACAACACGCCGTTGAACTTCGTGCTGGACGGGCCGTCGATCCAGAAGAACGGGAAGGAGCTGGCGGCGTTGCAGAAGTACTTCGCGCCGCTGCACAAGGCCGCGGGGACCGAGGAGATGACGTCGTTCCGGTGGTTGACCGGTGACCGGAGCGTGCAGCGGACGGTGTTCGGGAACGGGACGCTGACGGTGACCGCCAACTTCGGCAGCCGGGCGTACGACGGGCTGCCGGGCGGGTGCGTGGACGCGCGACTGCACGGCGCGAAGCAGCCGCGGCGACTGTGCCCGGCGCAGGTCAACAGCTAGGGAACAGGGGCCTCTTGGGGCGGTCCGGTCCTGCGTTACCGGGCCGCCTCCAGGTAGCGCAGGACCGCCAGGACCCGGCGGTGGCCACTCTCCGAGGGCGGGAGGTCCAGCTTGCCGAAGAGGTTGGCGATGTGCTTCTCCACGGCCCGCTCGGTGACGGTCAGCGCGGCGGCGATGGAGTGGTTGGTGCGGCCCTGGGCCATCAGGGCCAGCACCTCCCGCTCGCGCGGGGTGAGCGCGTCCAGGGCGGTGGCGCGGCGGACGGCGCCGAAGAGCTGGGTGACCACGTCGGGGTCGAGGGCGGTGCCACCGCGCGCCACCCGGTGCAGGGCGTCGACGAACTCGCCGATGTCCACCACCCGTTCCTTGAGCAGGTAGCCGACACCGGCGAAGCCCGCGCCGGAGCCGAAGAGGCGGTCCGCGTAGGCGGTCTCCACGTACTGGGAGAAGAGCAGCACGCCGGTGCCGGGGTGGGACTGCCGCAGCGCGACGGCGGCCCGCAGGCCCTCGTCACGGTGGCCGGGCGGCAGCCGGATGTCGATCACCGCGACGTCCGGGCGGTGCGCGTCGACGGCGGCGAGCAGCGCCTCGGCGTCGGCGACGGCGGCCGCGACCTGTACGTCGCGCAGTTCCAGCAGTTGGACCAGGCCCTCCCGCAGAATCGCGGAGTCCTCGGCGATGACGACGCGCATGGTTCCTGTCCGTGGGGAGTGGCCAACGGGTGTGGTCAGCCCGCCCGTTGGGCGGCGGGGTGCGCGGCCGGGTACGGGAGGCGGACCGTGACCACGGTAGGCCCTCCGGGCGGGCTGTCGCAGGTCAGGGTGCCGTCCACGGTGCGGACCCGGCCGAGCAGGCCGGTCAGGCCGCTGCCCGCGCCGGGGACCGCGCCGCCGCGCCCGTCGTCCCGTACGGAGAGCAGCAGCGCGCGGCCGTCGCCGTGCACCTCGATGGCGGCGGCGGTGGCGCCGCTGTGCTTGACGGTGTTGGCGAGGAGTTCGGCGGCGCAGAAGTAGGCGATGGACTCCAGGGCGGGGGTGGGGCGGTGGGTGAGCGTGGTGTGCAGGGCGACCGGGAGCGGGGCGTCGGCGGCCAGGGTGGCCAGCGCGGTGGCCAGTCCCTCGTCGAGCGCGGGCGGGTGGATGCCGCGGACCAGGTGGCGCAGGTCGGTGATGGCCTGGGTGGCGTTGTCCTGGGCGCGGGCGACGGCGGTCAACAGGCGGTCCCGGTCGGCGTCCTGGGTGAGCAGCTCGCGGATCAGGGTGAGGTGCATGCCCAGGCCGACCAGGCGGGCCTGGGTGCCGTCGTGCAGATCGCGTTCGATCCGGCGGAGGGTGGCGGCGGCGTCCTCGACGGCGTGCGCCCGGGTCTCCTCCAGGGTGCGGATGCGGGCGTCGGCGGCGCTGGGGCCGAGCAGGGCGCGCAGCAGCATCCGGTGCGGGGCGCCGGCCCGGCGGACCAGGTGGGGCGCGAGCAGCGTCAGCAGCGCGCCGGCCGCCACGACGAGCGTCCAGCGCGGCCAACTGTCGAACTCCACGCCGTGGATCAGCAGTCCGACCCGATGGACGGTGCCGTCGGGGTCGCGCACGGTGACGTAGTTCCAGTGCCGCAGGACGGGGTGGGCGAGCGCCAACGGGCCGTAGAGATAGCCGAGGACGGCGGCGAGCAGCGGCGGCAGTGCGGTCAGCGGGGCGAGGACGGTGGCGGCCACCGCGCGCCAGCCGGCCCGGTCGCCGAGGAGGGCGCGCCGCCAGCCGAAGGCCCCGGGGGCGGTGCGCCGCCCGGCGGGCGCGATCGTCTCTCCCAACAGGGCGCGGGACAGCGCCCGTTGGAGGTCGCCCAGGGCGAGGGCGCCGCGCACCGTCAGGGCCAGCAGCCAGGGGCCGAGCGCCGTCCAGGACAGCACCGCCCCCACGGCCAGGCCCACCAGCACTACCGCCGCGCCCGGCAGCGCGAGCACCGGCCCGATCAGGGCGTACAGCAGGGCGGCCAGGGCGCGCGGCGCGAACGGGGCGGCGAGCAGCGCGCGCAGGCGGCGGGTCAGGCGGGGCATGCCCCCAGGATCCCCTCCCGGGGCCGGGCGTAGGCTGGGCCTCCCCTACCGAGGAGTACGGCGTGACCCGGTGGAACACCAGCCACATCCCCGACCAGACCGGCCGCGCGGCGATCGTCACCGGCGCCAACAGCGGCCTCGGCTACGTCACCGCCCGTGAACTAGCGCGGCGCGGCGCCCGTGTGGTGCTGGCCTGCCGCAGCGCGGAGCGGGGCACGGCCGCGCTGGCCCGGCTGCGTGCCGAAGTCCCCACCGCCGAGGCGGAGTTCCGTGCGCTGGACCTGGCCGACCTGGCGTCCGTGCGGCAGTTCGCCGAGGGCCTGACCGACTTCTGCGGCGACCGGCTGGACCTGCTGATCAACAACGCCGGTGTGATGGCGCTGCCGTACCGCACCACCGCGGACGGCTTCGAGATGCAGTTCGGCACCAACCACCTGGGGCACTTCGCGCTCACCGGGCTGCTGCTGCCCAAGCTGCTGGCGACGCCCGGCGCGCGGGTCGTGACGGTCTCCAGCATGCTGCACGTGCTGTCCGACGTGCGCCTGGACGACCTCAACAGCGAGACCTCCTACCACCGTTGGCTCGCCTACGGCCGTTCCAAGAGCGCCAACCTGCTCTTCACCCACGAGCTGGCCCGGCGGCTGGCGGTGGCCGACTCGCGGGTCGTCGCGGCCGCCGCGCACCCCGGCTACGCCCACACCAACCTCCAGACCGCGGGGGTGCGGATGGAGGACCGGCAGGGTGCTGAGCGGGTGGTGGAGCTGGGCAACCGGCTGATCGCCCAGCCCGCGGAGGGCGGGGCGCTGGGCACGCTGTGCGCGGCCACCGCCCCGCACATGCGGCCGGACGCCTTCATCGGCCCGCGCAACGGGCTCCGCGGCGCCCCGGCCCGCTCCTTCCACGCCCCGTGGACCCGCAACGGCGTCACCGCGGAACGACTGTGGACGGCCTCGGAGGAACTCACCGGGGTGCGCTACGACTTCGCCGTCCCCGGAGCCTGAGCCGGGGCGCTTTCGGCAGGTGAGCGCCGGGTAGCGGCCGCCGGAGCCGGGAGTTGCGACAAGACGGCGTCAAAATCCCGTGAAGATCGCCCCGTCGGCCGCCAAGGCCGCGCCAAGGTGTCTCGCCGCCCACCTCCGTGGCCCGCACGCTGGGCTGGTCCCAGCCAGTGCCGCACGGAGGTACGACGAACAATGTCGACGGTGTCGCAGCCCGCAAACCGGCCCGAGCAGCCGCCCCCGGCGACCACACCCGGTCACCACACCGACGCCGCCCCCGGCGCGGCCGAGGACCGGCACCGCCTCACCTCCCTCCAGGGCCTGGCCGCCCTCTCCCTCGACGCGATGGCCTCCGTCGCCTACGGGCCGGAGTCGATCGTGCTGGTCCTGGCCACGGCCGGCGCCTACGGTCTGGGCTTCACCCTCCCGGTGACCCTCGCCATCGCCGCGCTGCTGGCCGTCCTGGTGCTCTCCTACCGCCAGGTCATCGCCGCCTTCCCCAACGGCGGCGGCTCCTACGCGGTGGCCAAGACCCATCTCGGGCGCCGCTCCGCCCTGGTGGCCGCGGCCTCCCTCGTCCTGGACTACATCCTCAACGTCGCGGTCTCGGTGACCGCCGGCGTCGCCGCCCTGACCTCCGCCTTCCCCCACCTCTACGGGTCCCGGGTGTGGATCTGCCTGGCGGTGCTGGTCCTGGTCACCGGCATCAACCTGCGCGGGATCGCCGACTCGGCACGGGCGTTCCTGCTGCCCACCGCGGTCTTCGTGGTCTCGATCCTGGCGATGATCGTGGTCGGCCTGTTCCGTGACGCGCCGGCCTCCACCGTCACGGCCGCCGGCCACGCCTCCGTCCTCGCCCACAACGCCACCTCCGTGGGCGCGTTGCTGCTGCTGAAGGCGTTCGCGTCCGGCTGCTCGGCGCTGACCGGTGTCGAGGCGGTCGCCAACGCGGTGCCGTCGTTCCGCGCCCCGGCCCCGAAGCGCGCCCAGCGCACCGAGGTCGCGCTGGGCGCCCTGCTCGGCGCCATGCTGATCGGCCTGTCGCTGCTGATCGGCCGCTTCCACCTCCAGCCGGTCGAGGGCGTCACCGTCCTCGCCCAGCTCGCGGACGCCTCGCTCGGCCACAACTGGGCCTTCTACGTCGTCCAGTTCGCCACCATGGTGCTGCTGGCGCTGGCCGCCAACACCTCCTTCGGCGGCCTGCCCGTCCTGATGGGCCTGCTCGCCCGCGACAACTACCTGCCGCACGTCTTCGGCCTGAAGGCCGACCGCCAGGTCCACCGGCACGGCGTGCTGGCGCTGGCCGCGGTCGCCGCGGCCCTCCTGGTCTTCTCCGGCGGCGACGTCAACACCCTGGTGCCGCTCTTCGCCATCGGCGTCTTCGTCGGCTTCACGCTCTGCCAGGCCGGCATGGTCCGCCACTGGCACCTGGAGAGGTCCGCCGGCTGGCTCGGCAAGGCCCTGCTCAACGGCTTCGGCGCGGTGTTGACCGCCGCCGCGGCGATCGTGGTCACCGCCACCAAGTTCACCGACGGCGCCTGGCTGGTCGTGATCGCGCTGCCGCTGCTGGTCCTCGCCTTCGAGGCCGTCCACCGGGCGTACGGGCGGATCGGCGACAGCGTCGCCCTGGGCCGGGTCCCCGAACCGCCGCGGCGCGCCCAGTCCCTCGTCGTCGTGCCCGTCTCGCACCTGTCCCGCCTGACGGGCGAGGCACTCAACGCGGCGGTCTCCCTCGGCGACGAGGTCATCGCGGTCACCGTCACCTACGGCACCCCCGACGACCGCCCCGCCACGGAGGCGCTCCGCCGCGACTGGGAACTCTGGAACCCGGGCGTCGACCTCCTCGAACTCCCCTCCCCCACACGCTCCTTGGGCCGCCCGATCACCTCCTACGTCCAGGACCTGACGGACCGCCGCCCCGACGCCCGCATCACCGTCCTGATCCCCGAGGTCGAACCGGCCCACCTGTGGCAGCGGGTCCTCCAGAACCAGCGCGGCGCGGTGCTGGCGCATGCGGTGCGGCGCGACACGGATGCGGCGATCTGTCGCCTTCGTTTCCGCCTGAGCTGACGCCGAAGGTACGGTCCCGTACGTTGCCGGCTGCCCCGCCGTGGCGGCTGATGCCGCAGGTCCCGTACGTCGTCGGCTTCCCCGCCGTGGTGGGGTTTCCGCCTTCGGCGGAAGGGTTGTTGGGGCGGGGTGCCCCGCTGGGTGGTGGGTGCCGGGTTCGGTGCCTCCGGGGTGGGTGTTTCGGACTGCTTCGCTTTACGTCCGAAACACCCACCCCTCCGGCACCGCCCCCTCCCGCACGTGGACGGGACCCCGCCCCGGTAGGAGAAGAGGTACAAGCACCACCCCGATTCCTGCTCCCCCCTCCGGCGGAAGCAGGGATACAGACAGCACCCCACTCCGCCCCCTCTCCTCTCACCCCCACCGGGCGGAGGCGCCCACCCAACGGGAGGGGGCGGGCCGGAGGGGGCGGGGTTTTCGGACGTAAAGCGAAGCAGTCCGAAAACCCCGCCCCCGGAGGACCGCACCCGCCACCCACCACCCAGCGGGGCGCCGCCGCCCAACACACCCCTCCGCCGAAGGCGGAGAACAGCAACCCCCGCGGCGGGGCAGCCGACGACGTACGGGACCTGCGGCGTCAGCCGCCACGGCGGGAGAGCCAACAACGTGGGGTCAGACCCAACCCACCGCGGCGACCACATCCGCCGCGACCGCCGGCACGGACCGCCCATCAGTGGGCACCCGCAGCACGTCATCGGCCACCCGCGCATCCAACATCCGGGCCTTGCGGGCGCTGTTGGCCAACTCCTGGGCGAGCTCCGAGCCACGTTCCCGGCCGGTGAGCCGCGCCTTGGTGGTGGCGTCCGTGGCGGTGAGCAGCACCCGGACGATCCGCACCCCGGGCCCCATCGCCCGCTCGAACATCCCCGCGCTCTCCGGCAGCACGCTCACGGTGTTGGTGTAGAGCAGCCGCCGACAGCCGACCCGGGCGTAATTCGCCCACACCGCCGCCAAGTTGCGCTCGGTGATCGCAGAGCGCGACGGATCGCCCTCCGGCGCCGGGTGGATCTGCCCCATGAAGTCCCCCTCCACCACGGCGTGCCCCACCCCCGCCCCCCGCAACAGTGCCGAGACCTCCCACGCCACCGACGTCTTCCCGACCCCGGCCCGCCCCCCGAGAAGCAGCGCCTCGCCCTCCACCTCGTACATCCCCATCCCGTAAGGGTGACAGCCCCAACGCCCCGCGGACGAACGGTTTTCCCCACCCCCACCCCGCCCTCCCCTCTCCCCCACCGGGCGGAGGCGCGTCCACCGACGGGAGGGGGCGGGCCGGAGGGGGCGGGGTTTTCGGACGTCAAGCGAAGCAGTCCGAAAACCCGCCCCCGGAGGACCGCACCCGCCACCACAGACCCACCAGACGCCCCCGCCCAACACACCCCTCCGCCGAAGGCGGAAACCCCACCACGGCGGGGAAGCCGACGACGTACGGGACCTGCGGCATCAGCCGCCACGGCATCAGCCGCCACGGCGGGAGAGCCAACAACGTGGGAAGCAAACCCAAAACGTGGGGGTTCACGCCGCCGCGATCCGGCAAAGTTACGTCCCATGACGGTGATCGGCAGAAGACGGCTCCTCGCCGCCGCAGGCGGCCTCGCACTGGCCGGCGCGACGGCCACGGCCTGCGGCACCAACACCGGGCGCAACAACACCGGTTCGGGCCCAGCGCTAGCGCAGTGGTACCACCAGTACGGCGAACCCGGCGCCCAACAGGCGGTGCGGCGTTACGCCGCCGCGTACAAGAAGGCGAACGTCAGCGTCCAGTGGCGGCCGGGCGACTACGACCGGCAGACCGCCGCCGCGCTGCTCACCGACTCGGGCCCCGACGTCTTCGAGGTCAACGGCCCGCTGCTGGAGCAGATCCAGGGAGGTCAGGTGGCGGACCTGACCGACCTCGTCGCGCCGGTGAAGGACGACTTCAACCCGGCGGTGCTGGCGCCGAAGATCTGGCGGGACAAGATCTGGGGCATCCCGCAGACCGTCGACACCCAGGTGCTCTACTACCGCAAGAGCCTGCTCAAGGAGGCCGGCGTACAGCCGCCGCAGAGCGTCGACGAACTGGTGGACGCGGCCGGGAAGTTGACCACCGGCAAGGTGAAGGGGCTGTTCCTCGGCAACGACGGCGGCGCCGGGGTGCTCAGCGGGACACCGCTGTTCGCCGCGGGGCTGAGCCTGATCACCGAGGACGGCAAGCCGGGGTTCGACGATCCGGCCGCGGCCCGGGTGTTGGCGAAGATCCGGCAGTTGTACGCGGACAGGTCGCTGCTGCTGGGCGCGCCCACCGACTGGTCCGACCCGGCGGCCTTCGTCCAGGGGCTGACCGCCATGCAGTGGTCGGGCCTGTGGGCGCTGCCGCAGATCACCAGGGCGCTGGGCGACGACTTCGGGGTGCTGCCGTTCCCGAAGGACGGCCCTGCGGGGAAGCCGACCGTCCCGGTGGGCGCCTACGCGTCCGCGGTGAACGCCCGCAGCAAGGACCCGGCGGCGGCCAAGGCGTTCGCCAAGTGGCTGTGGATCGACCGGACCGACTTCCAGCAGGACTTCGCGCTGTCCTACGGGTTCCACATCCCGGCCCGGCTCTCCCTGGCGAAGCGGGCCCGGCAGCTCCGGCAGGGGCCGGCGGCCGAGGCGGTGCGGCTGGCGACCGAACACGGCTACGCCGAGCCGCTGTTGTGGACCAGCGCGGACCGCAACGCCTACCAGGACGCGCTGAGCCGGATCATCAAGGACGGGGCGCATCCGGAGACCGAGTTGCGGGCGGTGCTGCGGAAGGTCGGGGCCGAGCTGGCCCGGGTCAAGAACACGTGAGCGCGCTGACGGCCCGGCTGCTCGGCCCGCAGCGGCGGAATCTGTGGTTCTGGGTGTTCGTCGGGCCGTTCGCGGTCGGGCTGGGCCTGTTCACCTACGTACCGCTGGCGTGGAGCGTCTACCTCAGCTTCTTCGACGCGCACAACACGGTGAACCCGACGCACTTCATCGGCCTGGACAACTACGCCGCGATGCTGGGCGACGACGCGTTCCTCGGCAGCCTGGGCACCTTCCTGCTGTTCACCGCGTTCATCGTGCCGGCCACCTTCGCGCTGTCGCTCGCGCTGGCGCTGATGGTCAACCGGCTGCGGGTGGCCCGCGCGTTCTTCCGCTCGGTGTTCTTCCTGCCGACCGCGTGCTCGTACGTCGTGGCGTCGCTGATCTGGAAGCTGTCGCTGTTCAACGGGGTGCGCTTCGGGCTGGCGAACACGGTGCTCGGCTGGTTCGGGATCGACCAGGTGGCGTGGCTGTCCACCACCAGTCCGCCCTGGTACTGGCTGGTCATCGTCACCGTGCGGCTCTGGCTCCAGGCCGGCTTCTACATGATCCTCTTCCTGGCCGGACTCCAGCGGATCTCCCCGCAGTTGTACGAGGCGGCGGCGGTGGACGGGGCCCGGCCGGGCTGGCAGGTCTTCAGGCACCTCACCTTCCCGCAACTGCGGGCCACCTCGGTGGCGGTGCTGCTGCTCCTGGTCATCAACTCCTTCCAGGCGTTCGACGAGTTCTACAACCTGCTGAGCGACGCCCGCGGTTACCCCCCGTACGCCCGCCCACCGCTGGTGTACCTCTACTACACCGCGCTCGGCCGGGACCAGAACCTCGGGCTGGGCAGTGCGGGCGCGGTGATCCTGGCCCTGATCATCGCGGTGGCGACGGTGGGCCAGGCCCGTTGGTTCGGACTCGGCCGCAAGGAGGAGTGAGACGCCGTGCACGATGCCCTGACCCGGGCCGGACGGGCGCTGCGCGTGGTGCTGTTGGTGGCGCTGGCGCTGCTGTTCCTCGTCCCGTTCTATCTGCTGGTCCGCAACGGCCTGGCGAGCGAGTCCGACATCACCGCGCCTGACTGGACGTTCTTGCCGCGTACCGTGCACTGGTCCAACCTGACCGAGGTGTTCGCCGACCCGGATCTGCCGCTGGCCCGGGCGCTGGTCAACTCCGCGGTGATCGCGGTGTCGACGACCGTCGGCACGGTGGTGCTGGCCTCGATGGCCGGCTACGGCCTGGCCCGCATCCCGTACCGGTACGCCTCGGTGGTCTTCTACGCCGTCCTGGGCACGCTGATGGTCCCGGCGGCGGTGACCTTCGTCCCCAGCTTCGTCCTGGTCTCCACACTCGGCTGGATCTCCACCCTGCGCGGGTTGGTCATCCCGACCCTGTTCAGCGCCTTCGCCTGCTTCGTCTTCCGCCAGTACTTCCTGGGCTTCCCCAAGGAGTTGGAGGACGCGGCGCGGGTGGACGGCCTGGGGTACTGGCGGACGTACTGGCGGATCGTGGTGCCCAACGCCCGGCCGGTGTTCGCGGCGGTCGGCACCATCGTCTTCATCGGGGCGTGGAACTCCTTCCTGTGGCCGCTGGTGATCGGCCAGGACCAGTCGGCCTGGACGGTGCAGGTGGCGCTCTCCACGTTCACCACCGCGCAGAACCTCAATCTGCACGAGTTGTTCGTGGCCGCGGGCGTCTCGATCGTCCCGCTGGTGGTGGTGTTCCTGCTGCTCCAGCGGTACATCGTGGCGGGGGTGGAGCGCAGCGGCATCGACGACTGAGCCGGCGCCCGTCCGCCCCGCGTCACCGGGCGGGCCTCGTGGCCCGGTGGCCCGAACCCGTGGGCACCGGGCCGCGGATGGGGTACGGTGCGTGCCATGTGCACGCACCCGTTCGTCCGTGAGGCGGCGCCGCGCGACCGCGGCCCCCACGGCGCGTGCGCACCCCGCGGCCTGAGCTTCCTGCGCCGCCGCGGCCGGGTGGGCTCGCCCCCGCCGGCCCGCTGTCCCGGCGTCTGAGACCCCGCGGCACTCCCGCCGGACGCCCGCGCGCCCCGTGCCGCCGCACCCTCCCCTTCTCCTTTCCCACCCTTCTCCCCTTCCCCAACTCGGCCCGAAGGAGGACCCGTTGACGCTCCTCAACGCCCCCGACTCCCCCGCTCCCGCCCCCGCCCTGCGCCCGCACCGCATCCCCGCCGACGGCCTCTACGAGGGCCGCCGGATCCTGCGCCGCACCCCGGAGGACTGGCCGGACCGCCCCTACGAGCTGTTCGAGGTGGTGCCGCTGGCCGCGACCATCGGGGCGGAGATCAGGGGACTGGATCTGGCCCGCCCGCTGTCCGCCGCGCTGCGGGCGGAGCTGAACCGGGCGCTGCTGGAGTGGAAGGTGCTGTTCTTCCGTGACCAGCACCTCAGCCCGGCCGCACAGCGTCAATTCGCTTGCCATTGGGGGGAGTTGGAGACCAACCCGCTACTCGCCCCGGGGGACGCGAAGGAGGTGGTCCGGTTTGACAAGGCGGCCGGTGGCGTGCCGACGTTCGAGAACGTATGGCACACGGACGTAACCTTCCGCGAGCGGCCGGCGATGGGCGCGGTGTTGCAGTTGCGCGAGGTGCCGGAGTCGGGCGGGGACACGCTGTGGGCCGATATGGCGGCGGCGTACGACAATTTGCCGCCGAAAATCCGGGAGCGGATCGATGGGGCCCGGGCCGTGCACGACTATCTCCCGGGGTTCTCCCGTTTCTACTCCGCCACTCAACTTGCGCCGTTCCAGGATGAGTTCCCGCCGGTTGTCCATCCGGTGGTGCGCCGGCACCCGGAGACCGGGCGGCGGATGCTGTTCGTCAACGCGTCGTTCACCACCCGGATCGTGGGCCTGCCGCAGGAGGAGAGCGACCGGCTGCTGCGGTTGCTGTTCCAGCAGGCGCAGGTGCCGGAGTTCCAGGTGCGGTTCCGTTGGCGGGCCGGCGACGTGGCGTTCTGGGACAACCGCGCCACCCAGCACTACGCGGTCTTCGACTACGGGTCGCGGCGGCGGGTGGCCGAGCGGGTGGCGATCGCCGGGGACCGGCCGTTCTAGGCGCGTGGTGATCTCGGGCCTTCGGGCCGGGTCCCGGGCCCGCGGCGGGGCTCACCGCTCGAAGGCCGCCGTCCCGTCGAGGCGGGCGCCGCGCAGCAGTGCGGCGCCCAGCGGCGTCAGGGTGTGCAGCACGGCGTTGCCCTGGCGCAGCGTGGAGAGCAGGCCGGCGTCCCGCAGGACGGTGGCGTGTTGGCTGGCGGAGGCCAGCGAGACGTCGACCCGGCGGGCGAGTTCGCTGGTGGTGCAGCCGACGCCGATGCCGTGCAGGATCGCCGAGCGGGTCTGGCCCACGAGGCGGCCCAGCGAACGGTCCGGCGGGGCGGGCCGGGTGAGCCGGGGCGCCGGGTGCTCGACCGGGTAGACCAGGACGGGCGTCAGGTCGGGGTTGTAGAAGGTGACCGGGGTGCGGCGGCAGAAGTACGAGGGCAGCAGGAGCAGCCCCCGACCGCCCAGATGGAGGTCCCGGTCGACCGGGTAGTCGGCCTCCAGGACGGGCGGGCGCCAGCGCATCATCGGGGGCAGCGACGCCAACAGCCGGTCCGCGCCGCCGTCCAGGAGGGCCCGGCCGCGGGCCGCCCGGTCGGCCTCTATGCGGCTCTGGACGCGGTGCCAGTAGGGGGCGACGGCGGCGTCGTGATAGCTCTGCAGTATCCCGGCGAGCCGGCCCAGCGCCCGGGTCTCGCCGTCGGCCATGGCGCGTATCCAGGCGGGCAGCGGACGGCCGGCGACCGGCGTGAGCCGGACGAGTTCGTCGTGCAGCCGGCCGGCGGGCGTCTCGCGCAGCGCGGCGAGCGCCTCGTCCATGCCGAGCAGGCCCTCCGCGGGCGTCAGGAAATCCGGGAAATAGCCGCGGCTGGGCACCAGCGGTGCCAGCAGACGCGTTTCGCCATTCAACCTTCCGCGGGTTTCCGATCGCCAACCACCGAACGTGGAATCGTCGCGCCGATCGCGAAGTCGGTGAAAGCTTAAGACCGTCTCCCACAGCGCATCGGGGCGTGCGGCTATCCGCACGCGGGCCAGATCGAGTCCACTGAAATGGACGCGTAACACTGAACCCCCACTCTTTGGTTATCTCCCTGGGCCCCCGGCACGCCTGAGTATGCACGCCGCCACGTGCGGTCACCATGCCCTTTTGGCCAGACTTGAAAAGGGTCGCGAGGGGCCCTGCCTGCGGTGAATGCTGGAGGCAATTCAACGGCGGTGCGCACGGCCCGGATTGCTCGATCCCGTGGGGGGTGATGGGCAAACAACCGGCCCCGCGGCGTCCGTTGGAGGCCGCCTCCCACGCCGACTGGGAGGACGGCAGCTCCCGAGGGGGGAGTCCGGAGAAACGAAGGCGGCACCTGTGCGCACAGGTGCCGCCTTCGCCGTGCGTCAAATGGCCCTACACCGCGGGGCGTTGGCCGTATACGGTCGTCGGCGAAGCGCCGGGCCCGCCCCGCACGGCCCCGACCGCCCGGCGGAAGCCGCCATGACCACCCTCGCCGCGACCGGGCACCTGGACCCGGCGGGCCGCACCGCGCGCCTGGTCCAGGACGCCCTGGCGGAGCTGCTGCACGCACAGCCGGCCGGAAACTGGTCGGCGTCAGTACGGCGGGCCTGCCGGTCGAGGTGATCTGGCCGGCGGGCGCCGTGCGCGGCGCCTGACCGCGGCCGGCGCGGCCCGCGGGCGCGCACGGGGCCGAGGGCGGCACCTCCGCACAAGGTGCCGCCCTCGGCGGGTACCGGAGTGGCGACGGGCGTTGAGGGTTCAGGGCGGCCCGCCGCCGGTTCCGGGGGTTCGGTGGGGCGCGGTGGCCCCGTTGGTCAGCGGCTGTCGCTGCCCTTAGGACCCGCAGAAACAGCCGCCGCGCGGCCCGCTTCCAGGCGGGCGACCGGGATGCGGAACGGGGAGCAGGAGACGTAGTCCAGGCCGACCTCGTGGAAGAAGTGGACCGAGTCCGGGTCGCCGCCGTGCTCGCCGCAGACGCCCAGCTTGAGGTCGGGGCGGGTGGCCCGGCCGGCCGCCGCGGCGCTGCGGACCAGGGAGCCCACACCGTCCCGGTCGATGGTCTCGAACGGGCTGACCCCGAAGATGCCCTTCTCCAGGTAGGCGGTGAAGAAGCTGGCCTCCACGTCGTCGCGGGAGAAGCCCCAGACGGTCTGGGTGAGGTCGTTGGTGCCGAAGGAGAAGAAGTCGGCGGACTCGGCGATCTGGCCGGCCGTCAGCGCGGCCCGGGGCAGCTCGATCATGGTGCCGAGGGTGAGCCTGAGGCTGACGCCGCGGGCCTTCTCCACCTCGGCGATGACCTGCTCGGCCTCCTCGCGGACGATCTCCAGCTCCTGGACGGTGCCGACCAGCGGAATCATGATCTCCGCGCGCGGGTCGCCCTTGGCGTTCTTCCGTTCGGCCGCGGCCTCCGCGATGGCCCGCACCTGCATGGCGAACAGGCCGGGGATGACCAGGCCGAGGCGGACGCCGCGCAGGCCCAGCATCGGGTTCTGCTCGTGCAGCTTGTGCACGGCCTGGAGGAGGCGGAGGTCGTTCTCGTGCTTCTCGTGGCGGGCCTCGGCGAGCGCGACCCGGACCGAGAGGTCGGTGATGTCGGGCAGGAACTCGTGCAGCGGCGGGTCGAGCAGCCGGACGGTGACGGGCAGGCCGTCCATCGCCTCGAACAGCTCGATGAAGTCGGCCTTCTGGAGCGGCAGCAGCTCGGCGAGGGCGGCGTCCTTGTCGGCGTCGGTGTCGGCCAGGATCAGCCGCTCGACCATCTCCCGGCGCTCGCCGAGGAACATGTGCTCGGTGCGGCACAGGCCGATGCCCTGGGCGCCGAACCGGCGGGCGCGGGCGGCGTCCTCGGCGTTGTCGGCGTTGGCGCGGACCCGCAGCCGGCGGACCCGGTCCGCGTAGGCCATGATCCGGTGCACGGCCTGCACCAGCTCGTCGGCGTCGTCGGCGCCGGCGTGCATCCGGCCCTCGAAGTACTCCACGACCGGGGACGGCACGACCGGGACCTCACCGGCGTAGACCTTGCCGGTGGAGCCGTCGACGGAGACGACGTCGCCCTCCTCGATGACGGTGCCGTCGGAGGTGGTCAACCGGCGGGCCTTGGTGTCGACCTGGAGCTCCTCCGCGCCGCAGACGCAGGTCTTGCCCATGCCGCGGGCGACGACGGCGGCGTGCGAGGTCTTGCCGCCGCGGGAGGTGAGGATGCCCTCGGCGGCGATCATGCCGTTGAGGTCGTCGGGGTTGGTCTCGCGGCGGATCAGGATGACCTTCTCGCCGGAGCGCGACCACTTGACGGCGGTGTAGGAGTCGAAGACGGCCTTGCCGACCGCCGCGCCCGGGGAGGCGGCGATGCCGCGGCCGATCAGCTCGGACTGCGCGTCGAGGTCGAAGCGGGGGAACATCAGCTGCGCCAACTGCGCGCCGGTGACCCGCTGGAGGGCCTCCGCCTCGTCGATCAGGCCCTGGTCGACGAGTTGGGTGGCGATCCGGAAGGCGGCGCCGGCGGTGCGCTTGCCGACCCGGGTCTGGAGCATCCACAGCTTGCCGCGCTCGATGGTGAACTCGATGTCGCACAGGTCCTTGTAGTGCGTTTCGAGCGTCTCCATGATCCGCATCAGCTCGTCGTACGACGCCTTGTCGATCGACTCCAGCTCGGCGAGCGGCACGGTGTTGCGGATGCCGGCGACGACGTCCTCGCCCTGCGCGTTCTGCAAGTAGTCGCCGTAGACGCCCTGGTGGCCGCTGGCCGGGTCGCGGGTGAAGGCGACGCCGGTGCCGGAGTCGGGGCCGAGGTTGCCGAAGACCATGGAGCAGACGTTGACCGCGGTGCCGAGGTCGCCGGGGATGCGCTCCTGACGGCGGTAGAGCTTGGCGCGGTCGGTGTTCCAGGATTCGAAGACCGCGCGGACCGCGAGGTCCATCTGCTCGCGCGGATCCTGCGGGAACTCCCGGCCGGTCTCCTTGGTGACGATCTGCTTGAACTGGCCGACCAGTTCCCGCAGATCGGCGGCTTCGAGGTCCACGTCGACGGTGACGCCCTTGGCGTGCTTGGCCTCCTCCAGCGCCTCCTCGAAGAGCTCGCCGTCGACGCCCAGCACGGTCTTGCCGAACATCTGGATCAGGCGCCGGTAGGAGTCCCAGGCGAACCGCTCGTCGCCGGCCTGCGCGGCGAGGCCGGAAACCGACGCGTCGGAGAGGCCGATGTTCAAGACGGTGTCCATCATGCCGGGCATGGAGAACTTTGCCCCGGATCGCACCGATACCAGCAGAGGGTCGTCGGCCTGCCCCAGCTTCTTCTCCATCGTCCGCTCAAGGGCGTCGAGATGCTCGGAGACCTCGGCACGCAGTGCCGCCGGCTCGCTGCCGCTCTCCAGGTAGACCTTGCAGGCTTCGGTGGTGATCGTGAAGCCGGGCGGGACGGGAAGCCCCAGGTTGGTCATCTCCGCGAGGTTGGCGCCCTTGCCACCGAGGAGGTCCTTGAGGTCCTTGTTCCCCTCGGTGAAGTCGTAGACGAACTTCGCTGAGGAAGACTGGCTGACGTGGGGATCTTGTGTTTCCGGCACGGCTCTGACTCCTCGCCGACGGGCTGCCCTGACGGCGAGGAACATACCCAGATCGAAGGCGTATGGGTACGTCCACTTGGTCGACATACGTGCGTAACCCGGCGTCAGCCAGCAGATCGAAAGTGATCATGCATTTCGACCATCGTTTACTACCTGAATGCATGACTGCGCTCCGCAGTCACAGGCAGTTGAATCACTACACACCGCACCCATTCGCTTGATGGATTGAACGGAAGAGGATTGGCACCCGGTGCCACCTATGCGAGAGATGGAGCCCGCCCGATAGCGCTCATCTGAGCGCAACCCCTATCAAGGGTGGCGAGAATCACGCGCTCATGTGTGCGGCAGTACCGTCATTTGGACCCGTCGCGGCGACGCGATCAAGGAACGCATCGACCAGAACCCGGGCCCGCTCCCGTGCGGCGGGCAGCTCCGCGCGCAATTCGGCCACCAGCCGCTCCGGGTCGACGCCCACCCGGGCCGGGAGCTGCGGATCGACGCCGGCGAACCAGGCCCGCAGCACCTCGGGCGTCACCTCCGGGTGGAACTGCACGCCCAACGACCGCCCACAGACGAACGCCTGGGACGCGACCTCGTTGCGGGCCAGCTCGCGGGCGCCGGGCGGCAGGTGCCAGCGGTCCCCGTGGAACTGGAACCACGGCCCGGGGCCGACCAGTTCGGGGGCGTCGGTGGCTAGCCGGCGCCAGCCCAGCTCGAAACGGGGCGCCGGCGCCACCTCCCCGCCCAGCGCGACCGCCAGCGCCTGCCCGCCGAAGCAGATGCCGAGCACCGGGACCCCGGCGGCGTGGGCGGCGCGCAACAGGGCCAGTTCCGCCTCGATCCAGGCGTTGCGGCGGGTCACCGACCACGGGGCGCCGAGCGCCAGGATCAGGCCATAGTTCGTCGCCGGCGGAAACGCCACCTCGACGTCCGGAGTCGTATACCGGCTGGCGGGGACGACCAGCAGCTCATCGAGCCGGTAGCCCCGTTCGACCAGCCGCTCGCCGACGTGGCCGGCGCTGGACATGTGATCGTGCACGATGACCAGGGCGCGCATCGCCGTCACTTCCCTCCCGTGCCGCGGGCCCAACGGCCCGTGCTGGACGGTGCGTTCGCCGGCCCCCGCGGGCCGGTCCCCCGGTGCCGCATGGTGCCGCCCGACCGGCCCGCCCGGAAGAGGGCGGGGCGCGGCGGCGCGAGCGGGCGGGCCGGTTCCTCCTTCTCGTGCCCCGTACACGAATTCCGGTTCCGCGGTCCGCGCCTTTTTCTTTCTCGGCCGCGGCTTTCCCGCGCGCCGTGCCGTACCGGATCGTTTCGCGCCGTTCCGCGCCGTCGGCGAGCCATTCCGCGCGGTATTCGGAATTCCCCTTCCGAGGGCGCGAGTTGTTCCGGGTACGGATCATTCCGACCGTTCCGCGCGATCCGTTCACGGCGGCGCGGATCGCCGACCGCGGATACGGATTCCGGAATGCGGCGACCCCGATACCCATACCGGGATCAGCATCGGTATCGGGACCGGGGTCGGCGGTATCGGTATCGGGATCGAGTTCGGGGCCGGTGAACTGCTCGCCCGTTAGGGGGAGTTGATAAGGAAAGGAAGCCGGTGCGGTCAGCCGCCGGAGGTGTCCAGTTCGGCGTCCTCGCCGATGCCGGCGCAGTCGTAGGGGTCCTGGAGCCAACCGTCCGGCAGCACCACGCGGTTGTTGCCGGAGGTCCGGCCGCGCGGGCCGTCGGCGCCGGCCGGCCACGGCTGGTCGAGGTCGAGCTCGTGCAGCCCCTCCGCCAGCTCGGCCAGCGACGAGCTGATCGCCAGCCGCTTGCGCATCTCGGAGCCGACCGCGAAGCCCTTGAGGTACCAGGCGACGTGCTTGCGGAAGTCGATCACGCCGCGGGCCTCGTCGCCCAGCCACTCGCCGAGCAGGGTGGCGTGCCGCACCATGACGGCCGCGACCTCGCGCAGACCGGGGGCCGCGGGCGCGCCGCCGCCCTCGAAGGCGGCGACCAGATCGCCGAAGAGCCAGGGGCGGCCCAGGCAACCGCGGCCGACCACCACGCCGTCGCAGCCGGTCTGCCGCATCATCCGCACCGCGTCGTCCGCCGACCAGATGTCGCCGTTGCCGAGCACCGGGATCTCCGGGACGTGCTCCTTGAGCCGCGCGATGGCGTCCCAGTCGGCGGTGCCGCCGTAGTGCTGGGCGGTGGTGCGGCCGTGCAGGGCGATGGCGGTGACGCCCTCCTCGACGGCGATCCGGCCGGCGTCGAGGTAGGTGAGGTGGTCGTCGTTGATGCCCTTGCGCATCTTCATCGTCACCGGCAGCGCACCGGCCCCGCTGACCGCCTCGCGGAGGATGGCGCGCAGCAGCGGCCGCTTGTACGGCAGGGCGGAGCCGCCGCCCTTGCGGGTCACCTTGGGGACCGGGCAGCCGAAGTTGAGGTCGATGTGGTCGGCCAGGTCCTCTTCGACGATCATGCGGACGGCCTTGCCGACGGTGGCCGGGTCCACGCCGTAGAGCTGGATCGACCGCGGGCGCTCGCTGGCGTCGAAGCGGATGAGCTGCATGGTCTTCTCGTTGCGCTCGACCAGCGCCCGAGTGGTGATCATCTCGCTGACGTAGAGGCCCTTGCCTCCGCTGAACTCCCGGCACAGCGTCCGGAACGGGGCGTTGGTGATCCCGGCCATGGGGGCCAGCACCACGGGGGGCTGCACCGCGTGCGGGCCGATCTGCAGCGAACTCATGCACCCCATTGTCCCGCACTGGACCGGAGGCCCCGCCGGGGGCCGAACGGACCGGATCGTTGTAGCGTTCAACCATGCCTGACCTCAGCCGTCGGCGGCGTCTGCTCGTCCTGGCGATCTGCTGCATGAGCCTGCTGATCGTCAGCCTGGACAACACCGTCCTCAACGTCGCCCTGCCCTCGATGCAGCGCGAGCTGCACGCGTCGGTCTCCGGGATGCAGTGGACGATCGACGCCTACACCCTGGTGCTGGCCGCGCTGCTGATGCTCTCCGGCTCGACCGCGGACCGGCTCGGCCGGCGGCGGGTCTTCACGGCCGGACTGGTGGTCTTCGCGTTCGGCTCGCTGCTGTGCAGCCTGGCGCCCGACCTGGGGTGGCTGGTGGTGTTCCGGATGGTGCAGGCGGTCGGCGGCTCGATGCTCAACCCCGTCGCGATGTCGATCATCACCAACACCTTCACCGACCCCCGGGAGCGGGCCCGCGCCATCGGGGTGTGGGGCGGGGTGGTCGGCATCAGCATGGCCGCCGGGCCGGTGATCGGCGGGCTGTTGGTGCAGAACGTCGGCTGGCGCTCGATCTTCTGGATCAACGTCCCGATCGGCGCGCTGGCGCTCTTCCTCACCCTCCGCTACGTGCCGGAGTCCCGCGCACCCCGGCCGCGCCGGGTCGATCCGGTCGGCCAACTGCTGGTGGTCACGCTCCTCGGCTCGCTGACGTACGCGATCATCGAGGCCCCGTCGACCGGTTGGGACTCGGCGGAGATCCTGGGGTTCGTGATGGTGGCGCTGGTCTCGCTGGTCGCCCTGATCGGCTACGAGCGACGGCGCCGGGAGCCGCTGATCGACCTGCGGTTCTTCCACAGCGCGCCGTTCGCCGGCGCCACCGTGATAGCGGTCTGCGCCTTCGCCGCGCTCGGCGGCTTCCTGTTCGTCAACACCCTCTACCTGCAGAACATCCGCGGCCTGTCCGCCCTGGACGCCGGCCTCTACATGATCCCCATGGCCGGCATGACGCTGGTCTGCGCGCCGCTGTCCGGGCGGCTGGTCGGCGGCCGCGGGCCGCGGCTGCCGCTGCTGCTGGCCGGCTGCGCCATGGCGCTCAGCGGCGCCCTCCTCGCGGCCTTCAACACCGAGTCGGCGACCGGCCTGCTGTTCGCCGGGTACGTCCTCTTCGGCATCGGCTTCGGCCTGGTCAACGCCCCGATCACCAATACCGCGGTGTCCGGCATGCCGCGCTCCCAGGCGGGCGTCGCGGCGGCCGTGGCCTCCACCAGCCGGCAGGTCGGGCAGTCCCTGGGGGTCGCGGTGTTCGGCGCCGTCCTGGCGGGCGGGGCGCACGCCGGCGCCAGCCACCCCGAATTCCTGGCCGCCGCCCACCCGGCCTGGTGGATCATCGTCGGCTGCGGCGGCGCCATCTTCCTGCTCGGCGCCCTCACCACCGGCCGTTGGGCCCGCACCACCGCCGAGCGCACCGCGGCCCTCTTCGAGGACGGGACCGCCCCGGACCACAGCCGGGCGTGCGCCGGCTCGTAACGGCACCGGCACGGCACGCCATCGGCCGCCCGGGAGGGCCGCGCTACGGCGCCAGCGCCACGGCCGCCCGGTCGACCGCCGCCCCGGCCCCCCACCCCGTCGCCGTCCCGCTCGCCCTCCGCACCAGTGCGTCCAGCTCCCCCAGTCGCTCCCGGGTCGCCTCGTCGACCGGGGTGTAGCTGAGCATCTTCGAGCCGTGATTGGGCCCCAACCACAGGTTGGTGCTGGTCAGTTGGAGGATGCCAACGACCGGGTGCCGGAAGACCTTGACCGCGCTGGTGGTGCGCTCGACCTCGTGCTGCGCCCATATCCCGCGGAACTCCGGCGACGCCTCCGTGAGCCGGGCCACCAGCGCCTTCCAGCCCGGCTCGGCGAGGTGCTCGGCCATCGAGGCGCGGAACTTGGCGGTCATGGTCCGGACCGTGGCCTCCCAGTCGACCAGGCTGGCCCGCCACCCGGGGTGGGTGAAGGCCAACCACAGGCAGTTGCGGTCCTCTTCGGGCAGCGCGTCCAGGTCGCACATGAGCTGCCCGTAGGCGCCGTTGTAGGCGAGGATGTCGAACCGGCTGTTCTGGATGATGGCCGGATACGGCGCCAGTTGGTCCAGGACCTCGCGCAGCGCCCGGGGTATGCCGGTGCACTCCTTGCCCGGCAACGGGTCGACCGCCCCGGCCAGCGCGAAGAGGTGGCTGCGCTCGGCGCGGTCCAGTTGGAGGGCGCGGGCCACCGCGTCCAGCACCTGGGGGGAGACGTGGATGTCCCTGGCCTGCTCAAGCCACGTGTACCACGTCACGCCCACGGCGCCGAGTTGGGCGACCTCCTCGCGGCGCAGGCCCGGGGTGCGGCGGCGACTGCCGCGCGGCAACCCGACCTGCTCGGGGGTGATCCGCTCGCGCCGGCTGCGCAGGAAGGCGGCCAACTCCGCCCGCCGGACCGCGTCGTCGGCGCGGTGCCCGGCCCCGCGCGGCGGCGCCGTCCCTGCCATGCTCGTCGTGCGCGGCGCCCTGCCACCCGGCCGGGCCGCCGCGCTGGCCCCCGTCGCGTCTACGGTCGCATCCACGGTCATGCGTCCAGCGTGCCGCAGCCCGCAGCCGGTTGCCAGGTAGCGCTGGTACCAGGATAAGGACACTCTGGTACCCGGCTGAGCGGGGCGGGATTCTCGTTCCCGTGAGCGAAACCCCGATAGCGACCGCCGTCCCGGATACCCCGTCCACCGCCGCCCGTCCGCGCCCGGCGGCCGCCCCGCTGCTGACCCCGCTGGGCCTGCTGACCGTCCTCCTGGGCGCGGCCCTGCCGATGATCGACTTCTTCATCGTCAACGTCGCCCTGCCGACCATCGACCGCGATCTGCACGCCGACCCGGCGACGCTGGAGATGATCGTGGCCGGCTACGGCGTCGCCTACGCCACGCTGTTGGTGCTCGGCGGCCGGCTCGGCGACATGGTGGGCCGGCGCCGGCTGTTCCTGTGGGGGCTGGCCGCGTTCGGACTGACGTCGCTGGCCTGCGGGTTGGCCCCGGACGCCGGGACGCTGGTGGCCGCCCGGGTCGCCCAGGGCGCGGCCGCGGCGCTGCTGCTGCCGCAGGTGCTGGCCACCATCCAGGCCGCCACGACCGGCAGCCGGCGCGCCAGGGCGGTCAGCCTCTACGGCGGCACGGCCGGGGTCTCCAGCGCCGTCGGCCAGGTGCTCGGCGGGCTGCTGGTCTCGGTGGACCTGGCGGGCAGCGGCTGGCGCGCGGTGTTCCTGGTGAACGTCCCGATCGCCGCCGTGGCCCTGTTGCTCGCGGCCCGTACGGTGCCCGAGAGCCGCTCGCCGCACCCCAGCCGGGTGGACGTCCCCGGCACCGTGCTGCTCGCCGTCGCGATGGTCGCCCTGCTGCTGCCGCTGACCGAGGGCCGCGCCGCCGGCTGGCCCCTGTGGTCCTGGCTGCTGCTGGCCCTCTTCCCGTTCGCCGCCGGGGCGTTCTTGATGGTGGAGCGCCGCGCGGAGCGCACCGGGCGCACGCCGCTGATCCCGCCCTCGCTCCTGCGCATCCCGTCCGTCCGCAGCGGTCTGACCATGATCGTGCCGTTCTCGGTGGGCTTCGGCGGCTTCATGTTCGTGATCGCGGTCGCCCTCCAAAGTGGGCTGCACTACGGGCCGTTGGCCGCGGGCATGTCCCTCTTCCCGCTCTGCGTCGCCTACTTCCTGGCGTCGCTGGCCGGCCCCCGTCTGGTGCACCGCTTCGGGCGCAAGGTGATCATCACCGGCTCGCTGATCCAGGGGACCGGGCTCGTCGCCCTGGCCCTGACCGTGCACGCGGGCTGGCCCGCCGTCCCGGTCGCGGCGCTCGCCCCGAGCATGACGGTGCTGGGCCTCGGCCAGGGCCTGGTGCTGCCGGTGCTGCTGCGGATCGTGCTGAGCGAACTGCCGGTCACCCAGGCCGGGGTGGGCGGCGGCGTCATGGTCACCACCCAGCAGTCGGGCCTGGCCCTGGGCGTGGCGACGCTCGGCACGCTCTTCCTTGCCCTGCTCCCCTCCGCCGGCATCCGCGACGGGTTCCTCGCCGCCCTGCTGACCCAGTTGGCCATCGTCGCGGGCACCACCCTCCTCGGCCTCCGACTCCCCCGCACCATGCGCTGACGTCGGGCGGGACGGGGCCCATCACCCTCACGAATGACAAATATTGAAATCTGTCAGCCGTCATGCGAAGGTGGATACGGCGACGACGGGCGACCACACCCGCCGTCGCCCCTCCCCACCCCTTCCACCCAGGAGCACGACGTGCAGACCCGCACCCTCGGCACCACCGGCCCGCAGACCTCCGCCCTCGGCCTCGGCTGCATGGGCATGTCCGCCCTCTACGGCGACGCGGACCGCGCCGAATCCCTCGCCACCCTCCACGCCGCCCTCGAAGCGGGCATCACCCTCCTCGACACCGGCGACTTCTACGGCATGGGCCACAACGAGCTGCTGATCAACGAGGCGCTCCGCACCGCCCCCGCCGCCGCCCGCGAAAAGGCCCTGCTCAGCGTGAAGTTCGGCGCCCTGCGCACCGTCGAGGGCGGCTTCAGCGGCTACGACGGCCGCCCCGCCGCGGTGAAGAACTTCGCCGCGTACTCCCTCCAGCGGCTGGGCACCGACCACATCGACGTCTACCGCATCGCCCGCGTCGACCCCGACGTCCCGATCGAGGAGACCATCGGCGCCATCGCCGAACTGGTCGAGGCCGGCCACGTCCGCCACATCGGCCTCTCCGAGGTGGGCGCGGACACCCTCCGCCGGGCCGCCGCCGTCGCCCCGATCTCCGACCTCCAGATCGAGTACTCCCTGCTCTCCCGCGGCATCGAGGACGCGATCCTGCCCACCGCCCGCGAGCTGGGCATCGGCATCACCGCCTACGGAGTGCTCTCCCGCGGCCTGATCAGCGGCCACTTCGCCCGCGACCGCAAGCTGGCCGCCAACGACTTCCGCGGCATGTCCCCCCGCTTCCAGGGCGACAACCTCGACCGCAACCTCGACCTCGTCGACGCCCTCCGCAAGATCGCCGACGAAAAGGGGATCACGGTCGCCCAGACCGCCATCGCCTGGGTCCTCTCCCGCGGCACCGACATCGTCCCCCTCATCGGCGCCCGCCGCCGCGACCGCCTCACGGAGGCGCTCCGCGCCCTCGACGTCACCCTCACCCCCGCCGACCTCACCGCCATCGAACGAGCGGTTCCCGCAGGGGCGGCCGCAGGAGCCCGGTACCCGGAGAACCAGATGGCCCACCTCGACAGCGAACACTGAGCGGAGCGGGCCTACGGCCCGCCGCGCCACGAGGCGGGCCTCAGCCCACGTTGCCGGCTCTCCCGCCGTAGCCGCCTACGGCGGGCGGGGTCCGCTGCCGGTCCGCTTGCGCGGGGCGGATCGAGTCGTCTGGCCCGCTGCCGGTCCGCTGCGCGTGGCGGGTGGGGTTGTTGTCCGCTGCGCGGGGCTGTCGGGGTGCGGTGACGGACCTCCGGGGTGGGTGTGCAGGACTGCTTCGCTTTACGTCCTGCACACCCACCCCTCCGGCCCGTCCCCTCCCGTTGGAGGGTGGTGAAAAACGGTGAGTGCCACGTCCGCCCGGTGGGCCAACTCGGGCCGCTGGGTTGAGTGGTGACCGTCAGAGGACGCCTGAGCTTGAGCGGTGACCGTCAGAAGACGCATGAGCCTGCGTGGTGACCGTCAGAAGACGCATGAGCTTGAGCAGTGACCGTGAAAGGACGCGTGAGCCTGCGTGGTGACCGTCAGAGGACGCGTGAGGCTGAGTGGTGACCGTCAGAGGACGCGTGAGCCTGAGCAGCGACCGTGAAAGGACGCGTGAGGCTGAGCGGTGGCCGCAAGAAGAACACGAGAGCCTGAAGGGTGACCGTCGGTGGACTGGCGGCCCAAGCAACTGGGCGGGGGCGGTGACCGTTAGGCGACCACCATGATCAACCCCCACCCAGAGAAATCCACCCCCACAACGGGAGGGGACGGGCCGGAGGGGGCGGTGTGCCAGACGTAAAGCGAAGCAGTCTGGCATGCCGCCCCCGGAGGCCCGTCACCGCAACCCAACAGCCCCGCGCAGCGGACAACAACCCCACCCGCCCCGCGCAGCGGACCAGACAACTCGCCCCGCCCCGCGCAGCGGACCGGCAGCGGACCGGCTCGCCGCAGGCGGCACGGCGGGAAAGCCACCAACGCGGGCGAGGCCCCGCGCAGCGGCACGGCGGGAAAGCCACCAACGCGGGCGAGGCCCCGCGCAGCGGCACGGCGGGAAAGCCAGCAACGTGGGCAACAAGCCAAGCGCAGCGGATCGGCCCGCGCCGCAGGCGCAAAAGACAGCAACCCGCGCGGCGGGAAAGCCAGCAACGTGGGCAACAGCCGGCCGCAGGCCCACGGTGGGAAAGCCGACAACGTGGGAAGCAAGCCAGTCGCAGACGATACGGTCCATACATAAGAAGAGCACCGCTTTCGTGAAAGGCCAGCCCCTCCCATGCCCCCCGAGACGTTGACGCCCGAGCGGATCCTCGAAGCCACCGAGGAGGTGCTGCGCCGGTATGGGCCGGCGAAGGCCACCGTCGTCGATGTCGCGCGGGCGCTGGGCGTGAGTCACGGCAGCGTGTACCGCCACTTCCGTACGAAGACGGCGCTGCGGGAGGCGGTCACGGCGCGTTGGTTGGACCGTACGAGCCGGGAGTTGGCGGCCATCGTCGAGGAGGACGGCCCCGCCGAGGAGCGGCTGGGCCGCTGGTTGGCCACGCTGTTCCAGGCCAAGCGGCACAAGGCCGGTGACGACCCCGAACTCTTCGCCACGTACATGACGTTGATCGGGGAGAGCGGCGGCGTGGTCGACCGGCACGTCAGTGATCTTGAGGGGCAGTTGGCCGAGATCATCGAGGCGGGCGTCACGGAGGGCGCGTTCCGCGCCGACCCGCCCACCACCACCGCGCACGCCGTCTTCGCCGCCACCGGCCGCTTCCACGACCCCTGTTACGCCGAGGAGTGGTCCCGCCCGGAGATCACCACGGACTTCGAGACGGTGCGGGACCTGGTACTGCGCGGCCTGCGGCAGTAGCCGGCACCCGGGCAACGCACCCGGGCAACGCGAACGCCGGCCGGTCCCCGAAATCGTCGGGGTCCGGCCGGCGTTCACGTTGTGGCCCTACGGGGCGGCGGGGCGGGCCGCGGCCCAACGGCCGTGGCCCGCGCCGCCGTCGTCGGCCACTCCGCCGTCCGGCGGTTCAGCAGCCGAGCAGTCGCGCACCCAGGTAGGACTGGATCTGGTCCAGGCCGACCCGCTCCTGCTTCATCGTGTCGCGCTCGCGCACCGTGACCGCGTTGTCGTCGAGGGTGTCGAAGTCGACGGTGACGCAGAACGGGGTGCCGATCTCGTCCTGGCGGCGGTAGCGGCGGCCGATGGCGCCGGCGTCGTCGAACTCGATGTTCCAGAACTTGCGGAGGTCCGCGGCCAGCCCCTTGGCCTTCGGGGAGAGCTGCGGGTTGCGGGAGAGCGGCAGCACCGCGACCTTCACCGGCGACAGGCGCGGGTCGAGGCGCAGCACCGTGCGCTTCTCCAACTTGCCCTTGGCGTTGGGCGCCTCGTCCTCGGTGTAGGCGTCGAGCATGAAGGCGAGCATGGTGCGGCCGACACCGGCCGCCGGCTCGATGACGAACGGGGTGTAGCGCTCGCCGGCCTCCTGGTCGAAGTAGGAGAGGTCCTGACCGGACGCCTTGGCGTGCGAGGAGAGGTCGTAGTCGGTGCGGTTGGCGACGCCCTCCAGCTCGCCCCACTCCGAGCCGCCGAACTGGAAGC
The DNA here is from genome assembly GCF_028898845.1 of Streptomyces sp. WZ-12. Lineage (NCBI taxonomy): Bacteria > Bacillati > Actinomycetota > Actinomycetes > Kitasatosporales > Streptomycetaceae > Streptomyces > Streptomyces sp. WZ-12. Next base: position 6,009,965 of record NZ_CP118574.1, on the reverse strand, counting down.
GGTACTCGATGTCAGCGGTGCGCTTGGAGTAGTGGGAGAGCTTCTCCTTGGGGTGCTCGTACCAGCGGACGTTCTCCTCGCGGAGACCGAGGTCGCGGTACCAGTTCCAGCGCTGCTCCATCCAGTACTCGTGCCACTGCTCGTCCTCGCCCGGCTTGACGAAGAACTCCATCTCCATCTGCTCGAACTCGCGGGTGCGGAAGATGAAGTTGCCCGGCGTGATCTCGTTCCGGAAGGACTTGCCCATCTGGGCGATGCCGAACGGCGGCTTCTTCCGGGAGGTCTGCTGGACCTGGGCGAAGTTGGTGAAGATGCCCTGGGCGGTCTCGGGGCGCAGGTACGCGACGGACGCGGTGTCCTGCGAGGGGCCGAGGTGGGTGGAGAGCAGACCGGAGAACTGCTTGGGCTCGGTGAAGCCGCCCTTGTTGCCGCAGTGCGGGCAGTTGACGTCGGCGAGGCCGTTCTCGGGGAGGCGGCCGTGCTTGGCCTCGTACGCCTCCTCCAAGTGGTCGGCGCGGAAGCGCTTGTGGCAGGAGGTGCACTCGGTGAGCGGGTCGGTGAAGGTGGCGACGTGGCCGGACGCCTGCCACACCTCGGGGGCCAGGATCACCGAGGAGTCGAGGCCGACGACGTCCTCGCGGGAGGTGACCATGGCGCGCCACCACTGGCGCTTGATGTTCTCCTTGAGCTCGACGCCGAGGGGACCGTAGTCCCAGGCAGCGCGGGAGCCGCCGTAGATCTCGCTGCAGGGGTAAACGAAGCCACGGCGCTTGCTCAGGCTGACGATGGTATCGATCTTGTCGGCGGCCACGGTGCTCTCTTCAGTACGACGTCGGACGGTGGACAGGGGCGCGGTGCGCCTCGACGAAGGGTGCTGCTCAGGGATCGCGCGAGCGAATAGTTCAGGGTAGCGGCGGGCGTACCCCCCGGACCAAATCGATAAAGGATCGCTTCCGGCCGGTTCTGTTCGGCCTGTGACCTGGCACGCACTTTGTTGACAATCATTTCCATGTTTGTTGAAAATGACTGTCATGAACGTACGCTCCCGAATATCCACCGTGGCCGTCGCCGGAGCCGCGGTCCTCGGTCTCGCGACCCTCGCCGCCTGCTCCCCCAGCGCCTCCGGGCGCTCCGACGACGGCAAGCTGAAGGTGACGGCGTCGTTCTATCCGCTGCAGTTCCTCGCGGAGCAGATCGGCGGCTCGCACGTGGAGGTGTCCAACCTCACCAAGCCGGGCGTGGAGCCGCACGACCTGACGCTCACCGCCAAGCAGACCGCGCAGCTCAGCGAGTCCGGCGCGATCGTCTACCTCAAGGGGCTCCAGCCCGCCGTGGACGACTCGGTCAAGCAGTCCGGCGTCCAGCACATCGCCAACGCGGCGGAGCTGACCCGCACGGAGGTGCACGGCACCGAGGTCGACGGGCACCACCACACCACCGGCGACAACAGCTCGCACTCCGACGCCGAGCCCGGCCAGGACCCGCACGTCTGGCTGGACCCGGTGAAGTTCGCCGAGGTCGCCAAGGGCGTCAACAAGACGTTCGCCGAGGCCGATCCGAAGAACAAGGCCGCCTACCAGAAGAACACCGATGTGCTGGTGGAGAAGCTGGACAAGCTGAACACCGACTTCAAGGACGGCCTGAAGAACCGGACTTCGGACACCTTCGTCACCACGCACGCGGCCTTCGGCTACCTCGCCGAGCGCTACGGCCTGGTCCAGGAGGCGATCAGCGGCCTGGACCCGGAGTCCGAGCCCAGCGCCAACCGGATCAAGGAACTGCACACCCTGGCGCAGTCCCACCACGTCTCCACGGTGTTCTTCGAGACGCTGGCCAACCCGGCCACCGCCAAGACCCTCGCCGGCGACCTGCACCTGAAGACCGATGTGCTGGACCCGCTGGAGGGCATCACCGACAAGTCCCGCGGCAAGGACTACTTCTCCGTGCAGCGCGCCAACCTCGCCGCGCTCCAGAAGGCGCTCGGCGCCAAGTGACCCGCCCCGCGCACCCCGTGCCCACCCGGCACGCCCCGCCCGCCACGACGCACCGCACGACGGAGGTCAGCAGATGAAGGACACCGGCCAGGCCGTCATAGCGGCGACGGCCGAGGAGTCGCCGGACGCGCAGGCGCCGGCGGCCATCGAGCTGCGCGGCGCGACCGCGTCGCTGGGCGCCCGCCCGGTGCTGCGCGGCGTCGACCTGACCGTGCGGACCGGCGAGGTCGTCGCGCTGCTCGGCGCCAACGGGTCCGGGAAGTCCACCGCGGTCCGCTCGGTCATCGGGCAGGTCCCGCTGACCGGCGGCGAACTGGCGCTCTTCGGCACGCCGTTCCGCCGCTTCAGGGACTGGGCGCGGATCGGCTACGTGCCGCAGCGCACCACGGCGGCCGGCGGGGTGCCGGCGACCGTCCGCGAGGTGGTCACCGCCGGCCGGCTGGCCCGCACGAAGCTGGGTTTGCTGCGCAGGGCGGACCGGGCGGCGGTGCACCACGCACTGGAACTGGTCGGGCTGGCCGACCGGATCAAGGACTCCGTCAACGCGCTGTCGGGAGGTCAGCACCAACGGGTGCTGATCGCCCGGGCGCTGGCGGGTGAACCCGATCTGCTGATCATGGACGAGCCGATGGCCGGCGTGGACCTGGCGAGCCAGGAGGTGCTGGCCACCGCACTGCGCGAGCAGGTCGCCCGCGGCGCCACGGTCCTGCTCGTCCTGCACGAACTGGGGCCGCTGGAGCCGCTGATCGACCGCGCGGTGGTGCTGCAGGACGGCTGCGTCGTCCACGACGGCCCGCCACCGGAGGCCGTCGGCCAGCACGCCCTGCCCGGCCACGACCATGCCCACCCGTCGCCCGCCGCCGCCCCAAGTGGAGGTGCTTCGCACCACTGCGTTGGATCGCACGCCGACGCGTCGGCCGAACCGTTCCGAACGGGGCTGCTGAGCTGATGGAACTCCTCAACTACGCCTTCATGCAACGGGCGTTGATCGCCGCCCTGATCGTCGGGATCACCGCCCCCGCCATCGGCATCTACCTCGTCCAGCGCCGCCAGGCCCTGATGGGCGACGGCATCGGCCACGTCGCGCTGACCGGCGTCGGCCTGGGCTTCCTGCTCAACACCAGCCCGGTGTGGATGGCCACCGTGGTCGCCGTCGTCGGCTCGGTGGTGATGGAGCTGATCCGCTGGTACGGCAAGACCCGCGGCGATCTGGCGCTGGCCATGCTGTTCTACGGCGGCATGGCGGGCGGCGTGATGCTGATGAACCTCTCCGACGCGGGCTCCAGCGCCAACCTGGGGACGTACCTCTTCGGTTCGATCACCACCGTCTCGCCGCAGGACATGATCACGATCTATGTGCTGGCCGCCCTGGTGCTGGCGATCACGCTCGGGCTGCGCCGCCAGCTCTTCGCGGTCTGCCAGGACGAGGAGTTCGCCCGGGTCACCGGCCTGCCGGTGCGGCTGCTGAACCTGCTGATCGCGGTCACCGCCGCGGTCACCGTCACGGTCGCCATGCGGGTCGTCGGCCTGCTGCTGGTCAGCGCGCTGATGGTGATCCCGGTCGCGGCCGCCCAGCAGCTCAGCCGCAGCTTCGCGGCGACCTTCGCGACCGCGGTCGGGATCGGCGTGGCGGTGACGCTGACCGGCACCACCACCTCGTACTACGTCGACGTGCCGTCCGGCGCGACCATCGTGCTCTTCGCCATCGTGCTGTTCGTGGGCTTCACGGCGCTGGCCACCCCGCTGGCCAGAAAGCGCGCGCGGGCCGGCGCGACGGACGGTAAGGGGTGCACCCTGGAAGTACCGGGCGGCCGCACCCCCGTCGAGGACGACGTCCGGGTGTGACGGGCGGCGCAGGCACCGCGGTGTGGGACGGCCCGGATGAGGGATACATAGGAGAGAGCGGTAAGCACCGCACCGGGCTCCCGGTCATCACCTGGCACAATGGCCAAACGCATGCGCGGGAGATGTCCTGACGTCCTAGGGAGGCAACGGTGGCGACGAGCGCGGGTTCTCCGGTCCGCGGCCGGTCGACGCGGCAGCGCACCGCGGTTTCGGCCGCACTCGACGAGGTCAATGAGTTCCGCAGTGCGCAGGAGCTGCACGACATGCTCAAGCACCGGGGCGACTCGGTCGGGTTGACCACCGTCTACCGGACGCTGCAGTCCCTCGCCGACGCCGGCGAGGTGGACGTGCTGCGCACCAGCGACGGCGAGGCCGTCTACCGCCGGTGCAGCAGCGACGACCATCACCACCACCTGGTGTGCCGCGGCTGCGGCACGGCCGTCGAGGTCGAGGGCCCGGCGGTGGAGAAGTGGGCGGACCAGATCGCGGCCGAGCACGGCTTCCGCGATGTCGCGCACACCGTCGAGATCTTCGGCACCTGCGGTGAGTGCGCGGCCAAGAAGGACGCGAACGGCTAGGGCGCCCGGCGCGCACACCGCACGCGACCACAACGCCGAACGGGCCGCCTCCCCACACCGGGGAGGCGGCCCGTTCGCCGTCGTCGGAGCGCGCCTTTAGGTGGCCGTCTCGCCCGACTCCAGCGGCGCCGCGCCGAACCGGCGGTCCCGCTTCGCGTACTCCAGGCACGCCTCCCACAGGTTCCGCCGATCGAAATCCGGCCAAAGGATGTCCTGGAACACCATCTCCGCGTAAGCGCTCTGCCAGATCAGGTAGTTCGAGGTGCGCTGCTCACCGGACGGCCGGACGAACAGGTCCACGTCGGGCATGTCCGGGTAGTACATGTACTTCGCCACGGTCTTCTCGTTGACCTTGGACGGGTCCAGCTTCCCGGCCCGCACGTCCGCCGCGATGGCCGCCGCCGCGTCCGCGATCTCGGCCCGGCCGCCGTAATTCACGCAGAAGTACAGCGTCATGGCGTCGTTGTTCTTGGTCTGCTCCTGGGCGACCTGGAGTTCCTGAACGACGGACTTCCACAGTTTCGGCATCCGGCCCACCCACCGGATGCGGATGCCCAGCGCATCCATTTCGTCCCGGCGCCGACGGATCACGTCCCGGTTGAAATTCATCAGGAAGCGGACCTCGTCCGGCGACCGCTTCCAGTTCTCGGTGGAGAAGGCGTAGAGCGAGAGGTTCTTCACGCCCATTTCGATGCAGCCCTTGAGAACGTCCAACACGACGCCCTCACCGACCTTGTGGCCCTCCGTGCGCGGCAATCCGCGCTCCTTGGCCCACCTCCCGTTGCCGTCCATCACGACCGCGACGTGGTTCGGCACGAGCTCGCCGGGGATCTTCGGCGGACGCGCACCCGACGGGTGCGGCTCGGGCGTCTGGTATTCACGTCGGTTGCGCCCCAGAATCCCGCGTACTGCCATGCGCCCCACGTCTCCTATGCAATATCGATGGACGGTGTTGTTCCGGCGGGTGCCGTGCCGTTGTGGCCGAACGGGCGGCCCGGAACCGGACCGGTCCCCCCGCTATTTCTCCACATAGCGGAGGGACCGCAGACCGCGCTCCAAGTGCCAGTGCAGATACGCCGCGACGAGGCCGCTGCCCTCCCGGACATGCCGCGCCTCACAGGTGTCCGCGGTCTCCCAGTCGCCGGTCAGCAGCGCGCCCAGGAGCCCGATGGCCTCTGAGGAGGGTACGACGCTTCCGGGCACCCGGCAGTCACCGCACACCACCCCGCCCGACGCCACCGAGAAGAACCGGTTCGGACCGGGCATTCCGCACCGCGCGCAGGAGTCGAAACTCGGCGCATAACCGTTCACCGCCAGCGAGCGCAGCAGGAACGCGTCCAGCACCAGGTGCGGGGCGTGCTCCCCGTTGGCCAGCGTCCGCAACCCGCCGACCAGCAGCAGGTACTGCTGGACGGCCGGCTCGCCCTCGTGGTCGGTGAACCGCTCGGCGGTCTCCAACATGGCCGTGCCAGCCGTGTAGCGGGCGTAGTCGGTGACGATCGCACCACCGTACGCAGCGATCGTCTCGCTCTGCGTGCACAGCGGCAGCCCGCGCCCGATCAGCTCCCCGCCGCGTGCGAAGAACTGCACGTCCACATGGGAGAACGGCTCCAACCTGGCGCCGAACTTCGACTTCGTCCGCCGCACGCCCCGCGCCACCGCCCGTACCCGGCCGTTGCCGCGGGTGAGCAGGGTGATGATCCGGTCCGCCTCACCCAGCTTCTGGGTGCGCAGCACGATGCCGTCGTCGCGGAACAGAGTCATACGGCCATTCTCGCGCACCACCGGCCCCGCCCGTCCCGCGGCTCGGGCCGCGCCCGTTCACCAGGCCCGCTCCCCGCGACTGCGGGCGTTGGCGTACGCGGTGTCCGCCCGCAGCCGCTCGGCGACGGTGGCGCACCGGGTCGCCTCGGGGGCGCAGTCCCACTCCCGGCCGCCCCCGACCGGCCGCAGCCGGAGGCCGACCCCGGCCCGCCCCACCACCTGCCCGACCCGCCCGTCCCGGACGTCCACGACGTACGCCCCGAACGCCGGGACCACCACCGCCGCCCTCACCGCTCCCCCAACGCCTTGGCCAGCCGACGGGCGGTGTCGGTATTGCAGCGCCCCAATTCCACCAGGGGCGGCATGGTGCGGTGCGCGTACGAAACCGGGTCGAGGCCGAGCGACGGCAAAATGATGCCAGCTCGGGCCAAAGCCTCGCGCAATTCCGTGAGCGCGCTTTCCACTTCGGTCAGTTCTTTCCCCATCGTCACCACTTTCCGCGCCGAGTCTTTTTCACCGTTCGCAGCGAAAGCGTGCCGGCGCGGGGCTAGCCTGGGCAAGCAGGCGAGCGCTGCAACTACCGGGCAGGGATAGGAAGTTAACCATGGCCAACGCCTCACGCCAGGTGCTCTGGGAGTATTGGGGAGCGGAACTCAAGCGCCACCGGGAGAACGCCGGTCTGACGCAGGACATGTTAGGAGAGAAGGTCTTCGTATCCGGCGGCTATATCGGCCAGTTCGAGCAGGCGATCCGCCGCCCCCAACTCGATGTGGCGATCCGCATCGACCAGGTTCTACAAACCGACGGTTTTTTCGAGCGCACGTGGCGCAAGCTGATTGATGATCAGCGGTATGCGGATTACTTCGCGAGAGTCGTGGATCTTGAGCGGCAGGCCACGAAGATCTGCGAGTTCGCGCCGTCGGTGATCCCAGGACTCCTGCAGACGCCCGAGTACGCCCGGACCGTCACCATCGCGGCCAACCCGTTCGTCACCGACGAGTACGTCGAGGAGATGGTTGCAGCTCGTATAGAGCGAGCCGAGATCCTCAACGGCCCGCACCGGCCCGAGTATTGGTGCGTGATCCACGAGAGCACGCTGCGCACCATGGTGGGCGGGCCAGCCGTGATGGCCGGGCAGCTCGACCACCTGGCCCGGCTCGTACGGGAGCGCGGGATCCTGGCGCAGGTCCTCCCGCACGAGGAGGGGGCGTATGCCGCCATGACCGGCGATGTGAGACTCATGGAGTTCGATGATGCGCCGCCAACCGCCTATACAGAGACGGCGTTTTCGGGAACGCTGCTCGACGACCCAGCCGTGGTGAAGCGCGCCCAACGCGCCTACGATCTCATCAGGGCCACAGCGCTTTCACCGAAGGCGTCCCTGGCCCTGATCGAATCAGCGGCGGAGGAATACCGACAATGCGCGAGTGCGACCTGAGCACGGCTCAATGGTTCAAGAGCAGCTACAGCAACGGCGAAGGCGGGAACTGCGTCGAGGTCGCCCGCTGGCGCAAGAGCACCCACAGCGGCCACAACAACGACGACTGCCTGGAGGTCCGCGACGACCTCCCCGGCCTCGTCCCCGTCCGTGACAGCAAGGACCCGCACGGTCCGGCACTGGTCTTCCCGGCCGATGGCTGGACTTCGTTCATCGGCGCGCTCAAAGGCGGCCGTTTCAGGACCGCCTGACCGCATTTCACCCACGAGGTACCCGTGGCCCCGCCGTCCATTCAGGACGACGGGGCCGCATCTCGTTACTGAGCGGTCATCAACAGCTAACGTGACCTTCGGTACTTCTCCGTCCCCGCACGTCAAGGACCCCTGTCGGCGTGTCTAGCGGCAGGTAGCATCCGGTGAGGTTCGGCGGCACGGCAGCCGTGGCGACCGAGACATCCCCGTAAGCCCCCGAACGAGGATCTCGATGACATCCATACCGCAGGCGCTGTTGTGGTGCCTTGGCGCAGGAACGGCCGCCGCCGTGGTGTTGGCGGCGCTGCTGCTCCGCGTGCGCAAGGAGCGCGCCGGACTCAGGACCCGCTTGAGCGCCGCCGAAGAGCACAGCAGCGCCACGCTGCACAACAACACGGAGTTGACCGCCAGAATCCGGGCGACCGAGGTCGAGATCCGGCACCTGGCCGAGGCCCGGCTGCCCGATCTGACGCTGGCGTTGGCGCATCCGCACGTGCCGGTGCGCGGGCTTTCGGACAAACGATTCGCCGGTTCGGAGACCGACCGGGCGCTGGGTGCCGTGCTGGAGCAGGTCAGCTCGGCGATCACCAAGGAGCGCACCCGGGTCGACGCGGCGGCGCAGTCCACGCTGCGCGGCGCGACCACCACCATCCAGGCGCTGCTGTACCAGGTGCAGACCTCGCTGCAGACGATGCAGCACAAGTACGACGACCCGCAGATCGCGCAGGACCTGCTGGACGCGGACTTCGTCAACGAGCAGGCGCTGCGCCGCGTGCAGGCCACCGGCGTGGTCTGCGGCGCCTGGCCGGGCCTGACCCGCGAGGACTCCTACCTCTCGGAGCTGGTGGTCGGCGCCTCGTCGCGGCTGCGCGGCTACGAGCGGGTGCAGATCAGCAACCAACTCCGGGACCCGGTCGCGGTGGTGGCGCGCGCCGTCGAGCCGATCGCGATCACCGTCACCGAGCTGCTGGCGAACGCGCTGCACCACTCGCACCGCGAACTGCCGGTCACCGTCACGCTCCAGCAGGGCAACCGCGGCGCGTCGGTGATCATCGACGACTACGGCGTCGGCATGCACGACGACGAGCTCAAGCACGCGATGGAGCTGCTGGCCAGCAACGACGACCTGTTGCTGACGCAGCTCGGTGACCCGCCGCGGTCCGGATTCGCCGCTGCCGGCCAGTTGGTGCGGCAGTACGGATTCGGAGTGCACGTGGAACCGTCGCCGTACGGAGGGGTCCGAGCCGTGGTCTACATACCGGGCGATCCGCTGTTGACCGTCCTCGACGAGGGCGCGCGTCCGATGTCGGTGATGGCGCCGATGCCGCACCGCGCTCCGGGCGGGCCGCGGGACCGGGTGGCGGCGCCGTCCGCGATGCCGACCGGTGCCAGTGCGCCGGCCACGCCCGCGGGGGCCGCGCCGCTCGCGCAGCCCGCGCCGGTGGCCGAGCGGCCCGCGGAGCCCGTCGCGCCGGCCGTCCCGGCCGCGCAGCCGCTGCCGTCCGTGCCCGAGCAGGCCCAGCAGCCGCGCGCCGAGGGTGAGTTGCCGCGTCGGCGCCGGCGCCGGCCGCAGTCCGAGCAGCCCGAGGACCGTTCGGACACCCTCAACCTGCGCTCTCCGGAGGAGACCGGGTCCCGCTGGGCGGCGCTCCAGCGCGGCACCGAGACCGGCCGGGCGGCCGCGGCCCAACCCGAGCCCGCACAGCCAGACTTCCCGCAGTCGCACGACTTCCAGCAGTCGTCAGACTTCCCGCAGTCCGACTACCCGCGCAGTCCCGAAGGGAACGCCCAGTCATGAACAGCCCCACCCGTCGCCGTGTCACCGAGGACAAGTCCTGGGTGCTGGCTCCCCTGTTGGAGCTGCCGCATGTCGTCCACGCCGCCGTCATCTCCGGCGACGGCTTCATCGAGGGGGCCTCGCCGGGGCTGTCGCGGGAGGCCGCGGAGGGCGTCGCGGCGATGATGTCGGCGCTCCAGGGCGCCGGGCGCGCGGTGACCGCGGCGTTCGCGGAGAAGGACGACGCGCGGCTGCGGCAGACGGTGATCGAGTCCGAGGAAGGTTTCGTTTTCGCGATCCCGGCGGGGGAGAACACCTGCCTGGCTGTTTTCGCCGATCCGGAGGTGAATATGGGCGTCGTCGCGCACCACATGCAGATCCAGGTGACGACCCTGGGCAAGAAGGTCATGAACAGCCCGGCTCGGGACCTCGGTAGCCAGGCATGACGCCGCGCCAGAGCAGCGGACGACGTCTCGTACCGGCCTATCTGGCGACCGGCGGACGCGCCCGTCCGAGCCGCAACACGTTGGACCGGCTGACCGTGCTGATCAGCGTGGACATGCCGATCACCAGTGAGGTACGCCCCGAAGAGCACCGGATCCTGGAGCTGCTCCAGCCCGGCGCGCTGACTCTGGCCGAGGTGGCCGCCCACCTTCACCTGCCCGTGAGCGTGGTGAAGGTGCTGGTGGCCGACCTCGTCGATGCCGGGCGCCTGCACGCCCGAGTCCCCATACCCGAAGCCGAGCAATTCGACCGGCAGATCCTGGAGAGGGTTCTCGATGGACTCCGCTCTCTCAAGTCCTAGCGCCGGCGCCGGGACCGACCGCATGTACCTCTCCGGCGCGGACCAGACGCTGGTGAAGCTGTTGGTCGCCGGCCCGTTCGGGGTCGGCAAGACCACCCTGATCCGCGCGCTGTCGGAGACCCCGCCGCTGCACACCGAAGAGGTGATGACGCAGTCCGGCGCGCTCGTCGACGACCTCGCCGGCGTGCGGGAGAAGACCACCACCACCGTCGCCATCGACTTCGGGCGGCTGACGCTGCCCGGGGACCTGGTGCTGTACCTCTTCGGCACGCCCGGCCAGAAGCGGTTCCGCCCGCTGTGGCAGGACATCGCCCGCGGTGCGCTGGGTGCCCTGGTCCTCGCCGACACCCGCCGGCTGGCGGACTCGTTCGAGGTGATGGACATCATCGAGGAGGCCGGGCTGCGCTACGCGGTCGCGGTCAACACCTTCCCCGACGCCCCGCAGTACGACGTGGACAGCCTCCGCGACGCGCTCGACCTGCACCCCGACACCCCGTTGGTGCTGTGCGACGCGCGCGACCGGGACCAGTCCGTCGACGCGCTGATCGCGCTGGTCCGCCACGTCCTGGCCCACACGCCCGAGGAGACCTTGAACCCGTGACTTCCCCGCACCAGCCGGGCGCCGCCCCGCCGCCGTCCCGCCCCGGGCAGGGCTTCCCGCCACCGGAGGCCGCCGCCCCGCCGGGCTGCCCGGCGCACGCGCAGGCGCCGGCACCACCGGACCCGCACGCGCATGTGCGGCTCTACGGCCCGGACTTCGCCGCCGACCCGCACAGCGTCTACGCGCGGCTGCGGCAGTACGGGGCGCTGGCGCCGGTGGAGATCGCGCCCGAGGTGACCGCGCTGCTGGTGACGGACTACCGGGCCGCGCTGGAGCTGCTCAACGACGACAGCACCTGGTCCAAGGACTCCCGGGCCTGGATGCAGACCGTCCCGGCGGACTCCCCGATCCTGCCGATGCTGGGCTGGCGGCCCAACGTCTTCTTCAACGACGGTGCGGCGCACGTCCGTTACCGCGACGTCATCGTGGACAGCTTCAAGCTGGTCGAGTCGCACGAGCTGCGGGCCCGGGTGCACCACGCCGCGGACACCCTGATCCGGCGCTTCGGCGACCGCGGCGAGGCGGACCTGATCGCGGAGTACGCGCGGCTGATCCCGCTGCTGATGTTCAACACCCTCTTCGGGCTGCCCGATTCCTACAGCGACCGGCTGATCGCGGCCATCGCGGGGATGCTGGAGGGCAATTCGCCGGAGGAGGCGACGGCCGCCAACGAGGCGTACACGCAGTACATCATGGAGCTGGTCGGCGCGAAGAAGGCCGAGCGCGGACCGGACCTCACCTCGTGGTTCATGGACCACCCCAACGGTCTGAACGACGAGGAACTGATCCACAACATCATCCTCGTGATGGGCGCCGGCAACGAGCCGCTGGCCAACCTCATCGGCAACGCGCTCGCCCGGATGCTCTCCGACGACCGTTACTACCACACCGTCTCCGGCGGCGCGCTGACCGTGCACGACGCCATCAACGAGGTGCTGTGGAACGACCCGCCGCTGACCAACTACTCCGCGCACTACCCGGTCCGGGACGTCTTCTTCCACGGCACCTGGGTGCGCGCCGGCCAGTTGGTGATGGTCTCCTACGCGGCGGCCAACAGCCAGTTCGACACCACGGCCACGCACGGGCCGGGGTCGGGCAGCGGATCGCACCTGTCCTGGGCGGCCGGTCCGCACGCCTGCCCGGTCAAGCGGCACGCGCTGCTGATCGCCGTCACCGCGATCGAGCGGCTCACCGCCTGGCTGTCGGACATCGAACTCGTCGGCACGCCCGACGCGTTGACGTGGCGCAACGGGGCCTTCCACCGGGCCCTGGCCGCCCTCCCGGCCCGTTTCACCCCCATCACCCCGGATCAGGCAGGAGCCACGCCATGGCACAACAGCGAGAGCAGACCTTCGTCATCGACCCCGCCGGAACCGACATCCACGGCGAAGGAGCCCGCCTGCGCGCACTAGGCCCGGCCGCCCGGATCGAACTTCCCGGTGGCATCAGAGCCTGGGGCGTCACCGGTCACGCCCTGCTCAAGCAACTCCTCACCGACGACCGGGTCTCCAAGAACCCGCGCGACCACTGGCCGGAGTGGCAGCGCGAGGAGATCCGCGGCAGTTGGCTCCAGTCGTGGATAGGCGTGACGAACATGTTCACCGCCTACGGCGCCGACCACCGCCGGCTGCGGAAGCTGATCGCCCCGGCGTTCACCGCGCGCCGCACCGACGCCATGCTGCCCCGGGTGGAGCGGATCACCGAGGACCTGCTGGACGGGCTGGCGGCGCGCCCGGCGGGCGAGGTCGTGGACCTGCGGCAGTCCTTCAACCTCCCGCTGCCGATGCAGGTGATCTGCGAGCTGTTCGGCTACCCCGAGGGCGAGCCGCGCGTCGAACTGGCCCGCGTCATCGCCGAGATCATGGACACCACGGCCACGCCGGAGCAGGCCACCGCGACCTGGTTGGCGGTCAACAAGCTGCTCGGCTCCCTGGTGGCCGCCAAGCGCGCCGAGCCCGCCGAGGACCTGACCAGCGCGCTGGTCGCGGCCCGCGACGACGAGGGCCAGGCGATGACCGAGCAGGAGCTCCTCGACACTCTGCTGTTGGTCATCGGCGCCGGCCACGAGACCACCGTCGACCTGCTGGGCAACGCGGTGTACGCGCTGCTGACCCACCCCGACCAACTGAAGCTGGTGCGCGACGGCCAGGCGTCCTGGAACGACGTCATCGAGGAGACGCTGCGCTGGACGCCGAGCATCGCGAGCCTGCCGCTGCGGTTCGCGGTCGAGGACATCGAGCTGCCGCACGGCGAGGTGATCCGCACGGGCGAGGCGATCCTGCCGATGTACGCGGCGGCCGGCCGGGACACCGAGCAACACGGCCCGGACGCCGCCGCGTTCGACCTCCGGCGCGCCGACCAGGAACACCTGGCGTTCGGCCACGGGGTGCACCACTGCATCGGCGCCCCGCTGGCCCGCCTGGAGGCCCGCACCGCCCTCCCGGCCCTCTTCGCGCGCTTCCCGGACATGCAACTGGTCGTCCCCGACGAGGGGTTGGCCCCGGCGGGCGGCTTCATCGCGGGCGGACTGGCGAGCCTGCCGGTGCGGTTGACGCCGTGAGGCGTCCGCGACCGGTCCCTACAGCCCGGTTGTAGTCCGGCCAGCGGGCTGAACGACGCATCACCCGCCCGACGTTCGACGCCCCGCGTCGCCCCCGGCTCGTAGCCGGCGGCGACGCGGGGCGTCAGCGGTTCCGGAGGGAGACCTCTCCCCCGCTCAGCCGGGATACCGCGGCGTCCGCGCCGCCGCAGCCACCAGCCGGTCCACGTCCTGCGGGCGGAGCGTGAGCGCATCGCCCGCGGTGCTCAGCACCTCGCGCTCGGCGGGGCTGCACGGGCCGTCGGCCAGCGCGATCCGGGCGCCCTGGAGGAGCAGCGACTCCCGCCCGGCGGGGGCGAGATGGGGCGCCAGCGGCTCCAGCGCCTCGTGGAGCTCTATGGCCAGCGCGGTGCCGCAGGGGTCGAGCCCCCGGTGTGCGCAGTGGCCGCCGGTGGCCGCCTCGTAGGTGCCGGTCATCCGGCCGGTGTCGGCGGCGAGCGCGGCGAGCAGGGTCAGCAGGTGGTCCTCGGTGCAGTCGGCGGAGCCGGCCGCGCGGACCGCGGTGACCGCGGCGTCCCGGACCGTGCGGGAGGCCGTGCCGCCGGCCGCCAACAGCGCCAGGGTCAGGGTGTGGACGGCGTCCCGGAGCATCGCCGAGAGCCGTACGGTGGTCGGGTGGTCGAGCGCGTCCAGCCCGAAGCGGCCCTGGCAGGCGACGCATTCGAGGATCGGGCCGGCGTCGCCGCGGCCGAGGACGGGGACGCCGAGGACGAGCAGGCGGCGCCGGCCGGTGCGGCGGAGGTAGTTGCGGTCGCCGCCGCAGTCGGGACAGAAGAACTCACCGTCGGCAACGGTCCGCCACGAGGTGCGCACCCCCACCACACATACGTTGCGCATCACGTCAGCCCTCCGCCATGCCGCGGCCTCTTCGCCGTTCGTTACGTGATGTTAGCCACATCGGTGATGCGGCGTCAGTACCTCGTATCGGACAACGGCCGGACGCCTGGCCGGAATACCGGCGCGGATGCGTACGCGATGTGTACGGGACGCCGGGCGCACGGGACGGCCCCGCCGCTCCGGGCGGGAGCGACGGGGCCGTAGCGCGCAGGGGGTGCGAACGGGCTCAGCGCGCCGCGCGGTTGACGGCGGAGACCACGGCCTTCAGGGAGGCGCGGGTGGTGTTGGCGTCGATGCCGATGCCCCACAGCACCTTGCCGTCGATGGCGCACTCGATGTACGAGGCGGCCTGCGCGGAGGCGCCCTCGCTCATGGTGTGCTCCTGGTAGTCGAGCAGGCGGGCGTCGATGCCCAGGCCCTGGAGCGCGTGGAAGAACGCGGAGATCGGACCGTTGCCCGACCCCACCAGTACGGACTCCACGCCGTCCATCTCGGCCTCGACGGTGAGGGTGTCCACGCCGTCCTTGTCGGTGGTGGTCTGGCCGGCCTTGAGCTGGATGCGGCCCCACGGGTTCAGCGGGTTGGGCAGGTACTCGTCCTGGAAGGTGTCCCAGATGTCCTTCGGGGTGACCTCGCCGCCCTGGGTGTCGGTCTTCTCCTGGATGATCCGGGAGAACTCGATCTGCATCCGGCGCGGCAGGTCCAGCTTGTGGTCGTTCTTCAGGACGTAGGCGATACCGCCCTTGCCGGACTGCGAGTTGACGCGGATGACCGCCTCGTAGGAGCGGCCGACGTCCTTGGGGTCGATGGGCAGGTACGGCACCGCCCACTCGATGTCGTCGACGGTCTTGCCCTGGGCGGCCGCGTCGGCCTCCATCGCGTCGAACCCCTTCTTGATGGCGTCCTGGTGGGAGCCGGAGAAGGCGGTGTAGACCAGGTCGCCCGCGTAGGGGTGGCGCGGGTGGACCTCCATCTGGTTGCAGTACTCGCTGGTGCGACGGATCTCATCGATCTGCGAGAAGTCGATCTGCGGGTCGACGCCCTGGGAGAAGAGGTTCATGCCCAGGGTGACCAGGTCGACGTTGCCGGTGCGCTCGCCCTGCCCGAACAGGCAGCCCTCGACGCGGTCCGCCCCGGCCATCACAGCCAGTTCGGCCGCGGCCACGGCCGTCCCGCGGTCGTTGTGCGGATGCGTCGACAGGCACACGAACTCCCGCCGGCTCAGGTTCCGACTCATCCACTCGAACCGGTCGGCGTGCGTGCTGGGCGTCGAACGCTCCACGGTGGCCGGCAGGTTGAGGATGATCTCGCGCCCCTCCTCGGGCTGCCAGACGTCCATCACGCCCTCGCAGACCTCCAGCGCGAAGTCCAGCTCGGTGTCGGTGAAGATCTCCGGGCTGTACTGGTAGCCGAAGACGGTCTCGTCGCCCAGCAGCTTCTCGGCGTACTCCACCACCAGCCGGGTGCCGTCCACCGCGATCTGCTTGACCTGCTCCTTCGAGCCGCGGAAGACGACCCGGCGGAAGGTGGGGGCGGTGGCGTTGTAGAGGTGGACGGTGGCCCGGGGCGCACCGCGCAGCGACTCCACCGTCCGCTCGATCAGCTCCTCCCGCGCCTGCGTCAGCACGGAGATCGTCACGTCCTCCGGGATGGCACCGTCCTCGATGATCGACCGCACGAACGCGAAGTCGGTCTCGCCGGACGACGGGAAGCCGACCTCGATCTCCTTGTAGCCCATGCGCACCAGCAGGTCGAACATCTCGCGCTTGCGGGCCGGCGACATGGGGTCGATCAGCGCCTGGTTGCCGTCCCGCAGATCGGTGGAGAGCCAGCGCGGCGCCTTGGTGATCCGCTTCTCCGGCCAGCTCCGCCCGGTCAGTTCCACGGCCTCGAACGGGCGGTACTTGTGGACCGGCATGCCGGAAGGGGCCTGCGTGTGGGTGGCGTTGGTGATCGGCGTGGGGCGGCCGACGGGCTGCGACATTGCGTAGGGCTCCTCGGGGAGATCCATTGGACGGCCGACGGTCGAACGCAGCACCAGATCCCGCGGGGAGGGGGTCGGCCTACGACTACAGGCCCTCGCCGCGGCAGCTAAGGAGAAGCAGCCCGAAACGCATGATGCACAGCACGTTAGCGGAGGCGCGGGGGAGCCGCAGTCGCGTATCAGTATGCGGGACCGCCCGGACACAGCGGCGAAAATGCGACCAACCACACGTTTTCGGGAACTTCGGCCGCTGCCAGTGACAGACGCATTACGCAATGCCACCGTTTTGTCTATGAGCGAATCCGTGACCCCCCAACAGCGCACCGCGGCGGCCCCCACCACGCCCACCTTCTGCACCATCATCCCGCCGCACATCCTCGGCAAGCTGTCCGAGTCCGACGATCCGGCCCACCACGAGCCGGCCCGCCGCACCCTGGAGCACGACGCCCTCCACCGCACCCGGCGCAACGACCTGACCGCCCAACTGATCGCCCCGGACGAGGCCCGGGCCGACGCCGACAAGCCCCACCGCACCATCTACGACGCCGGTCACCAGCAGAACCTCCCCGGCACCAAGGTCCACGCCGAGGCCGACGGCCCCTCCAAGGACGCCTCCGTCAACCGCGCACAGGCCGGCCTCGGCGCGACCTTCGAGTTCTACCTCAAGGCGTACAACCGCAAGTCCATCGACGGCGCCGGCCTCCCGCTCGACGCCACCGTCCACTACGGCCAGAAGTACGACAACGCCTTCTGGGACGGCCAGCGGATGGTCTTCGGCGACGGCGACGGCACCCTCTTCAAGGACTTCACCATCCCCGTCGACGTCATCGGCCACGAACTCACCCACGGCGTCACGCAGTACACCGCCGCCCTCGACTACCAGGGCCAGTCCGGCGCCCTCAACGAGTCCCTCTCCGACGTCTTCGGCTCCCTCATCAAGCAGTACGCCCTCAAACAGACCGCCGACCAGGCCGACTGGCTGATCGGCGCCGACCTGCTCGCCCCCGGCGTGCACGGCCAGGCCCTGCGCTCCATGAAGGCCCCCGGCACCGCCTACGACGACCCGCACCTGGGCAAGGACCCGCAGCCCGCCACGATGGCCGGCTACGTCCAGACCGCCGACGACAACGGCGGCGTCCACCTGAACTCCGGCATCCCCAACCACGCCTTCTACCTCGTCGCCAGCGCCCTCGGCGGCAAGGCGTGGGAGCGCGCCGGCCAGATCTGGTACGACGTCCTCACCGGCGGCCACCTGGCCAAGACCGCCCAGTTCGCCGACTTCGCCAACCTCACGGTCCAGGCCGCCCAGACCCGCTACGGCGGTTCGGGCGCCGAACACGAGGCCGTCGTCAAGGCATGGTCGACGGTGGGCGTCACCGGTAAGTAACCCCTCAGGGGCGGGGGTCGCGCCTCCCTGGGTCGCGTGTCACCTCCTGGCGCGCGACTACTCCCGCCCCAACGGGTAGGACTCCCCCATGCACATCCACATCCGCCGCACGGGCGGCTTCACCGCCATCGAGCGACGCGCCGAGGTCGACACGACCGACCGCCCCGACGCCACCGCATGGCACGCCCTCGCCGCGCACGCGATGGCCGCGGCGCACGCCGCACCGCCGACCGGCGTCCCCGACGGCTTCCGTTACGCCCTCACCGTCGACGGCAAGACGGCCTACTGCGCGGACCCCGATCTCACCGACGAGCAGCGGGAGTTGATCACTCGCGTGCTCAAAGAAGGCGCGTAGGTTTTTGCCTCCCACGTTGTTGGCTTTCCCGCCGCGGGGGTTGCTGTTCTTTGCGCCTGCGGCGCAGGCTTTGTTGGCCGCTGCGCGGGGCTGTTGGGTGCGGTGGCGGGTCTTCGGGGCCGGTATGCCAGACTGCTTCGCTTTACGTCTGGCATACCGGCCCCGAAGACCCGCCACCTCCCGTTGAGGGGTGGGAAGAAGGTGAGTTGGGGCCGAGGTGACGGGTCCTCTTACGGTCACCACTCAACCCAGCGGCCCGAGTTGGCCCACCGGCAGGACGTGGCACCCACCATCTTTCCCACCCACCCACGGGAGGGGACGGGCCGGAGGGGTGGGTGTGCAGGACGTAAAGCGAAGCAGTCCTGCACACCCACCCCGCAGGCCCGTCACCGCACCCCGAAAGCCCCGCGCAGCGGACCAAAGCTCTTGCGCCGCAGGCGCAAAGAACAGCAACCCCCACGGCGGGAAAGCCGACAACGCGGGAAGCCTAAAACCCCAGCTTGCGGAGCTGCTTAGGGTCCCGCTGCCAATCCTTGGCGACCTTCACGTGGAGGTCGAGGAAGACCGGCGTCCCGAGCAACGCCTCAATGTGCTTGCGGGACTTCGTGCCGACCTCCTTCAACCGCTTGCCCTTGGGGCCGATGATGATCCCCTTCTGGCTGGGGCGCTCGATGTAGACGTTGGCGTGGATGTCCAACAGCGGCTTGTCGGCGGGGCGGTCTTCGCGAGGCAGCATCTCCTCGACGACGACGGCGATCGAGTGCGGCAGCTCGTCGCGGACGCCCTCCAGTGCCGCCTCGCGGATCAGCTCGGCGACCATCACCTGCTCCGGCTCGTCGGTGAGGTCGCCCTCCGGGTAGAGGGCCGGGCTCTCGGGGAGCAGCGGGACGAGGAGGTCGGCGAGGAGCGAGACCTGCTTGTCGCCGACGGCCGACACCGGAATGATCTCGGTCCACTCGATGCCCAGCTCCTTGCCGAGCTGGTCGATCGCGAGGAGCTGGGCGGCCAACGCCTTGGAGTCGACCAGGTCGGTCTTGGTGACGATGGCGACCTTGGGCGTCTTCTTGATGTCGGCCAGCTCGCTGGCGATGTAGCGGTCGCCGGGGCCGATCTTCTGGTCAGCCGGGAGGCAGAAACCGATCACGTCGACCTCGGACCAGGTGGTGCGGACCACGTCGTTGAGCCGCTCGCCGAGCAGCGTGCGCGGCTTGTGCAGGCCCGGGGTGTCGACCAGCACGAGCTGGGCGTCGGGGCGGTGCACGATGCCGCGGACGGTGTGGCGGGTGGTCTGCGGGCGGTTGGAGGTGATCGCCACCTTCGTCCCGACGAGAGCGTTCGTCAGGGTGGACTTGCCCGCGTTGGGGCGGCCGACGAAGCAGGCGAAGCCGGCGCGGTGCGGGACGGTGGACTCGGTACGAACGCTCATGGCGCCCATTCTCCCCGATCCCCGCGGTCGCTCCGACCATCCGCCGCTCCGTCCGACGGGGGAGCCGGGGCGGGGCGCGTCGGTACGGCGCCCCGCCCGGGGACGGTCAGACCGACGGACCGGCCGCGGTGCTGGCGCGCAGGGTGCCGTCAGGGGCGGCCACCAGGACCGGGGTGTCCGGGCCGCCGAGGTCGCGGACGGCCGCCCGGTCGGCGTCGGCGGCCTGCTCGGCGTCGGTGACCACGGCCGCGGCCTCCAGGGACGTGGCGCCGCTGGCGACGGCCATCGCGACGGCCGTCTGGAGCGCGCTGAGCTTGAGGGAGTCCAGCGCGACGGTGCCCGCGACGTAGGTGCGGCCGGTCTCGTCGCGGACGGCGGCGCCCTCCGGGACGCCGTTGCGGGCCCGCGCCGAACGCGCGAGCGTGATGATCTTGCGGTCTTCGGGATCCAGCGGTGCGGAGTCGGTCATGCGCCCCAGCGTATTCGCTGCGCTTGGCGGGCTTCCCACGTTGTTGGCCGTCCCGCCGCGGGGGTTGCTCGCCGTTGATTACGCCAACGGCGCGGGACGGTGCCGGTCCGCTGCCGGTCCGCTGCGCGGGGCGGCTTGAGTTGTCTGGTCCGCTACGCGGGGCGGGTGGGGTTGTCTGGTCCGCTGCGCGGGGCTGTCGGGTTGCGGTGACGGGCCTCCGGGGGCGGCATGCCAGACTGCTTCGCTTTACGTCTGGCACACCCCCCCCTCCGGCCCGTCCCCTCCCGTTGAGGGGTGGGAAGAAGGTGAGTTGGGGCCGGCCACTGTGGTCCTCTGACGGTCACCACCCAGTTGCCAGGGCCACCCGTCCTCTTACAGTCACCACGCAGGCTCAAGCGTCCCCGTACAGTCACCACGCAGGCTCACACGTCTTCTGACGGTCACCACTCAACCCAACGGCCCGAGTTGACCCACCGGCAGGACGTGGCACCCACCATCTTTCACCACCCTCCAACGGGAGGGGACGGGCCGGAGGGGTGGGTGTGCAGGACGTAAAGCGAAGCAGTCCTGCACACCCACCCCGGAGGTCCGTCACCGCACCCCAACAGCCCCGCGCAGCGGACCGGCAGCGGACCAACTCAGCCCGCGCCGCAAGGCGCAAACAGCAACCCCCACGGCGGGAAAGCCGACAACGTCCGTTGGCTGAAGCACCGCTTGCCCCGCTCCCCTGTACCGGGGCACCCGGCTCTTCAGCCAACGTCGTTTCCGGATCCGCCTCGCCGGCGGCGCTCGCGCATCAGACGCGCGGGTCGCCCTTCCGTCGTCACCGCCCGCCGCCAGGCGGCTCGCGACCGGCGCCGACTCGAAGATCCTTCCACGGGCTCAGCGAGGGAATCCAGCGCTCCCGGACATGGCTTTGAGGATATTTCCGGTGCACTGCCGATCAGTTGTGGTGTGGGGCCGAGCGGCCCGGAATTGCGGGCGCCCGCGGCCTTTCGGCCGCGGGCGCGAGGTGGGTGGGCGGGCAGTCAGCGACCGACGCCGTCACCCTCCGCAGCCGCCGCGCGGACCGGCTCGCAGAGCACCGTGACGATCTTGTTGCGGCGGCCGGCCGGCGACTCGGCGATCAGCCGCAGCGCCTTCAGGTCCGGGTCCGAGCCGTCGTCGGAGAGGTCGACCTCGACGGTCGCCCCGGCGATCGGGACCCGACCCAACAGCTTCGCCAGCAGCCCGCCGACGGTCTCCACGTCCTCGTCGTCCAGCTCCGCCAGCCCGTACAGCTCGCCCAGCGCACCGATGTCCAGCCGGGCGGTGACGCGGTACCGGCCGGCGCCCAGGTCCTGCACGGGCGGCAGTTCGCGGTCGTACTCGTCGGTGATCTCGCCGACGATCTCCTCCAGGATGTCCTCGATGGTCACGATGCCGGCGGTGCCGCCGTACTCGTCGATCACCACCGCGACGTGGTTGCGGTCCCGCTGCATCTCGCGCAGCAGGTCGCCGGCGTTCTTGGTGTCCGGGACGAACACCGCCGGGCGCATCGCGGTGGACACCAACTCGGTCTCCGCTTCCCGGCTGATGTGCACCTTGCGGGCGAGGTCCTTGAGGTAGACGATGCCGACGATGTCGTCCTCGTTCTCCCCGGTCACCGGGATGCGGGAGAAGCCGGAGCGCAGGGCGAGGGTGAGCGCCTGGCGGATGGTCTTGAAGCGCTCGACGGAGATGAGGTCGGTGCGCGGCACCATCACCTCCCGGACGAGGGTGTCGCCGAGTTGGAAGACGGAGTGCACCATCCGGCGCTCCTCGTCCTCGATCAGCGACTCCTTCTCGGCGAGGTCCACCAGCGACCGCAGTTCGGCCTCGGAGGCGAACGGGCCCTTGCGGAAGCCCTTGCCGGGGGTGAGGGCGTTGCCGAGCAGGATCAGCAGTTGCGGCACCGGGCCCATCACCCGGGCCAGCGGCAGCAGCACGTACGCCGCGGCGGTGGCGGTGTTGAGGGGGTGTTGGCGGCCGATGGTGCGCGGGGAGACGCCGACGGCGACGTAGGACACCAGCAGCATCACCGCGATGGCGACGGTCAGCGCCTCCCACGTCGTGTCGAACGCGCGCAGGCAGGCGTAGGTGACCAGGGCGCCGGCGGCCACCTCGCAGCCGACCCGCACCAGCAGCGCGAGGTTGAGGTAGCGGGTGGGGTCGGCGGCGACCGCGGCCAGCTTGGCGCTGCCGCGCCGGCCGGAGCGGACCGCCTCCTCGGCGCGGAAGCTGGTCGTCCGGGTCAGCCCGGCCTCCGCGCAGGCGGCGAGCCAGGCGACGACGACGAGGAGTACCGCGACGGCGATCAGGGTGGTCATGGCGGGCCCCGTCAGGTGACGGTCGGGGCCGGCGAGGGGCCGGTCATCCCGCGCTCCGCCCGCCAGCCGTCGATGATCGCGGCCTGCAGGCCGAACATCTCGACCTTCTCGTCCGGCTCCTCGTGGTCGTAGCCGAGCAGGTGCAGCACGCCGTGCACGGTCAGCAGTTGGAGCTCCTCGTCCATGCTGTGTGCCGTCGGGGCCGCCGCGCCCTGCTGCACGGCGACCTCCGGGCAGAGCACGATGTCACCGAGGAGCCCCTGCGGGGGCTCCTCCTCGTCCTTGGCCGGCGGCCGCAGTTCGTCCATCGGGAAGGACATGACATCCGTCGGGCCGGGCAGGTCCATCCACTGGAGGTGGAGCTGCTCCATGGCCTCGGCGTCCACGACGATGACCGACAGCTCGGAGAGCGGGTGGATCCGCATCCGGGCCAGGGCATAGCGGGCGACGTCGAGGATCGCCTGCTCGTCGATGTCCGTGCCGGACTCGTTGTTGACGTCGATCGACATGGGGAAGTGGGTCTCGCTTCTTTTGAATCGCGCGGCGCGGGCTATTTGCCGTTGCGGCTGTCGTACTTCTCGTAGGCGTCGACAATACGGCCGACCAGCTTGTGCCGGACCACGTCCTTGCTGGTGAGCTCGGAGAAATGCACGTCGTCGACGTCGGTCAGGATCTCCCGGACCTGGCGCAGACCGCTCTTCGTGCCGCCCGGCAGGTCGATCTGGGTCACATCGCCGGTGATGACTATCTTCGAGTCGAACCCGAGCCGGGTGAGGAACATCTTCATCTGCTCGGGATTGGTGTTCTGCGCCTCGTCGAGAATGATGAAGGCGTCGTTGAGGGTCCGGCCGCGCATGTACGCCAGCGGCGCCACCTCGATCGTCCCGGCCGCCATCAGGCGCGGGATGGAGTCGGGGTCGAGCATGTCGTGCAGGGCGTCGTAGAGCGGGCGGAGGTAGGGGTCGATCTTCTCGTAGAGCGTGCCGGGCAGGAAGCCCAGGCGCTCGCCGGCCTCGACCGCGGGGCGGGTCAGGATGATCCGGTTGACCTGCTTGGCCTGGAGGGCCTGCACGGCCTTGGCCATGGCGAGGTACGTCTTGCCGGTGCCGGCCGGGCCGATCCCGAAGACGATGGTGTGCTTGTCGATGGCGTCGACATAGCGCTTCTGGTTGAGCGTCTTGGGGCGGATGGTGCGGCCGCGGTTGGAGAGGATGTTCTGAGTGAGCACCTCTGCCGGGGTCTCGCTGGCTCCGTCGCCGTTCTCCGCCGCGCGCAGCATGGCGATGGAGCGTTCCACTGCGTCCTCCGTCATCGGTTGTCCGGTGCGGAGCACCAGCATCATCTCGTCGAAAAGGCGCTGCACGAGGGCGACTTCCCGGGCGTCGCCGACGGCGCTGATCTCGTTGCCGCGGACGTGGATGTCGGTGGCGGGGAAGGCGTCCTCGATCACACGCAGGAGCGCGTCGCCGGATCCGAGGACCGTCACCATCGGGTGCTTGGCCGGGACCGTGAACTGGGCGCTCGCCTGCGCTCGTGTGGGTGTCTGCGTCATGGGTAGGCCGGGTGGCCTGCTCAACCCCCATCCTTTGCTCATCACAGGTGCGGCCCCTCAAGGAAGGCGTCCGCACTGGCTCCTTGCGTTACCAGAGTACGACGGGCCACTGACACGCCGGCCGGCTTTTCCGGCAGGTGGGGGCGCGGGGGCGTTTCGGCCCCGGGCGCGAGGCCGTCCGCCCGGGGAAGGCCCCTCAAGTCCCGCCCGCCAGGCGGCGCTTCCGGGGCGACGCCGGGTGCGGGGGCGTCGAGCGCGCCCGTCGCAGTGGGCGATGGCGCGGGTACGTTCCGTACGGGCGCAACGCCCACCGCGGCGTCGTTCAGGCCGGCCGGCGGAAGCCGATCGTGGGGACCGCGCGGGCCAGCGGGGGCGGTCCTGCGGGGCGCGCGGCGTCGGTCCCGCCGGGGGCGCCGACGGCCGTGCCGGGGGCCGGCAGCACCGCGTCCAGGAACCCGTACTGGCGGCGCAGCCCGGCGCCGACCGCGGTGTCGCAGGCCCGGACCCGGCGCCACCAGGCGGCGATCTCGGCCCATCCGGGCGCGGAGAGCGAGCCGCCGAACTCCTGCACCGACAGGGCGGCGCTCAGCCCGGCGAAGGCCAGCCGGTCCGCCAGCGGCCACGCGGCGAGGGTGCCGGTGACGAAGCCGGCGACGAAGACGTCCCCGGCGCCGGTCGGGTCCAGCGCCTCCACGACGATGGCGGGCACCTCGGCGGTCTCGCCGCTGCGGGAGTCCACCGCGTAGGCGCCCTCGGAGCCGAGGGTGACCACGGCGAGCGGGACCCGCTCGGCCAGCTTGTGGGCGGCGGTGCGCGGGCAGTCGGTGCGGGTGTAGCGCATCGCCTCCTCGGCGTTGGGCAGGAACGCCTCGCAGTGTTCCAGGTCGGCGAGGTCGGCCGGGTCCCAGCGGCCGGAGTCGTCCCAGCCCACGTCGGCGAAGAGCCGGCTGCCGCGGCCGGCCGCGCAGCCCAGCCAGCCCTCCCGGCGGCCGGGCACGAGCGAGGCGACGCAGGCCCGGGACGGCGGCGGGCAGCCGGGCGCGTGCCGGCCGTCGAAGACGAAGTCCGGCGGCGGGGCCTGGTGGCCGTGCGAGACCATGGTGCGCTCGCCCTCGTAGGCCATCGAGACGGTGACCGGGGAGTGCCAGCCGGGGACCCGGCGGGAGAGCGACAGGTCGATGCCCTCGCCCTGCTCCAGCAGCTCCCAGCAGTACTCGCCGTACATGTCGTCGCCGAACGCGGCGGCCAGGGAGGTGCGCAGCCCCAGCCGGGCCAGCGCGGTGGCCATGTTGGCGACGCCCCCGGGGCTCGATCCCATGCCGCGGGCCCAGGATTCGGTGCCGCGGACCGGGGCGGTGTCCAGGCCGGTGAAGATGATGTCGAGGAAGACGGTGCCGGTGAGGTAGACGTCGGTGGGCGGATCGCCCTCGCGGCGCACCCCGGCCAGCGGATCGAGCCCGGGCGGCGCGGCGGCCGGTCCCGCGGGCGGTTGTACATCGCGTCGGCCACTGTTCACCGCGCTCGCCCCTCTCCTACGCAACTCGTGCCGCCAGTGTGCCTGATGCTGCGGTACGTTCCGCCCCATGAGGCTCTCCATTCTCGGCGGTGGCGGCTTCCGGGTCCCGCTCGTGTACCGCGCGCTGCTCGACGATCCGACACGCTCCGTCTCCGAGTTGACGCTGTACGACACCGATCCGCGACGGGTCGCGGTGATCTCCGACGTGCTGGCCCGGCTGTCGCGGGGCCGTACCGAAGCGGTACCCGTACGGGTGGCGGAATCACTCGACGCGGCGCTGACGGGCGCCGACTTCGTCTTCTCCGCCATCCGGGTCGGCGGCACCGCGGGCCGCATCCGGGACGAGCGAATCCCGCTGTCCGAGGGCGTGTTGGGCCAGGAGACGGTCGGCGCGGGCGGCGTCCTCTACGGGCTGCGGACGATCCCGGTGGCGCTGCACATCGCCGAACGGGTCGCGGCGCTCGCTCCGGGGGCGTGGGTCATCAACTTCACCAATCCCGCCGGGATGGTGACCGAGGCGATGGCTCAGGTACTGGGCGACCGGGTCATCGGGATCTGCGACTCCCCCGTGGGGCTGGTGCGCCGGGCGGCCCGCGCGGCCGGCGCGGACCCGGCGGCCCTGGAGGACCCGATCCGCTCCGGTTACGACTACGTCGGCCTCAACCACCTCGGCTGGCTACGCTCGTTGACCCTGGACGGCACCGATGTGCTGCCCGGCCTGTTGACCGACGAGGCGGCCCTGGGCTCCTTCGAGGAGGGCCGGCTCTTCGGCCCCGACTGGCTCCGCGTCCTCGGCGCCCTGCCCAACGAGTACCTGCACTACTACTACTTCCGCCGGGAGACCCTGCACTCCGTACGGGACACCGCGCAGACCCGCGGGGAGTTCCTGGACCGGCAGCAGGGCGGCTTCTTCGAACGGGCCGCGACGGCCGGTTCCCCGGACGCGGTGTACGAGCTGTGGGAGCGGACCCGGTTGGAGCGCGAGGAGACGTACATGGCGCACAGTCGGGAGGCCACCGGCGGCTGGCAGCGGGACAGCGCGGACCTGGAGGGCGGTGGCTACGACCGGGTCGCGCTGGCCCTGATGCACGCCATCGCGGGCGACTCCGGGCGGCGGCTGATCCTCAACGTCCGCAACGGGACGACGGTGCCGCAACTGCCGTCGGACGCGATCGTGGAGACGGTCTGCGAGGTGACCGCCAAGGGGGCCCGACCGCTGCCCTGCGCGCCGCTGCGCGAGGACCAGTTGGGGCTGATGCTCCAACTCAAGGCGGTCGAGCGCGCCACGGTCGACGCCGCCCTCTTCAAGGACCGCGACGCCGCCCTACGGGCCCTGGCCCTCCACCCGTTGGTCGACTCCGCAACGGTGGCCGCCCGCATCCTCCAACGAACCGCCACCGGCGCTTGAAGCACGCTCGCGTCTCCGATCCGCTCCGGGCCACTGCGATTTCCTCTGGCTCCTCGCTGATCCGCTCCGGTCCGCTCCGGTCCGCTGCGATTTCCTCTCGTCCTCTTTGACCCCCCTGCCCCCTGTCCGCTGCCCCCTGTCCGCTTCTCTCCCCTTTGATCCGATCTGGTCCGCTCCGGTCCTGCCTGATCCTCTCCGGCCTCCTCTGCCCCCTCCCGATCTCCTTTGGTCCTCTCCGATTTCCTCTGGCTCCCCCTCTGGCAACCTCTGAAATACCCTGCGCCTCCCGTACGTTGAGGCTCCGCAGGGGGCCCGCGCACCCCTTACGGGATGCGTTCGCCCAGCCCCGAGGGGGAGTCCCCCAAGGGACCCCCATGGGGGCGCGTCCGCGGAATACCTTGCGGCTTCGGTGCGTTGAGGCCCCGCAGGGGGCTCATGCATCCCCTACGGGATCCGTTCGCACGCCCCCTCAGGGAAGGCGCGACGGCCTGCACAGGGTCTACGTGAGGACCCAACAAACAGGGTCTACGCGAGGGCCCGAGGGGGCGTGGCCCTCGGGCGTGCCCTACGCCGTCGGCTTGTCTCCGGCGCCGCGGAAATACCCGGTGCCTCCTGAGCGTTGAGGCCCCGCAGGGGGTTCATGTGCCCCCTACGGGATGCGTTCGCACGCCCCCTCAGGGAAGCGCTCCCTCGCCCCTAATGCCCCCGCGCCACCCATTCCTCCAGGTGTGGGGCCTCCGTGCCGATGGTCGTCGAGTCGCCGTGGCCGGTGTGGACGGCGGTGTCCGGGGGAAGGGTCAGCAGCCGGTCGCGGATCGAGTCGATGATCGTCGGGAAGTCCGAGAAGGAGCGGCCGGTGGCACCGGGGCCGCCCTGGAAGAGGGTGTCCCCGGTGAACACGGCCTTCAGGTCGGGGGCGTGGAGGCAGACCGCGCCGGGCGCGTGGCCGGGGGTGTGCAGCACTGTCAGGTCGGTGCCGGCGATGGTGAGCACCTGACCGTCCGACAGGTCCCCGTCGGGGGCGGTGTCCGGGTGGGTCTGCTTCCACAGCGGCAGGTCGTCGGGGTGCAGCAGGATCCGCGCGCCCGTGCGGGCGGCGAGCGCCGGGGCCGCGTCGATGTGGTCGTTGTGCGCGTGGGTGCAGATGATCGCGCGCAGGGTGCGTCCGTCGAGGGCCCGGAGGATGGCGTCGGCGTCGTGGGCGGCGTCGATGACGACGGCCTCGGAGCCGTCGCCGACGATCCACACGTTGTTGTCGACGTCCCAGGTGCCGCCGTCGAGGGAGAACGTCCCGGAGGTGACGAGGTGGTCGATGCGGGCGGTCATCACAGCACCACCACCGAACGCAGCACGTCGCCGGCGTGCATCCGGTCGAAGGCCCGCTCCACCTCGTCGATGGCGATGGTCTCGGTGACGAACGCGCCGAGGTCGATCCGGCCCTGCTGGTGGAGGTCGATCAGCATCGGGAAGTCCCGGGACGGCAGGCAGTCGCCGTACCAGGAGGACTTCAGGGCGCCGCCGCGGCCGAAGACGTCCAGGAGGGGGAGTTCCAGGGTCATCTCGGGGGTGGGGACGCCCACCAGGACGACGGTCCCGGCCAGGTCGCGGGCGTAGAACGCCTGCCGGTAGGTCTCCGGGCGGCCGACCGCGTCGATGACGACGTCGGCGCCGAAGCCGCCGGTGAGCTCCCGGACCGCCTCGACGGGGTCGGCGGCACGGGAGTTGACGGTGTGGGTGGCGCCCATGGAGCGGGCGGTCTCCAGCTTGCGGTCGTCGATGTCGATGGCGATGATCTTCGCCGCGCCGGCCAGCCGGGCCCCGACCACCGCCGCGTCGCCGACCCCGCCGCAGCCGATGACCGCGACCGAGTCGCCGCGACCGACGTTCCCGGTGTTGATCGCGGCGCCGATGCCGGCCATCACGCCGCAGCCCAGCAGCCCCGCGACGGCCGGCGCGACCGCCGGGTCGACCTTGGTGCACTGGCCGGCGGCGACCAGCGTCTTGTCGGCGAACGCCCCGATGCCCAGCGCCGGGGACAGCTCGGTACCGTCCTTGAGCGTCATCTTCTGGCGGGCGTTGTGGGTGTTGAAGCAGTACTGGGGCCGCCCGCGCAGGCACGCCCTACAGGAGCCGCACACCGCGCGCCAGTTGAGGATGACGAAGTCCCCTGGGGCGACGTCGGTGACGCCCTCGCCCACCGACTCCACGATGCCCGACGCCTCGTGGCCGAGCAGGAACGGGAAGTCGTCGTTGATGCCGCCCTGCTTGTAGTGCAGGTCGGTGTGGCACACCCCGCACGCCTGGATCTGCACCACGGCTTCCCCGGGCCCCGGGTCGGGCACCAGGATCGTCTCCAGCCGGACCGCCTCGTTCTTGCCCGGCGCCACGACGCCGCGCACTTCCTGTGCCATCGGTACCGCCCCTCTTCAAAGATCACGTACGGGACCACTGTGACGCACCGCCGCCGGGTTGTGCCACACCGCACGCGGCCGCGGCGCGTGCCCCGTTGGTGAGACGGGTGGTTGCCGCCCGCCCGTCTCACCAACGGGGCACGGCCGGGGCGGTCCAGTCGGGGTGGGCGCGGCGCATCGCGGCGGCGTCGTCGCGGTCCCGGTGGGTGCCGTCGTCGGCCAGCCAGCGCTGGTGCAGGGCGGCGAGCCGGTCGCGGTCGAGGGTGACGCCGAGGCCGGGGGCGTCGCCGACGTCCAGGTGGCCGTCGCGGAAGACGGGGCGTTCGGCGAGGACGTCCTCGGTCTGCCAGGGGTAGTGGGTGTCGCAGGCGTGGTCCAGGTTGGGCACGGTGGCCGCCACGTGGGTCATGGCGGCGAGGCTGATGCCCAGGTGGGTGTTGGAGTGCATGGCCAGCCCGAGGCCGAACGTGCGGCAGAGGGCGGCGAGTTCGCGGGTGGCGTGCAGGCCGCCCCAGTAGTGGTGGTCGGAGAGCACGATCCGTACGGCGTCGCGGGCCACCGCCTCGGGTATCTCCTCGAAGGTGGTGACGCACATGTTGGTGGCGAGCGGGATGGGTGTACGGGCGGCGACCTCGGCCATCGCCCCGGTGCCGCTCACCGGGTCCTCCAGGTATTCCAGGACGTCCGCGAGGGCGTCGGCCACCTGGAGCGCGGTGGGCACCGTCCAGGCGCCGTTGGGGTCCAGCCGCAGCGGCCGCCCGGGGAACTCCTCGGCCAGCGCCCGGATCGCGGCGGTCTCCTCCTCCGGTGCGAAGACGCCGCCCTTGAGCTTGAAGGACGTGAAGCCGTGCCGGTCGGCGAAGCGGCGGGCCTGGGCGACGATGCCGGCCGGGTCCAGGGCGGCGCCCCAGTCGTCCGTCTCACCGGGGCCTTCGGGGTGGCGTTGCCAGCGGTAGAAGAGGTAGGCGCTGTAGGGGACGCGGTCGCGCACCGCGCCGCCGAGCAGGGCGTGGACGGGCAGGCCGGCGGCGTGCCCCCAGGCGTCCAGGAGGGCGACCTCGAAACCGGAGCGGACCGAGCGGCGCAGTTTGCCGGCGGTGCGGACGCCGCGCAGCCCGGCGGCGTCCACGCCCTGCGCGCCCCCGTTCCCGCCGTGCGCGCCGGCTGCTACGAGGGAGTCCGCGCCGGTCCGTTCGGCGAGCGTCGCCAGGCCGTTCAGGTCCGTGACCGATCGGCCGACGAGGGCGTTGGCCAACGGGCGGGCCAGGGCGAGGTATTCGGTGTCCCCGTAGGTCTCGCCCAGGCCGGTGGCGCCGCCCTCGGTGACCACCTCGATGATCAGGCGCGGGGTGTACGGCTGGTGCACGCCTTGGGTGTTGAGAAGTGGGGGGTCGGCGATCAGGACCGGGGTGAGGCGGACCTCGGCGACGAGCAGGTCCGCGGGGCGGGGGGCGACCATCGGCGTTCGTCTCCATATGTAGACAACATCCATGGATCGGGATGGAGGCTAAGGAGCGGGTCGGTATACCGTCAAGGGGCTTACCGGACAGTCCAGTTGAGCCCCGGTTCGGACACCCGGTCCCCACCCTTTATCAATCCGTTAGTCTCCGCGCGTAGATAGTCGCGCACCGCCTCTGTTACACCTACCCGGGACCACCCTGATTCCTGAAGGAGCCGCGCATGCCCCGTCCCGTCCTCTCCCGCCGCGTCCGCCTGGGCGGCGCGGTGGCCGCCGTCCTCGTCGCCGGGACCGCGGTGTTCGGCGCCGGCCAGGCCACCGCCGAGCACTCCGTGCCGCGCACCGACAAGGAGATCCCCAACCTCACGCAGGTCGAGGACAAGATCAAGGCGTACTACGGCGACACGGTGACGGCCGACGGCGAGCACTACGCCTCCCCCACCAGCAACTACGCCCGCCAGGTCCGCGGCATCGAGGCCAAGGCGCGCACCTACCTGGCGCACGCGCTGGCCAAGAAGGACACCGGGAAGGCCAAGCCGGCGATCGTCCTGGACATGGACGACACCACGCTGCTGACCTACAACTACGAGCTGAAGGTCGGCTTCAACTTCACACCCAAGTCCCAGGACGAGTACCTCGAACACACCGACATGGCCGCGGTGTTCGGCATGAACGACCTGGTCACCTGGGCGCACAAGAAGGGCGCCGAGGTCTTCTTCGTCACCGGCCGCAAGGAGGCCCAGCGCGACTGGAGCGTGCGCAACCTCAAGAACGTTGGCTACGACGTCCCGTTGGACCGCGCCCACGTCTACCTGCGGGACAAGGAGCACCCGCCGTCCTACCTGCCGTGCGGCACGACCTGCTCGACCATCGGCTTCAAGTCGGGCACCCGCAAGCACATCGAGTCCCTCGGCTACCGCATCGTCGCCAACTTCGGCGACCAGTACAGCGACCTGGAGGGCGGCGCCGCGCGGCGCACCTTCAAGCTGCCGAACCCGATGTACTACCTGCCGTGAGGCGTGCGGCCCCGGCGCTCGCCCAGGGGCGCCGGGGTCCCGCTCTACGGGCCGCGGGTCAGCGCCTCTTGGGCAGCGGGATCCGCAACAGGTCCCTGGCGACGGTGAGTTCGCCGGCGAAGCCCACCGCCCGCGCCTGCCGCTCGAAATCCGCGGGATCGGCGTAGCGCTGCGAGAAGTGCGTCAGCACCAGGTGCCGCACCCCGGCGTCGACGGCCACCTTCGCCGCCTGGCCGGCCGTCAAGTGTCCGTGGTCCTTCGCCAGTTGGACGTCCTCGTCGAGGAACGTGGACTCGATCACCAGCATGTCCACGCCGTCCGCGAGGGCGTGGACGCCGTCGCACAGCCGGGTGTCCATGACGAAGGCGAAGCTCTGGCCGGGCCGCGCCTCGCTGACCTCGTCGAGGGTCACGCCGCCCAGTTCGCCGTCCCGTTGGAGGCGTCCGACGTCCGGTCCAGCGATGCCGTGGGCGGCCAGCCGCTCCGGCAGCATCCGCCGGCCGTCCGGCTCGGTGAGCCGGTAGCCGTACGACTCGACCGGGTGCGAGAGCTTGCGCGCGGTCAGGACGTAGCTCTTGTCGCGGTCCAGTTCACCGTCGGCGGAGACCGGCCGCTGGGCGATCTTGACGGTCTCGCGGTAGGCGGTGGCGTACCGCAGCCGCTCGAAGAACCGCTCGCCGCTGGCCGGGTAATGGGCCGTCACCGGGTGCGGCACCCGGTCGAGGTTGATCCGCTGGATCACCCCGGCCAGGCCCAGCGAGTGGTCGCCGTGGAAGTGGGTGATGCAGATCCGGTTGAGGTCGTGGGCGGCGACGCCGGCCCGCAGCATCTGCCGCTGGGTGCCCTCGCCCGGGTCGAAGAGCAGCCCCTGGCCGTCCCACCGCAGCAGATAGCCGTTGTGGTTGCGGTGCCGGGTGGGGACCTGGCTGGCGGTCCCGAGGACGACCAGTTCGCGTACCGACATGGCTCGTTATCCGGGAGGCCACTGGAGGCCGCGGCCCCCGAGGACGTGCAGGTGCGCGTGGAAGACGGTCTGGCCGGCGCCGGCGCCGGTGTTGAAGACGACCCGGTAGCCGGTCTCCTCGATCTGGTCCGCGGCGGCGACCTCGCGTGACTCGCGCAGTATGTCGGCGATCACCTCGGGCTCGGCGCCGGCGAGCGACGCCGCGTCCGGGTAGTGCGCCTTGGGGATCACCAGGACGTGCGTGGGTGCCTGGGGATTGATGTCGCGGAAGGCGACGGTGGTCTCCGTCTCACGGACGATCGTCGCCGGTACCTCTCCCGCCACGATCTTGCAGAACAGGCAGTCGGCCTGCGGTTTTCCCGCCACCGGTGGGCTCCTCCCGGGTCGCGCGGCGTGCGCCGTACGCACCGTGCGTACGCCCTCCGGATGCTAGCCGATCACCCCGGGCGGCCCCGCGGGCCGGTCCAGGAGGCCCGGAGTCGATCCTGCGGATCGCGACCGGTCTGACCCTAAGCTGACCTCTCAAGACCGCATTGGCCCCACAAACGGGAGTTATGCACCATGGCAACCACGCGCACCGCCAAGACCCATTGGGAAGGCAACCTCCTCCAGGGCAAGGGCACCGTCGCCCTGGAGTCCTCCAAGGTCGGCACCTACGACGTGAACTGGCCCGCCCGCGCGGAGCAGCCGAACGGCGTCACCAGCCCCGAGGAACTGATCGCGGCGGCCCACTCCTCCTGCTACTCGATGGCCCTCTCGCACGGCCTGGCCGGCAAGGGCCACACCGTCGAAAGCCTCGACACCCAGGCCGACGTCACCTTCCAGCCCGGCGAGGGCATCACCGCGATCGCCCTCACCGTCAAGGCCCGCGTCCCCGGCCTCTCCGCCCCCGACTTCCAGTCCGCGGCCCAGGACGCCAAGCAGAACTGCCCCGTCAGCCAGGCCCTGGCAGGCGTCAAGAACATCACCCTGACCGCCGAACTCCTCACCTGACCAACCCGGGCCCCCAGCCTGGGCATTGACCTCCAGAGCACCACAACGCCCAACCCCCGCCGCCCCCTTCACCACCCCCAACGGGAGGGGGCGGGCCGGAGGGGTGGGTGTGCAGGACGTAAAGCGAAGCAGTCCTGCACACCCACCCCGCAGGCCCGTCACCGCACCCAACAGCCCCGCGCAGCGGACAACAACCCCACCCGCCCCGCGCAGCGGCACCGCCCCGCGCAGCGGAGCCGCAACCCCCACGGCGGGAAAGCCAACAACGTGGGAACCAGCCGGCCGCAGGGCGACGGCGGGAAAGCCGACAACGTGGGACCCAGCCGGCCGCAGGCCCACGGCGGGGAAGGCGACAACGGGGGCCGAACCTAGCCCCAGCGCCCCGTGCGCCCCAGCAGCAACGCCACTGCCGCCGTCCCCGCGGTAGACGTCCGCAACACGCTCGCCCCCAACCGATACGGCTTCGCCCCTGCCTCGGCGAAGAGCGCCAACTCCTCCGGCGCGACGCCCCCTTCTGGGCCGACGACCAGCACGATCGAGCCCTGGGTGGGGAGTTCGGCGGTGGCGAGCGGGCTGCTGCCCTCCTCGTGGAGGACGGCGGCGAAGTCGGCGTCGGCGAGCAGCTCGGCGACCTTCTTGGTCGACAGCGGGTCGGTGACCTGCGGGAAGGTCAGTCGGCGGGACTGCTTGCCGGCCTCCCGTGCGGTGGCCCGCCATTTGGCGAGCGACTTGGCGGCCCGTTCGCCCTTCCACTGGGTGACGCAACGGGCCGCGGGCCACGGCACGATGGCGTCCACCCCGGTCTCCGTCATGGTCTCCACGGCCAGTTCCCCGCGGTCGCCCTTGGGCAGCGCCTGCACGACGGTGAGGGTGGGCGCCGGCGGCTCCTCGGTGCGCAGCGCGGTGACGGCGACGGTGAGCCGGTCCTTGCCCTCGACGGCGGCGACGGTGCCCTCGGCGCCGGTGCCTGCGCCGTCCGTCAGGACGATCTCCTCGCCGACGCGGAGCCGCCGCACCGACACCGCGTGCCGACCCTCGGGGCCGTCCAGGGTGAGCGTGCCGCCGGCCCGTACACCGGCGAGCGCCTCGACGTCGACGAGGAAGACGGGGGCGGTCATGCCGCACCTCCGCCCGTGCCGCAACCGGCATCTCCGCCCGTGCCGCAACCGGCTTCGGGCAGGCGGCCGTTGGCCAACGCGGCGCGGGCGGCGTCGAGTTCGGCCATCAGGACCTCCACCAACTGCCCGGCGGGTAGCTCCCGTGCCAGCCGATGGCCCTGCCCCGCCCAGAGGTTCATCCCCTGGGCGTCGCCCGCCTTGGCGGCGGCCTTGCGGACCGGGGAGGTGAGGTAGTGCACGGCCGGGTAGGCGGCCGGGGCGTACGGGCCGTGCTCGCGAAGGAAACGGTTCACCAGTCCGCGGGCCGGCCGCCCGGAGAACGCCCTGGTCAACTCGGTATGGGTGAACAGGGGGTTGATCAACGCCTGCTTGTGCAGCGGGTGGGCGCCGGACTCGGGGGTGATCAGGAAGGCGGTGCCCAGCTGCGCCATCGTGGCGCCGGCGGCCAGCACCGCGGCGATCTGGGCGCCGCGCATCAGCCCGCCGGCGGCGATCACCGGGATCTGCACCGTCTCCCGCACCTGCGCCAGCAGCGCCACCAAACCCAGCCCGGCGCCGGTGCCGTCGGCGTGTGGGTCGTCCCGGTGGGTGCCCTGGTGGCCGCCCGCCTCCACGCCCTGCACGCACACCGCGTCGGCCCCCGACCACTGCGCGGCCTGCGCCTCGGCGGCCGTGGTGACCGTGACGATGGTGTACGTACCGACCTTGGCGAACGCGTCGAGGACCGCCCGCGAGGGGCATCCGAAGGTGAAGGAGACCACCGGCACCGGGTCGTCGCGGAGGATCGCCAGCTTGGCCTCGTAGCCGTCGTCGGCGGGGGCGTCCGCGTCGCCGAGCTCGGTCTCGTACCAGGTGGCCTCGCCGGCGAGTTGCTCGCGGTAGACCGCGACGGCGGAGGCGTCGGCCAACGGGGGTTGCGGCATGAAGAGGTTGACGCCGAAGGGCCGGCCGGTCAGCCCGCGCAGTTGCTTGATCTCCTGGTACATGCCGTCGGCGGTCTTGTAGCCGGCCGCCAGGAAGCCGAGGCCGCCGGCCTCGCAGACGGCGGCGGCCAACTCGGGTCCGGAGCCACCACCCGCCATCGGGGCCTGCACGATGGGGTGGCGGCAGAGATCGGTGAGCGCGGTGGGCATGCCCACATCGTGTCACGCCCCTCGCCCTGCCCAGAACCGGGGCGACGGCCGCGGGAAACCCCCTGACCACCGCCCCGACCCGTGCGCCTACCGCCCGTTGAACGCGTCCTTCAACCGCGAGAACAGCCCCTGTTGCCCGGGCTGGAACTGTCCCTGCGGGCGCTCCTCGCCGCGCAGCTTGGCCAGCCGGCGCAGCAGTTCCTCCTGCTCGGGCTCCAGCTTGCTCGGGGTCTGCACCTCGACGTGGACGATCAGATCGCCGCGGCCGTTGCCGCGCAGGTGGGTCACGCCGCGGCCGTGCAGCGGGATCGACTGGCCGGACTGGGTGCCGGGCCGGACGTCGACATCCTCCATGCCGTCGAGCGTCTCCAGGGGGCACTTGGTGCCCAGCGCCGCCGCGGTCATCGGGATGGTGACCGTGCAGTGCAGGTCGTCGCCGCGGCGCTGGAACACCGGGTGAGGCAGCTCGTGGATCTCGACGTAGAGGTCGCCGGCGGGGCCGCCGCCGGGGCCGACCTCGCCCTCGCCGGCCAACTGGATCCGGGTGCCGTTGTCGACACCGGCCGGGATCTTGACCGTGAGGGTGCGGCGGGAGCGGATCCGGCCGTCGCCCGCGCACTCCGGGCACGGGGTCGGGACGACCGTGCCGAAGCCCTGGCACTGGGGGCAGGGTCGGGACGTCATGACCTGGCCCAGGAAGGACCGGGTGACCTGCGAGACCTCGCCGCGGCCGCGGCACATGTCACAGGTCTGCGCCGAGGTGCCCGGCGCGGCGCCCTCGCCGCTGCACGTGGTGCAGACGACGGCGGTGTCGACCTGGATGTCCTTGGTGGTGCCGAACGCGGCCTCGCTCAACTCGATTTCGAGGCGGATCATCGCGTCCTGGCCGCGGCGGGTCCGCGAGCGCGGGCCGCGCTGCGAGGCCGTGCCGAAGAACGCGTCCATGATGTCGGAGAAGTTCCCGAAGCCCGCGCCGAAGCCGCCCGCGCCACCGGCGCCGCCGGCCTGCGAGAGGGGGTCGCCACCGAGGTCGTAGACCTGCTTCTTCTGCGGATCCGACAGGACCTCGTAGGCGGCGTTGATCTCCTTGAACCGCTCCTGGGTCTTGGGATCCGGGTTCACATCCGGGTGGAGCTCGCGCGCCAGCCGCCGGAAAGCCTTCTTGATCTGGTCCTGCGAGGCGTCACGGCTGACGCCGAGGACCGAGTAGTAATCCGTGGCCACTTACGACTCCGCGAGGATCTGTCCGACGTAACGTGCCACTGCGCGTACCGCTCCCATCGTTCCGGGGTAGTCCATGCGGGTCGGTCCGACCACGCCCAATTTCGCGACGGCCTCGTCGCCCGAACCGTATCCGACGGTGACGACCGAGGTGGACGTCAGGCCCTCGTGAGCATTCTCATGCCCGATGCGTACGGTCATGCCCGAGTCGTTGGCCTCCCCGAGCAGCTTGAGCAGCACCACGTGCTCCTCAAGGGCTTCCAGCACCGGCCGGATGGTCAGGGGGAAATCATGCCCGAAGCGCGTCAGATTGGCGGTGCCGCCGATCATCAACCGCTCTTCGGTCTCCTCCACCAAAGTCTCCAGCAACACCGACAGTACTGTCGATACGGTGGCCCGGTCGTCCTGTTCGAAGGATTCCGGGAGATCCTGCACGAGCTGCGGGACGTCGGTGAAACGGCGGCCGACGATCCGGCTGTTGAGCCGGGCGCGCAGGTCCGCCAGGGACGTCTCGCCGAACGGCGTCTGGCAGTCGATGAGCCGCTGCTCGACGCGGCCGGTGTCGGTGATCAACACCAGCATCAGCCGGGCCGGGGCCAGCGCCAGCAGCTCGACGTGCCGGACGGTGGACCGCGTCAGGGACGGGTACTGCACCACCGCGACCTGTCGGGTGAGCTGCGCCAGCAGCCGCACGGTGCGGCCCACCACGTCGTCGAGGTCGACGGCGCCGTCCAGGAAATTCTGGATCGCCCGCCGCTCGGGGACGGACAGCGGCTTGACGCCGGCCATCTTGTCGACGAAGAGGCGGTAGCCCTTGTCGGTCGGGATCCGGCCGGCGCTGGTGTGCGGCTGGGCGATGAAGCCCTCGTCCTCCAGGGCCGCCATGTCATTGCGGACGGTGGCCGGGGAGACGCCCAGCTTGTGGCGCTCGGTGAGGGCCTTGGAGCCGACCGGCTCCTCCGTCCCTACGTAGTCCTGGACGATGGCGCGCAGCACTTCGAGCCTGCGTTCACTGAGCATTTCCGCCACCTCCAGTCGGCCGTCCCGCCGGTCGTCTCTTCACTGGCACTCACCTGGCCCGAGTGCCAGACCCGCAGCCAGTGTACGGCCGGGCGGAGCGGATACAGCAAGGGCGGGCGCACTGAGGGCTTACCCACCACCGCCTGATCCGACCCGGGGCCGCCCCGGAGAGTTCCCTGAGCGATCCCTTGGAAATCCCTTATACGACGGCTCGTTGGCGCTCCGGGCCCGCGCCACAGGCGCATCGCGGTGCGCCCCACGAGGTGCTCGTGCCCGCCGGCTTTCCGCCGGGTTTCCACCGGGTGCGGGGCAACGCTATCGCGGGGGCGCTAGCGTCCTGCCATGCGCACCACTTGGGAAGAGGCCGGCTGGGAGCGGCTCGGCACCGGCGTCGTCCGGCGCCGGATGCCCGGCTGGGACGAGACGATCGGCATGATCGCCGGCGCCGGCGGGGTGTTGCTCGTCGACACCGGTCCGACCCTCGCCGCCGGGGCGGAGCTGCGCCGCACGGTCCGCGGGGTGCTGGGCCGCGATGTGACGCATGTCGCGCTCACCCACCCGCACTTCGACCACGTACTGGGCACCGCGGCCTTCGCCGGCGTCGAGGTGTACGGCGCGGCGGGGGTGGCCGGGCTGCTCCGGGACGGCGGGGAGGCGCTGCGGCAGGACGCGGTCCGGCACGGCGTGGCCCCGCAGGCCGCCGCCGAGGCCGCGGACCACCTGGTCGTCCCGCGCCACCAGGTGGACGACCGAACGACCCTCGACCTCGGCGACCGGGAGGTGCTGTTGGCCGCCGTCGGCCCCGGTCACACCGCCCACGACCTGGCCGTCCTGGTACCCGGCCGGCCCGGTGAACGGGACGTCGTCTTCTGCGGCGATCTGGTGGAGGAGTCCGGCGAGCCCCAGGCGGGTCCGGACGCGGTGCCCGGGCGGTGGCCCGCCGCGCTCGACCGGCTGCTGACGCTGGGCGGCGAGGACGCCCACTACGTGCCGGGGCACGGCGCGGTGGTGGACGCGGCCTTCGTCCGCGCGCAACGGGACGCCCTGGCCGCTCGCTTCGGAACCGCCAACTCGCCCCGCCACGACCGCCGTTGACCTCGCACTCTTCCCGGTGTGCACACCGGCCCACCGCCCGTGGCGCCGCTCCTCCCCACCCGACCGACCGTCCGATCCCCGACCCGTAGGGAACCAACCCCCATGCACAGCAGGCACTACAGCCCCGACCTCACTCCCCCCTGGAAGAAGCCGAAGCCGGTGCCCGAGGTGCCGGCCGATCCCGGGCTGGTCGTGGAGGAGGTGGCCACGGGCTACTGCGGCGCGGTCATCCGGTGCGAGAAGACCGCCGAGGGCACGACGGTGACCCTGGAGGACCGCTTCGGCAAGCAGCGGGTGTTCCCGATGGCGCCGCGCGGCTTCCTCCTGGAGGGCCGGACCGTCACCCTCGTCCGGCCGCCGGCCCGCCCGGCGGCGAGCGGGCCGGCGCGCACCGCCTCCGGTTCCCTCGCGGTCCCCGGGGCCCGCGCCCGGGTCGCCCGCGCCGGCCGCATCTACGTGGAGGGCCGGCACGACGCCGAGTTGGTGGAGCGCGTCTGGGGCGACGACCTACGGATCGAGGGCGTCGTGGTGGAGTACCTGGAGGGCATCGACGACCTCCCGGCCATCGTGGCGGCGTTCTCCCCCGGCCCGGACGCCCGCCTCGGCGTCCTGGTGGACCACCTGGTCCCCGGCTCCAAGGAGTCCCGGATCGCGGCGTCGGTGACGGACGGGAACGTGCTGGTCGTCGGCCACCCGTACATCGACGTGTGGCAGGCGGTGAAGCCGTCGTC
Source organism: Streptomyces sp. WZ-12 (assembly GCF_028898845.1). NCBI lineage: Bacteria > Bacillati > Actinomycetota > Actinomycetes > Kitasatosporales > Streptomycetaceae > Streptomyces > Streptomyces sp. WZ-12. Next base: position 5,969,870 of record NZ_CP118574.1, on the reverse strand, counting down.
GGTCGGCATCGCGGGGTGGCCGCAGGTCCCTCGGGGCCAGGACTGGAAGACCGGGGTGTGCCGGGCGCTGGGCTGGCCGGAGAACACCGGCGCGGCCTGGCAGCGGATCCTGTCCCGGGTGCGGTCGTACAAGGACCTGGAGCCGGCGCTGCTGGGTCGGGTGGAGGAGCTGATCGACTTCGTGACGGCGCCGGAGGGCGCGTGACGGCGCGGAGGGCTCCGTGCCGGCGGCCGGCGCCCTAGGGAGGGCAGGGCGCCGCCCCGGTGCACGTCGTGCGCGGGGGCGGTGGCGAGCGCACTCTGGTAGCAGCGATGCCGGAGGTGACCGCCATGTTGAAGACCGCTGTCGGATGGCATGTCGAGATGGAATTCGAGGAGGACGTCCACCGCACCCGGGCCGCCGCGATGGTACGGCTGCCGGACGGGACCGAGGTGCGGTCCCATGGTTATGCCAGCCGCCATCCCGCCGACGGGAACCAGCCCCGGGTCGGCGAGGAGGTCGCGGGGGCCAGGGCCCTCAACGACCTGGCGATGCAACTGCTGACCAAGGCCCACGACGAGATCGACTCGGCGTCGGGCCGGTCGTCCCGCCCGTTGACGCACTGATCGAATCGAGGAGTCGGGGGGTGACGCCTTGGCCCTCGACGCGTCAACGCCCTGAGCCGTGGTGAAGTCCCCGGCGCCTTGGGGGCGTTGGGGGACGGGGCACGGGGTTCGAGAGCGAGCGGGGCGACCGGGGTGTCAGTCCACCAGGTCGCGGACGACCGCGTCCGCGAGGAGCCGGCCGCGGAGCGTCAGCACCGCCCGCCCGGCCTCGTACGGGCCGGGCGCCAGGAGGCCGTCGGCCAGCGCGCGGGCGGCGGCGCGGGCGCCCGCGGGGGCGAGGAGGTCCAGCGGGCAGCCGGCGGCGAGCCGGAGCTCCAGGAGGATCCGCTCGACGCGGCGGTCCTCGTCGGCCAGCACCTCGCGGCCGGCGCCCGGTGAGCGGCCCTCGGCGAGGGCCTGGGCGTAGGCGGCGGGGTGCTTGACGTTCCACCAGCGGACGCCGCCGACGTGGCTGTGCGCGCCGGGTCCGGCGCCCCACCAGTCGGCGCCGGTCCAGTACAGCTCGTTGTGGCGGCAGCGGGCGGCCTCGGTGGTGGCCCAGTTGGAGACCTCGTACCAGGAGAAGCCGGCGGCGGTCAGGCGCTCCTCGGCGATCAGGTAGCGGTCGGCGTGCACGTCGTCGTCGGTCATCGGGACCTCGCCGCGGCGGATCCGGCGGGCGAGTTGGGTGCCCTCCTCGACGATCAGGGCGTAGGCGGAGATGTGGTCCGGGCCGGCGGCGGTGGCGGCGTCCAGGGAGGCGCGCCAGTCGTCGTCGGACTCCCCGGGGGTGCCGTAGATCAGATCGAGGTTGACGTGCGCGAAGCCGGCCGCGCGGGCCTCGGCGACGCAGGCTTCGGGGCGGCCCGCGGTGTGCGTGCGGTCGAGGATCTTCAGGACGTGCTGGCGGGCGCTCTGCATGCCGAAGGAGACGCGGTTGAAGCCGCCCGCGCGCAGCTCGGCGAGGTAGCGCGGATCGACGGACTCCGGATTGGCCTCGGTGGTGATCTCGGCGTCGGGCGCCAGGCCGAACTCGTCGCGCAGCGCGGCCAGCATCCGGCCGAGGTCGGCGGCGGGCAGCAGGGTCGGGGTGCCGCCGCCGACGAAGACCGTCTGTACGGGACGGGGGTCGTCGCCCAGTACCTTGCGGGCCAGCCGGACCTCCTCGACGAGGGTGTCGGCGTAGTTGTCGCGGGAGGCCAGGGCGCCGCCGCGGCCGCGCAGTTCGCTCGCGGTGTAGGTGTTGAAGTCGCAGTAGCCGCAGCGGGTGGCGCAGTACGGCACGTGCAGATAGAAGCCGAGGGGGCGCTCGGCGGCGCCGGTCAGCGCATGGCGGGGCAGCGCCCCGTCCTCGGGCATCGGCTCACCATCTGGCAGTGCGGAAGGCATGGGGTCCATTGTCCGTCATGCCGGAGGGTTCCGGTTCGGGGTCCGGAATACCTCCCCCGCCCGCCCGGTTGTGGCCCCGCAGGGGGCCCTCGCACCCCCTACGGGACCCGTTCGACCGCCCCCTACGGGCGCCCACCCCCGCCCGCCGCCTGGAGCACCATCAAGGCCAGGTCGTCGTCGGGCGGGGTCGGCCCGAAGGCGTGGACGGTGCGGCGGATGTGTTCGGCGATGGCCTCGGCGCTGCGGCCGGCGGTCGCGGCGAGCGCGCCGGCCAGGCCGTCCTCGTCGTCGAAGAGCCGCCGGCCGCAGCGCCGCTCGGTCACCCCGTCGGTGACGCACAGCAGGGTCTCCCCGGGGCGCAGGTCGAAGGACTCGCTGACGTAGACCGCCTCCTCGACGACGCCCAGCAGCATCTGCGGCGCCGCCACGACCCGGACCGCCCCGTCGGTGCCGAGCACCAACGGGAGCGGGTGGCCGGCGCTGGCCAGGGTGCAGCGGGCGCCGCCGGTGCCGCCGCCGTACGGGACGATCTCGCCATAGAGGAGCGAGAGGAAGCGGGCCTGTTCGCCCTCCTCGCGGATCTCCACGGGGGACTCCGCGCCCGCGCCGGCCGCCGCCACCGCCGCCGCGACCGCCGCGACGGAGTCCGAGGCTTCCCTGGCCATGGTCTTGTTGAGCCGGTCGAGGACCTCGGAGACGCCGAAGCCGTCGCGGGCCAGCAGCCGCAGCACGGGGCGGGCGAGTCCGGTGACCGCGGCCGCCTCCGGGCCGCTGCCGCAGACGTCGCCGAGGGCGAAGCACCAGCGGCCGTCGCCGGCCTCGAAGAGGTCCCAGAAGTCCCCGCCGGCCCAGGCGCCCTCCCGCGGCTCGTAGACCACCGCCGACGCCACCCCGGGGACCCGGGCCCGCCCCTGCGGCAGCAGCCGGCGCTGGAGGACCCGGCTGATGCGTTCCTGGCGGCTGTAGGCGCGGGCGGTGGCGACCGCGCGGGCGGCCCGGCGGCACAGGTCCTCGATCAGCGCCACCGCCCCACCGGGGAACCGCCGCAGTCCGGCCCGGCCAAGCAGTACGGTGCCCAGCCGCCGGCCGCCGGTGACCAGCGGGCAGGCCAGCGCCGCGCCGTCGAACTCCCCGTCGCCGACCGGCCCGTCCGGCCACGGCCAGGGCACCGGCACCGGCCGGTTGCCGGCGGCGTCGGTCCTCAGGCCGGGCGGCTCCTTCTCCAATGCGGTGCGCAGCGCGTCGATCCGGCCCTCGTACATGTGCCAGACACGGGCGAGCCGCGGCGCCTCGCCGTCCTCGGTGAGGCCGCGGCCGGGGGCGCCGCCGTCGCCGTCGTGCAGCCACACCGCGCACCAGTCGGCGAGCCGCGGGACGATCAACTGGGCGGCCAGCGAGGCGACCTGGTCGGCGTCGAGCTGCCCGGAGAGCAGGTCGGACGCCTCCGCGAGGAAGGAGAGCGCACCGCTGTCGACGCCCCCGCGGCCGGGGTCCGGCCGGTCCTCGGGCGGGGCGGGGCGGCGCGGCACCGGGGCGAGGAGTTCGGAGGTCCGCAGGGCGCGCCGGAACGCCTGGCCGCCGTGGGCGTCCGCGGTGGCGTAGGCGTCGCAGGCATCGTCGACGGTGTCGGGTTCCGGCCAGCTCGCGTCGGGGCCGCCGACCGGCAGGCGGAACCACACCGTCTTCATCGCCCGCCGGTAGGTGACGCCCCAGGCTTCGGCGACCGCGCTGATCAACCGGAGCCCGTGGCCGCCGCCTTCGGGGGCGCCGGTGTCCTCGCGGGCCCGTACGGGCTGGGTGGGGTGCCGGTCGGAGACCTCGACGACCAGGCCGGGGCGGGGCGGTTCCTCGGGGGCGGCGTCCGGGAGGTCGTCGGGGTGCGGCAGCGACTCCTCGGCGGGGTCGAGCCGGCAGAGGAGCTCGACGGTGGTGCCCGCGTGCACCACCGCGTTGGTCACCAACTCGCTGACCAGCAGCACCGTTTCGTCCGCCAGCCGCTCGGTGAGGCGGTCGGCGCCGGGCAGGCCCCGCGCGCGCCAGTCGGCGAAGGCGGCCCGGACGAACTGCCGCGCGGCCGCCGCGGCCCGCGGGTCCCCGGGCAGCGTGGCACGCAGGGAGCGGGCGGCGGCCCCTGCGATGTCGTTCCGTCCGGCCGTAGTTGTCATCCTCATTGAGCAACTCCCGAGCGGTTCCCCAGCGGCGCCGGATGCGCCTCCCGTCAGGGTGACAGAACGAGCGCGCTCATAAGCGGTGAGTCACGGAAGTGCGTGGTCAGAGGTGGTGACGCGGCTGACGCATGACGTGATCGGTGGCCCCGGACCTCCCTGGGGGCGACGGCGGACGGGGTGCGGTGCGGGGCGGCGCGGGCCCGCCGGGGCGTGCGCCCGCACCGCGCCCTCCCGGCTACGCCTCCCGCGCGCCGGCGTACATCTCGTCGAGCAGGTCCTTGAACGCCCGCTCCACGACCGGTCGTTTGATCTTGAGGCTGGGGGTGATCTCCCCGTGCTCGATGTCCAGATCGCGCGGCAGCAGCCGGAACTTGCGGATCTGCTGCCACCTCTGGAGCCCCTCGTTGACGCGCTCCACGTAGCCGTCGATCAGCGCGCGGACCTGGTCGGTGGCGACGACCTCGGCGTAGCTCTTGCCGCCCAGGCCGCGCTCCTTGGCCCAGGTGAGGATGGTCGGCTCGTCCAGGGCGATCAGGGCGGTGCAGAAGTTCCGGTTGGCGCCGTGCACCACCACGTTGGAGACGAACGGGCAGACGGCCTTGAACTGGCCCTCCACCTCGGCGGGGGCGATGTACTTGCCGCCGGAGGTCTTGATGAGGTCCTTCTTGCGGTCGGTGATCCGCAGGTAGCCGTCGGCGGACAGCTCGCCGATGTCGCCGGTGTGGAACCAGCCGTCCTCCTCCAGCACTTCGGCGGTCCTGTCGGCCAGGCCGTGGTAGCCCTGCATGATGCCGGGGCCGCGCAGCAGGATCTCGCCGTCCTCGGCGATCCGCACCTCGGTGCCGGGCAGCGGCTTGCCGACGGTGCCGGTGCGGTACGCCTCGCCGGGGTTGACGAAGCTGGCGGCGCTGGACTCCGTCAGGCCGTAGCCCTCAAGGATGTGGATGCCGGCGCCGGCGAAGAAGTAGCCGATGTCCGGGGCGAGGGCGGCGGAGCCGGAGATCGCGGCGCGCAGCCGGCCGCCGAACGCCTCGCGCAGCTTGGCGTAGACGAGGGCGTCGGCGACCTTGTGCTTGGCGGCGAGCGCGAACGGCACCGAGGCGTTGCCGGTGTGCCGGAAGTTCTCCTGAGAGGTCTTGGCGTACTCCCGGGCCACCCCGGCCGCCCACTGGAAGATCTTGTACTTGGCGGCGCCGCCCTCCCGGGCCCTGGCCGCGACGCCGTTGTAGACCTTCTCGAAGATCCGCGGGACGGCGGCCATGTAGGTGGGCCGGACCACCGGCAGGTTCTCGATGATCTTGTCGACCCGGCCGTCCACCGCGATCACGTGGCCGACGGAGATCTGCCCGGCGGTCAGCACCTTCCCGAAGACGTGCGCCAGCGGCAGCCAGAGGTACTGCTCGTCGTCCGCGGTGACCATCCCGGTCGCCTGGATGGCGCGGGCCATGTACGCCCAGCAGTCGTGCGCCAGCCGGACGCCCTTGGGGCGGCCGGTGGTGCCGGAGGTGTAGATCAGGGTGGCCAGTTGGTCGGCGCGGAGCGCGGCGACGCGTTCCTTGACGCACTCCGGGTGCTGCTCCAGATAGGCGGTGCCGCGCTTCTCCAGTTCGGCGAGGGAGAGCACCCACCCCTCGGGGTCGTCGTCGGCGGGCCGGGCGTCGGTCTCGTCGATGACCACGACGTGGGCCAGCTCGGGGAGTTCGGCGCGTTTCTCGCGGGCCTTGGCGAGCTGTGCGGCGTTCTCCGCGATCAGCACCCGGCTGCCGGAGTCGGCCAGGATGAAGGCGGTCTCGTCGGCTTTGGTGGAGGGGTAGACGGTGGTGGTGGCGGCGCCGGAGCAGAGCACGCCGAGGTCGGCGAGGATCCATTCGACGCGGGTGTTGGCGGCCAGTGCCACGCGCTCCTCGGGGCGGACGCCGAGCGAGATCAGCCCGGCGCTCGTGGCGAGGACCCGCTCGGCGGCCTGGCCCCAGGTCAGCGTCTTCCAGTCGTCCGGGCCGGTGCCCGAGGCCGGCGGGACGGGGTAGCGGTAGGCCTCGGTATCCGGGGTGGCCGCGACCCGCTCCAGGAAGAGGGTCGCCACCGAAGGCGGCCGGTTGTCGATCAGCGTGTGAGTGTCGGTCACGGCGTCCTCCGGGGCCCGCTTCGTTGCTGGTGACTCGCGAGTAACCTTTGAGCAGTGATCAGAGTAGAGCGCGTGACGCCGCCGTGTAAGGGGCTGCACCCGACTGGTTCACGATGTGACCCGCGGGAAAGGTGCACATGACACGCGCTTGACAGGCGGGCTGACCCGGAACGACAACGGGGCGCCGGCCCCCGTCAAGGAACCGACGCCCCGCGAGCGGGCGCAGCGTCCACTCCGCCCAACTACGCCCCGCTTCTTGCTACTTCTTCTTCCTCCTGCTCCGCTACTTCTTCTTCGCGTCGCCGTCGGAGTCCGAGGACAGCACCGCGATGAAGGCCTCCTGCGGGACCTCCACGCTGCCGACCATCTTCATCCGCTTCTTGCCTTCCTTCTGCTTCTCCAGCAGCTTCCGCTTACGGGAGATGTCACCGCCGTAGCACTTGGCGAGGACGTCCTTGCGGATGGCGCGGACCGTCTCACGGGCGATGACCCGGCTGCCGATGGCGGCCTGGATCGGCACCTCGAAGCTCTGCCGCGGGATCAGCTCGCGCAGCTTGGCCACCAGCCGCACGCCGTACGCGTACGCCTTGTCCTTGTGCGTGATCGCGGAGAACGCGTCGACCTTGTCGCCGTGCAGCAGGATGTCGACCTTGACCAGGTCGGCGGTCTGCTCGCCGGTGGGCTCGTAGTCCAGCGAGGCGTAGCCGCGGGTCTTGGACTTGAGCTGGTCGAAGAAGTCGAAGACGACCTCGGCGAGCGGCAGGGTGTAGCGGATCTCGACCCGGTCCTCGGAGAGGTAGTCCATGCCCAGCAGCGCGCCGCGGCGGTTCTGGCACAGCTCCATGATCGCGCCGATGAACTCGCTGGGCGCCAGGATCGTGGCCCGGACCACCGGCTCGTGCACCGTGTCGATCTTGCCGACCGGGAACTCGCTGGGGTTGGTGACGGTGTGCTCCGCCCCGTCCTCCATCTGCACCCGGTAGATCACGTTGGGCGCGGTGGCGATCAGGTCGAGCCCGAACTCCCGCTCCAGGCGCTCCCGGATGACCTCCAGGTGCAGCAGGCCCAGGAAGCCGACGCGGAAACCGAAGCCCAGGGCCGCCGACGTCTCCGGCTCGTAGACCAGCGCGGCGTCGTTGAGCTGGAGCTTGTCCAGGGCGTCGCGCAGCTCGGGGTAGTCCGAGCCGTCGAGCGGGTACAGCCCGGAGAACACCATCGGCTTGGGGTCCTTGTAGCCGCCCAGCGGCTCCTTGGCGCCCTTGGTGAGCTGGGTGATCGTGTCGCCGACCTTGGACTGCCGGACGTCCTTCACCCCGGTGATCAGATAGCCGACCTCGCCGACGGACAGGCCGTCGGCCGACTTCATCTCCGGCGAGTTCGTCCCGATCTCCAGCAGCTCGTGCGCGGCGCCGGTGGACATCATCTTGATCCGCTCGCGCTTGCTGAGCGTGCCGTCGACGACCTTCACGTACGTCACGACGCCGCGGTACGCGTCGTAGACCGAGTCGAAGATCATCGCGCGGGCGGGGGCGTCCTTGACGCCGACCGGGGCCGGCACCTCGCGGACGACCCGGTCCAGCAGCTCGGGCACGCCGACACCGGTCTTGGCGGAGACCTTCAGCACGTCCTCGGGCTCACAGCCGACGAGGTTCGCCAGCTCGGCGGCGAACTTCTCGGGCTGCGCGGCCGGCAGGTCGATCTTGTTGAGGACGGGGATGATCGTGAGGTCGTGCTCCATCGCCAGGTAGAGGTTGGCGAGGGTCTGGGCCTCGATGCCCTGGGCGGCGTCGACGAGGAGGATGCAGCCCTCGCACGCGGCGAGCGACCGGGAGACCTCGTAGGTGAAGTCGACGTGGCCCGGGGTGTCGATCATGTTCAGGATGTGGGTCGTGCCACTTCCCTCTTCGCCCTCGGAGGGCTCCCAGGGCAGCCGAACCGCCTGGGACTTGATCGTGATGCCGCGCTCGCGCTCGATGTCCATGCGGTCGAGGTACTGCGCGCGCATCTGCCGCTGGTCGACGACACCGGTGAGCTGGAGCATCCGGTCGGCGAGCGTCGACTTGCCGTGGTCGATGTGCGCGATGATGCAGAAGTTACGGAGGAGCGCCGGGTCGGTACGGCTCGGCTCCGGCACGTTCGTAGGGGTCGCGGGCACGCAGGGTCCATTCAGTGAACGCGGGTAGGCGGGACTCGTGTCTTGTGAGGTCTCCCCCATCGTCCCATGAGCGCCGGGGGTGGGGCGGTTCGGGCATCCGGGACGGGCGGGGCGGGGGCCGGCCCGTAGCCCGGTTTGGGCGCGCGTAAACCCTGCTGGTAGCCTGGTCCACTGCGCTTCGTGCCCTCTCTCGTGCGAGGCGCAACTCGAAACTCCAACGAACCTGAAAAGGCTCTTTCGTGGCGAACATCAAGTCCCAGATGAAGCGGATCAAGACCAACGAGAAGGCTCGTCAGCGCAACAAGGCTGTCAAGTCCTCGCTGAAGACCGCGATCCGTCGCACCCGCGAGGCCATCGAGGCCGGTGACCTGGAGAAGGCCACCGCCGCGCAGGCCCTGGCGGCCCAGAAGCTCGACAAGGCCGTCAGCAAGGGTGTGCTGCACAAGAACAACGCCGCCAACAAGAAGTCGGCGCTGGCCAAGAAGGTCGCCGCCCTCAAGGGCTGACCTCCACCCGACCGCGCCCGTCGCGGTCACCCTGCCGTTCAGGGATCCAGCGGCCCCTCTCACCGCTCCCTGCCGGTGCACCACCGCGCCGCACGCGGCCTGCGTTCGCCACGCGGGTGCGGCGCCCAGGCTCTCCGCGGAATCCAATCCGCAGAGCAGCCACCTCTCAGCTAGATCCACCCGCCGTGGAGATCCACGGAGATCCACGGTGTGTGGAGCGGAAGACCTCGCCAGTGCCTTTTGGCCCGGCGGGGTTTTTCGTTGGGGCGGGCGGGGGTTGGGACTGGAGGGCTGCCGGTGAAGACCGGGGGTTCTGCTAAGGGTTGGGGAGCTGGCGGGTGGTGGGGCTTTCGTTGCCTGGTGAGTTGGTCGCTACGGAGCTGGGTGCTCGTCGCGCGTGAGGGTGCGGGGACGCGTGGAGAGCCCCGGGACGCTGAACTGCCGGCCGTAGAGCGGGCGGGCCGCTACGGGCCGGATCCGATGCCGGAGTTGTCCGCTACGCTGCCGCCATGTCCAACACGGGGGACCAGAACGATCCCTTCCCGGTGCCACAGCCTCCCGCCTACGGCCCGCCGCCCGCACCGCAACCGCCGGTGCCCGCCCAGCAGAACCCCTACGCCCACCCGCTCCCGCAGGGCCCCCAAGGTCCGCAGAACCCACCGGGTCCGCCCCCGGGAGCACCGTCCGCGCCGCCCCGAGTACCGGGCGGCTACGGCTATCCGACGCCAGGCACCCCGGGTGTACCGGGCGCGGCCTACGGGGCACCGCCCGGCGGCGGCCCGGGCGTTCCCCCTGGTGCCCTCCCCGTCGCCCTCCCCGGCATCGAGACGCGCCGTCAGGGCACCGCTGCCTCCGCCTCCGGCTGGCTGTGGGCCGTCGGCGGCGCGGTGGCCGCCACCGCGATCGGGGCGTCCGTGCTGTTCGCCACCGGCGCGTTCTCCTCGGAGCCCGACCCCGAACTCAAGGGCTACGCCTACCGGTCCGACCTGTGCGCCGCGACCTCCCTCACCCCGTTCGAGAGCGCCGGGTACAAGGCGAAGCCGAGCCCCGGCGGCGGCACCGGCTCGGGTTCGGGCACGCCCGGCGCACCGAGCCCGTCGTCCCCGCCGAACCCGCAGCACAGCGGGACCCGGATGAACTCCATGGACTCGATGTGGTGCAACGTCTCCCTCGCCGCGGGCAACACCGGCCCCACCGCCGGCTACTCCTCGACCTGGATCTACAGCTCCGCCACCCTGCACAAGAAGGCCGACCCGGCCCCGGAGTTCGCCGACATCTACCGCTCCTACGAGAAGCAGCAGACCTCGATCGCGTACAAGGTCGAGCCCGTGTCCGGCATCGGCGACGAGGCGTATCTCATCACCCGCAACGACGCCCCCGGCAGCAACAACAACTCCTACGTGATCCTCGCCGTCCGCGACGGCTGGATGACGTACCAGTCGACCTGGTCCAGCTATACGGCGAGCAGCAGCGGCGCCAAGCCGCCGACGCCGGCCGAGATCGCCACGATGCTGGAAACCAGCGCGAAGGAGACCCTCCAGCAGTTGCAACGCTGAACCGCCGGGCCGGAGCGCCGAGGTGGCCGAGAAGGGGCGCCGACGGGTGAGGTGCCGGGGCGAGTACCGGGTTGCGGTGTCGCCCCCTGCCGCGCCGAACTGCGGTGCGGGGCAGCGGAGATGGGCCGGGTGGGGGGCTCGGGTGAGGGTGCGCCGCGGTGGCGCCCCGCGCTGAACCGCGGTGGCGCCGGGCTTCGCCGATCGACTGACCGACCGATCGGCTGGCGTATGACCGGTCGGCTGGCGTATGACCGGTCGGCTGCCGCGTGGGGCGCTGGCTCCGCGGCGCCAGCGCACCTCACCGCCACTGCCACCGGCGCCCGCGCCACCGCCCGCGCCATCAGCTCGCCGCCTGGCCGCCTCGCCGCCGCCCTGGCGCTATCGCCGCGAGCGGGCCGCCCGTGCGATCGCCACCACGGCCTTCTCCAGGGCGTATTCGGGGTCGTCCCCGCCGCCCTTCACCCCCGCGTCGGCCTCGGCCACCGCGCGCAACGCCGCCGCCACGCCGTCCGCCGACCAACCGCGCATCTGCTGCCGGACCCGGTCGATCTTCCAGGGCGGCATGCCCAGTTCGCGGGCGAGGTCGCCGGGGCGGGCACCGCGCGGGGCGGAGGCCAGCTTGCCGATGGACCGGACGCCCTGCGCCAACGCGCTGGTGATCATGACGGGGGCGACCCCGGTCGCGATCGCCCAGCGCAGCGCCTCCAACGCCTCGGCGGCCCGCCCTTCGACCGCACGGTCGGCGACGGTGAAGCTGGACGCTTCCGCGCGGCCGGTGTAATAGCGGGCGACCACGGCGTCGTCGATCATGCCCTCGACGTCGGCGGCCAACTGCGCGCACGCCGACGCCAGCTCGCGCAGATCGCTGCCGATGGCGTCCACCAGTGCCTGGCAGGCTTCCGGCGTGGCCGAGCGGCCGGACGCCCGGAACTCGCCGCGGACGAAGGACAGTCGGTCCGCGGGCTTGGTCATCTTGGGGCAGGCCACTTCGCGCGCCCCCGCCTTACGGGCCGCGTCCAACAGCCCCTTGCCCTTGGCGCCTCCGGCGTGCAGCAGGACCAGGGTGATCTCCTCGGCGGGCGAGCCGAGGTACGCCTTCACGTCCTTGACGGTGTCCGCCGACAGGTCCTGGGAGGCGCGCACCACCACGACCTTGCGCTCGGCGAAGAGCGAGGGGCTGGTCAGCTCGGCGAGGGTGCCGGGCTGGAGCTGGTCGGGGGTGAGGTCGCGCACATCGGTGTCCGCATCGGCCGCCCGGGCAGCGGCCACCACCTGCTGCACCTCGCGGTCGAGCAGCAGCTCCTCCTGGCCCACCGCGATCGTGACGGGGGCGAGCGGGTCGTCGTTAGCTGTCTTCCTGGCCATCGCGTCCAGCATCCCACGCCCCACTGACAACCCCGCCCGCACCGGGCACCGGGCGCCCGCCCCGGTGCTCCGCCGCTCGCCCCTGACCGACAATGGACCGGTGAACGACACCCACAACGGACGCCACGTCCTCGTCCTCCCCGACCGCGACGCCGCCGAGGAGCTGGTCGAGGCCCTGACGGAACGCTTCGGCGTCACCGAGGAACCCCAGCTCGTACGGGACGCCCTGGCCGGCGAGGACGACGCCGAGGACGCGCAGTGGCTGGTCGTGGTCGAGGACCCCGACGCCTCCTACGACGCGGCCGGCCTGGCCGCCCTCGCCGGGGAGTGCGACGGCTGGCGCGAGGCCGAGTAACGCCAGAGGCGCCGCGACCGGAGGCAGCAGACCCCGAGGCATCAGAGCCGAAGGCACCAGCGGGGGTTCAGCCCTCCCGCCCGTCCTCCTCCCCCGCGCGCCCCTCCAGGACGAGGACCGGTTCCCGGTCCAACACGATGCCGAAATGGGTCCGGTAGGCCGGCAGGACCTCCGCCGCACTCAGCTCGCGCTCCTCGCGGACGCCCTCGGCGCCGGTGAGCACCAGCGTGCGCCCGGAGAGCGTCACCCGGCCCGTCTCCGTGAGCCGCGAGCAGACCAGTGACCGCCTGAAATGCGACCTGGGCGACGTCCGCTGCCACCAGCAGCCGGCCTCGAAGTCCGCGAGCTCGCGCGGGCGTTGCTCCAGCCTGTACTGCGGCTCCCCGTCCCGGGAGACGTCGAGGTCCCCCTCCCCGGTCTCCACTATGCGGAAGCGCCCGCCGGGGTCCATCTGCTCCGCATCGCCGTCGAGCCGCAGCGGGTGGTGGCTGTGCCGCCCGAAGCCGACGTCCACGAGCCAGGACCCGGTGGACGTGCGGACCCGCAGCGCCAGGTGGTCGTAGGGAATCCCGATCCCCTCGGGCCCGAACACCCGCGCCGAGAGCAGCTCGACCTCGTACCCCAACGCCCGGAGCAGCGCCGCGAACGCACCGTTGAGCTCGTAACAGAACCCGCCGCGACCGGCCTCGACGATCTTGTCCAGCAGCGGCTGCTCCGCGAGCACGATCTCCTCCCCCAGATGAATGGCGAGGTTCTCGAACGGCACGGCCCGCAGATGACGCAGTTGCAGCGCACGCAGCGCCTCGTCGTCGGGTGCGCCCGGCCGGTCAGCGGATATCCGCCGGAGGTAAGCATCCGCGGTGGCCTCGTCCATCAGATATGCGTCCTCTCCCTGTGTCGTCTCTCCATCGTCGCTGGTGCATCGGTCGTCGCTGCCGCAAGGGCCGTCGCAGCGTCGCCGGTGCACGGGGCGTCGCTGATGCGCTGGTCGTCACCGGTGCACGGGGCGTCGCTGATGCACTGGTCGTCGCTGGTGTACCGGCCGTCTCCGTATGTATGAGCCGTCTTCGCTGCATCGGTCGGCTCTGCTGTGCCCATCGGCCGCCCCGACGGCTGGACCGCCGTCTCGACCGGCTTCTGGACCGGCATCCAGGTCGATATCCGGTCCCGGTCCCGGTCCTGGACCCGACCCCGCGTCCGCCCCCGCCGCCGGAACGCCCCCTGGGCCGGCGTCCGCCGACCACCGCGGACAGCTTGCCGGAGGTGCCGACGACCGCGATGGCGCCGTCGGTGTCGGTACGCAGCACCAGGGTGCCCCGGGCCCGCAGCGCCGCGATGGTGCGCGGTGCGGGATGCCCGTACGGGTTTCCGGCGCCGCAGGAGACGAGCGCCAGACGCGGTATCAGGCGCTGCATCAACTCGGGGTCCTGATAAGCGGAACCATGGTGTGCCACCTTCAGGACGTCGACGGCGGCCAGCTCCGGGTGGGCGGCCAACAACGCCTGCTGAGCCGGTGGTTCGAGATCGCCCAGCAGCAGGACGGTCAGTCCCTCCGTCCGGACCAACAGGGCGACGCTCGCGTCGTTGGGCCCGGAGAACTCGCCACCATCGGGCAACGACGGCCCCGGCTGGCCCGCACCCGCCTTCGGCAGCGACGGAGCGGTCGGCCAGAGGACTTCCCACGTAAGCGCCCCGAGATGACGCCGCTCCCCCGGCGCCGCACGGATGACGGGTACCTTGGCCTCGGTCGCCACAGCCCGTACGAACTTCGCCTGACTGTAGGGCTCTTGGAGCGTCGTGGTCTCGATCGCTCCGACCGAACGCCCGCGCAACACCCCGGGCAGACCGTCCACATGGTCCGCGTGAAAGTGCGTGAGAACGAGCAACGGGATCTGGTGCACGCCCAGCTCGGTCAGACAGCGGTCGATGGCACGGGGCTCGGGCCCGGCGTCCACCACCAGCGCCGTACCGTCGCCGGCTGCCAGCACCAACCCGTCGCCCTGCCCCACATTGCACGCCACCACCCGCCAGTCCGGCGGTGGCCAGCCGGTCAGCACCCGGGTCAACGGCGCGGGGCGGAACACCGCCAGGACCACGGCCAGCGCGCACAGCACACTCAGCCAGCGGCGGCGCAGCACCCGCCGGCCGACCGCCAACAGCACCACGGTGACGACGGCGAGCGTCAGCCCGCCCCACCAGCCTCCCGTCCACTCGACCTCCGCGCCCGGCAGCTCCGCCCCCGTACGGGCGACACCGGCGATCCACTCGGCCGGCCAACCCGCGCACCACGCCAGCAACTTGGCGACCGGCAGGGCCACCGGAGCCACCGCGAGCGCCGCGAATCCCAGGATCGTCGCGGGCGTCACGGCCAGTTCGGCGAGCAGGTTGCAGGGCACGCCGACCAGTCCCACCCGCGCCGCGATCACCACGATGACCGGCGCGCAGACCGCCTGGGCGGCGGCCGCGGCAGCGATCACCTCGGCGAGTCGGGACGGCACCCGGCGACGCTGGAGAGCGGCGCTCCAGCGGGGAGCGAGCAGGAGCAGCGCGCCCGTCGCCAGGACGGAGAGCAGGAAGCCGTAACGCCGGGCCAGCCACGGGTCGTAGAGGATCAGGAGCAGGACGGCGGCGGCGAGCGCGGGAAGCAGCGTGCGCCGGCGGCCGGTACCGATGGCGAGCAGGGTGATCAGCCCGCAGGCGGCGGCCCGCAGCACGCTGGGGTCCGGGCGGCACACCACGACGAAACCGAGCGCGAGGGCGCCGCCGACCAGCGCGGTGCCGCGCAGCGAGAGTCTCAACCGGCGTGCCAACCCCCGCCGTTCGGCCTGGCCGGCGAGGTGCGGTGGGCCGATCAGTACGGTGAGCACGATGGTCAGGTTGCTGCCGGAGACGGCGAGCAGATGCGTCAGATCGGTGGCGCGGAAGGCGTCGTCGAGATCGGCCGGCACCCGTGAGATGTCGCCCACGACGAGGCCCGGCAGCAGTGCACGGGCGTCCGGGCGCAATCCATCGGTCGCCTCGCGCAGCCCGGCGCGCAGTTTCCCGGCCAGTCGTTGGAGGGCGGACGGCGGCGCCACCACGGCCGGAGGCCCGGCGGCGGTCACCCGCAACACGGCGGCCGTCCGGTCCGCCGCCATCAGCGCCGGCGCGGCACGCGCCGTCACCCGGATCCGAGTCGACGGCAGCAACCTCCGCCACTCCGGCGCCAACCCGCCCCCTCCCCCATCAGCACTCCGCCCCGCCCCCGCTTCCCCTGCCTTCCCCGCACTCTTCACCCCCTTCGCACCCTTCGTTTCGTGCTGCTGCACGACCGCCAGTACGGGGGTGCGGGCGGCGGTTACCGTCCCGTCCGGGGCCGTGGTGCGGACGGCGTCAGCGGTGAACACCAGTGCCGGCGGCGTCCGTTGCGACCCCCGCACCTTGGGCCGGGTCAACCGGGGATCTCCGGTCAACTCCAGCTCCACCGTGAGCTGGGCGTACCGCTGCGCCAAGGTGGGCAGCGGCCCGCGCCGCACGTCCGCGGCATGCAGCGCCGCGGACGCGGCCGCCGCCGCGGCGCACAGCAACACCGCCGCCAACGCCACGAGCGCCCCCGCGGCGCGTCCGCGCCTTGGCCCACGGCCCCGCGCGAACCGGCCGGACGCCGGACCACCACGGCCCTCGTCCTCGGCACCTACGGCACGAGAACGGGCGGACGTGCCGAGCGCCAACACCCGCAACGCCCCGGCCCGCCAGAGCGCGAACACCGCGAGCACCACGGCCACCGTGCACCCCACGGCCACCGCACCACCCGGCGCGCCCAACGCCACCGCTGCCGCCGCCCATGCCGCCACCGCGGGGCCGACGAGCCGCAGGTCAGCGGGCGCGTTCCGTGCGGTATCCGCCGCGCCCTCCGCCGTGGTGCTGCCCACCGTGGCGTCCTTCGCCGGCCCACCATCCGTCGACGCCACGGCATTACGGGGCGAGGTGGCGCCCTCCCCTGCCGACGTCATGGCGTAACCAAGGAGCGCAGATCGGCAAGCCGCCGCTCGCCGATGCCGGCCACCTGACGGAGCTGGTCCACCGACGTGAACCCACCGTGCCGGGTGCGGAATTCGATGATGCGGCGGGCCAGGACCGGGCCCACTCCGGGCAAGGCGTCAAGCTGCTGTTCCGTCGCGGAATTGAGGCTCACCGGCCCGCTCGCCAGGCCCGACGCGCCACTGCCCGAACTCCCCGAACCGCCGCTCCCGGCCGCACCACCCAGCGCACCGGCCCCTGCGCCCGCGCCCACTGTCCCAACCGCGATCTGCTCGCCGTCGGTCAGCAGCCGCGCCCGGTTGAGCCCGCGGAGGTCCGTCCCGTTCACCACGCCGCCCGCGGCCTCCAGCGCGTCGGTCACCCGCGAGCCCGCCGGCAGCCGTTGGATTCCCGGCCGCCGTACCTTCCCCACGACGTCCACGACCAACACCCGGCCGGCCCCGCCCGGCGGCGCACCCGTGGTCGCACCGGAGGATTCGGCATGTGCCGACGGCACCGAAGGAGCCGGCGAGCGACCGCCTCTTCCTGGCACCGCAACCGCCCCCTCGGCACTCGGCGCCCGCACCGGCTCCGGACTCGCCGCCCAAAAGTGTTGGACGGCGAAACCCACGCCCACTAAGAGCACCAGGACCAGCGCCACCAGCGCCTTCGGGTCCGTGCCGCACCGCAACTGGAGCCACAGCGGCAGCCGTTCACGCACCGCGGGCCACCAGCGCTCCGCCCTGCGAGCACCCGGAGGGTCGTGCTCACGAGGAGGCGGTGCACGATGCGGATGCGGCCCTTCCGCACCCGAGTCGGACCGGCCACAGCCACCGCCGGGAGCATACGCACCAAGGGCATCCGCCCCCACACCCGCGCCGGCTCCCACACCGGCGACGACTCCTGCACCGTCGTCAGCTCTCCCACCCGCCTCCGCGTGCCCCGTTCTCCTCAGACCACTGCCGCTCTCGCCCTCCTCACCACTCCCTGCCCCCGTTCCACCGCCTTGAGGGACGGCGCCGAAGATCACCGCGGCCCGAGCCCGCATTCGCTCCCGTTTCCACTCCCGAACTCGCTCCCGCTCCCCTCTGCCCCACCGCGCGGACGCCACGGGGGCGGTCGACGACCCGAGGGACGACGGGAGGCGCGGCCCGGCCAAGGGCTCGGGGGCGGAAACCGATACCGACACTGACGTGGAATCCGGCAACGAAGCCGTGCGAAATGCGTTCATGAACCCGACGGTAGGCACTTCGCACGAATCTCGCCGATCCGCGTCAAATACCGTGGATAAATGGGGAGTTGTGGATAACTCCATCACTCACACGGGCACCCCGAGCCAAGAGCCGCCGCACCACCAACACCGGCCGCACCACCATCACATCGGCGTTTTGCCGACGTCGTGAGGCGTGGCGTCACATCGACGTCAGGCAGGTCGCCCCGCAACCGACACCCACCGCGCTCCCACGCTCCGACGCCTCGACACCCCGCGCGTCACCCTCACCTCGGCGAGACCACGGCCCCCAGCAGCCCCGGCCCGGTATGCGCGCCGATCACCGCGCCGACCTCGCTCACGTGCAACTCGTTCAGACCCGGCACCCGTTCGCGGAGCCGTTCCGCCAACGCATCGGCCCGCTCCGCCGCCGCGAGGTGATGGACCGCGATATCCACTTGACCCTCCCCCGCACCCTCAACGGCGATCTCCTCCAGGCGCGCGATGGCCTTGGAGGCCGTGCGGACCTTCTCCAGCAGTTCGATGCGCCCGTCGGCGAGTTGAAGGATCGGCTTGACGGCGAGCGCCGAGCCGAGCAGTGCCTGCGCCGCGCCGATCCGACCGCCGCGCCGTAGGTAGTCGAGGGTGTCGACGTAGAAGTAGGCGGAGGTGCCCGAGGCGCGTTTCTCGGCGGCGGCCACCGCGTCGTCGGCGTCCCCACCGGCGTCCACCGCCTCCGCCGCGGCGAGCGCGCAGAACCCGAGGGCCATCGCCACCATCCCGGTGTCCACGACCCGTACCGGGACCGGGGCGTCCTTGGCCGCCAGCACCGCCGCGTCGTACGTGCCGGAGAACTCCGACGAGAGGTGAAGCGAAACGATGCTGCTCGCTCCGGCCCCGGCGAGGGCGCGATACGTTTCCGCAAATACGGCGGGGCTCGGCCGGGAGGTTGTGACGGGCCGGCGCTTCTGGAGCGCTTGGGCAACGGATCTCGCGGAGATCTCGGTGCCCTCTTCCAGGGCCCGGTCCCCCAGGACGACGGTCAGCGGCACGGCCGTGATGCGGTGGCGTTCAACGGCCGCGCGCGGCAGGTAGGCCGTGGAATCGGTGACGATCGCGACATGGCGGGACATGACTGGGAGGTTATCCGGGGACGCAGGTGCCCGACAGTGCGGGCCCCTACCGAAGATCTTCCAGGTTTCGCCAAGCCTCTGCCAAGTCCGCCCAGGTCACGGCCAGTCGGGGCGGGAGGGGCCGGGCTCCGGCTGCCGTGTGTGGACGCTCTTAGGGCTTCCCTCCCCAAGCCCACCCACCACCGCCACCACCGCCACCGCCTCGCCCCGCTCGCCGATCCCCCACCTCACAGCTCACAGCTGACAGCTCACAGCTCACAGCTCACAGCTCACAAAAGGGTCCGAGGAGGGGTCTCGCGGCGAGCGAACGGGACGCGCTTACCCGGCTATACCGCCGTTGCCTTCCGACCGGCCGCGGGACGTTTCCCTCTGCGGGGTCTTCTCCCACGAAAACGTCGGCCGAGTACGCGGGTCCCGGGCGGTGATCGCCGGGGCCTCATCCTCCACCGGGCCCCAGGAATAGCCCTCAGTACCCGGCGCAGAGGCAGCGCCGAAACCGGACCCCGTACCGGCTCCGGCCCCGGTCGCCGCCGAACCCGTCCCAGGTCGCGAACCCGTAGCCGGCCGTCCGCCTTCCCTGCGCTGCTGCTGATCCCCTCCCGCCGCATCGTCCGTCCAGTGCCGCAGGGCCCCCGCCTCCATGTCGATCTGGTCGCTCAACGCGGCCAGGTCGTCCTCGGCGAACTTGCGGGCCCGGTCGCGGGCGGCCCAACGGAGCGACTCCGCGGAGTGCGTGATCCGCTCCAGGCGCTCCCGGAGCTCGGGGAGGCGGGCCGCGATGGTCGGCTTGCTGGGCTCGCGCTCCAGTCGGCGGAGGTCGTCGTCCAACTCCCGCCCATGCACCGAGAGTTGCTCGAAGAGTCGGACCGCCTCGGCGAGCGAGGCATCGTCGGCGGAGCCGGCCCGCAGGACCTCCTGGGTGGCGCGCATCGACGTGCGCAACGTGAGCCGCAGTTGGGCCAGTTCGCCGACCACTCCTGGCTGGGTGAACTGCCGGGCCCGCAGCGTGGTGTCCTCGACCGTCCGCCGGGCCTGGGCGACCTTGCGGTCCACCCCGCGCTTCGCCGCCTGCACTGCCTTGACCATGAGGAACACCCCGGCGACCACGAACAGCACGAAGAGCAACCCGAAGATGGCGACGGCAACTTCCATGGGCACTCCCCTGAGGCGTAGGCGGCGCCGGCTCTACGCCGACGCCCGTACCTCCACGGTAAACGCGTCGAGCAGGTCACGGGTTCCAAACGAACCCCCAACCTGCCCGTAGGGGAAACCACCTATACGCTCGCGGAACACCGCCCCCGCACACCCCTCACTCCCCCAAAAGGGCAGGTCAGGCACTGTGTCATCACACCCCAGCGGCCAGCCGCCGACCCGACCCCGTCGACCACCACCGACCACCACCAACCACTTCACTCCATCCCACCTCAGCCTCAACCCACCCACACGCACGCACCCGCACCCGCACCCGCACCCGCGGAGGGAAAGGACCGGGGCAAAGCGAAAGAGCAGAGAAGGGCAAGAGGCAAGGAGCAAGGAGCAAGGGGCAAGAGGCAAGAGGCAAGGGGCAAGAGAACGAGACCACCACACCAAAACCAAGGCCACCAACGTCAAGGGGACGCCCCCACCCGTTCGGCAGGAACGCCCCCATCACGCGAGACCGCAGCTCACCAGCCCCGTCCCGCAGGACCGACGCTCAGGAGCCCACCCCAAGGGACCGGTACTCCCGAGCCCCGCCCCGTAGGAGCGGCGCCGATCAGTCCCTCACGCAGGCACGATGTTCACCAGCTTCGGGGCGCGGACGATCACCTTCCGGATGCCCGCGCCGTCCAGTGCCGCGACGACCGCCGGCTCGGCCAGCGCCGCCGCCTCCAGGTCCGCGTCGGAGATCGCCGGTGCGACCTCCAGGCGGGCCTTGACCTTGCCCTTGATCTGGACGACGCAGGTCACCGTCTCGTCCACGACGTACGCCGGGTCGGCGACCGGGAAGTCGGCGTGCACCACGGACTCGTTGTGCCCCAGCTTGCGCCACAGCTCCTCGGCGATGTGCGGCGCCAACGGGGCGACCAGCAGCACCAGCCGCTCCGCCACGGTGCGCGAAACCGGGCCGCCCACCTTGGTCAGGTGGTTGTTCAGCTCGGTGATCTTGGCGATGGCGGTGTTGAAGCGCAGGTTCGCCATGTCCTGGGCGACGCCGTCGATCGCCTTGTGCAGGGCCCGCAGGGTGGCCTCGTCCGGCTCGGTGTCGACGACGGTGACCTCGCCGGTCGCCTCGTCCACCACGTTGCGCCACAGCCGCTGCAGCAGGCGGTACTGGCCGACGACGGCGCGGGTGTCCCACGGGCGCGACACGTCCAGCGGGCCCATCGCCATCTCGTACAGGCGCAGGGTGTCCGCGCCGTACTCGGCGCAGATCTCGTCCGGCGTGACCGCGTTCTTCAGGGACTTGCCCATCTTGCCCAGCAGCCGGGAGACCTTGCCGCCCTCGTAGTAGAAGACGCCGCCGTCGTGCTCCTCGACCTCCGCCGCCGGGACGGCGATGCCGCGGGCGTCCCGGTAGACGTACGCCTGGATCATGCCCTGGTTGTACAGCTTGTGGAACGGCTCGACGGACGAGACGTGCCCCAGGTCGTGCAGCACCTTGGACCAGAAGCGGGCGTACAGCAGGTGCAGCACCGCGTGCTCGGCACCGCCCACGTACAGGTCGACGCCGCCGTGCGGCTGGCCCTCGCGCGGGCCCATCCAGTACTGCTCGACGGCCGGGTCGACCAGCGCCTCGTCGTTCTTCGGGTCCAGGTAGCGCAGCTCGTACCAGCACGAACCGGCCCAGTTGGGCATGGTGTTGGTCTCGCGCCGGAAGCGCCGCACCCCGCGCCCGTCGCCCAGGTCCAGCTCGACGTTGACCCACTCGTCATTACGGGACAGCGGGGTCTCGGGCTGGGTGTCGGCGTCGTCCGGGTCGAAGGTGCGCGGCGAGTAGTCGTCGACCTCGGGCAGTTCCAGGGGCAGCATCGACTCGGGCAGCGAGTGCGCCACGCCGTCCTCGTCGTAGACGATCGGGAACGGCTCGCCCCAGTAGCGCTGGCGGCTGAACAGCCAGTCGCGCAGCCGGTAGTTGACGGTGCCCTCGCCGATGCCGTTGGCGGCCAGCCACTCGGTGATCTTCGCCTTGGCCTCGGTGACGCCCAGGCCGTCCAGCGAGACGGTGTCGCCGGACGAGTTGACCAGCTTCGCGTCGTAGGCGGCGAACGCCTCGTCCCAGGTGGCCGGGTCGGTGCTGCGGCCGTCGGTCGGCTCGACGACGCAGCGCATGGGCAGCTCGAAGGCGCGGGCGAAGGCGAAGTCGCGGCTGTCGTGCGCCGGGACGGCCATGATGGCGCCGGTGCCGTAGCCCATCAGCACGTAGTCGGCGATGAAGACCGGGACCTGCTCGCCGCTGACCGGGTTGGTGGCGTAGACGCCGGTGAAGACGCCGGTCTTGTCCTTGGCCTCGGCCTGCCGCTCGACGTCGGACTTGGCGGCGGCCTGCTTGCGGTAGGCGGCGACGGCCTCGGCGGGGGTGGCGTGGCCGCCGGTCCACACGTCGTGGGTGCCCTCGGGCCAGGCGTCGGGGACGATCGAGTCGCTACCGTTGCCGGCGATCAGCGGGTGCTCGGGGGCCAGGACCATGTAGGTCGCGCCGAACAGGGTGTCCTGGCGGGTGGTGAAGACCGTGATCTTGTGGGCGTCGCCGACCGGGAAGTCGACGCGGGCGCCTTCGGAGCGGCCGATCCAGTTGCGCTGCTGCAGCTTGATGGCCTCCGGCCAGTCCAGCGCGTCCAGGTCGCGCAGCAGCCGGTCCGCGTAGGCGGTGATGCGCATGTTCCACTGGCGCAGCTTGGCCTTGAAGACCGGGTAGTTGCCGCGCTCGGAGCGGCCCTCGGCGGTGACCTCCTCATTGGCCAGCACCGTGCCCAGTCCGGGGCACCAGTTGACCGGGGCGTCCGAGGCGTAGGCCAGGCGGTACTCGCCCAGGACCTCGGCCCGTTCCAGGGCGCTCAGCGCGCTCCAGGGCCGCCCGTCGGGGGTGGGCCGGGTGCCGGCCTCGAACTGGGCGACCAGGGTGTCGATCGGCCGCGCCTTGTCGGCCTCCGGGTCGTACCAGGAGTTGAAGATCTGCAGGAAGATCCACTGGGTCCACTTGTAGTACGCCGGGTCGATGGTCTCGATCGAGCGGCGCTGGTCGTGGCCCAGGCCCAGGCGGCGCAACTGGCGCCGCATGTTGACGATGTTGGCCTCGGTGGAGACCCGCGGGTGGGTGCCGGTCTGCACGGCGTACTGCTCGGCGGGCAGGCCGAAGGCGTCGAAGCCCAGGGTGTGCAGGACGTTGTGGCCCGTCATGCGGTGGTAACGGGCGTAGACGTCGGTGGCGATGAAGCCCAGGGGGTGGCCGACGTGCAGTCCCGCACCGGAGGGGTACGGGAACATGTCCATGATGAACTTCTTGGGACGGGACACCGCCTCGGCGTCACCGGCCAGTTCCCCGACCGGGTTCGGGGCCTCGTAGGTCCCCTCCGCCTCCCAGAAGTCCTGCCAGCGTGCCTCGATGTTGGCGGCCAGCGCGGCCGTGTAGCGGTGCGGCGCTGCCACCTCGGCAGCGGTAGTCGTCTCGCTCATCGTCCTCAAAGCTCCATCGATCGTCTCTGCCTGCGGCTGCTGCGGACACGGTTTCTGCGGAAATTCTGCGGAAACAAAAATGCCCCTCGCTCAGGAGGGGACGCCGCGCCGATTCCGACCCGGGCGGCCACAGCGAAGGGCCCGGTCGGGACTGATCAGCGCGGCCCGCTAAGCAGAAGGCGTACGGCACACATGGCGTCAGGGTACCGCAGGGCACACGGGGCCCGCTGCCGGGATTCCCCCCGGCCGCGGGCCCCGCCCGTCACTTCCGGCCTACCGCGGCGCCCGTGGGCTCATGGGCCCGGGGCGGGTGGCGCGGGTGCGGCACCCCTTTGTCAGGGGCGGTAGGAGTTCACATAGCCGGCGGCGGGGCTGCCGACGCCGGTGACGTCGTCGTAGCCGACGGTGGCGTGCAGCGAGCTGTCCTTGCCCAGGCTGCGCAGCGAGACGATGGTGCCCTTGCTGGCGTCGATGCCGTTGGCGAAGTCGACCCGGACGACCGCCAGGTCGCGGCCGGCACCCAGCGGGTGGTCGGTGACGTCGTGCAGGGCGGAGGTGCCGTAGCGCTGGTAGATGGCGGGGTTGGCGAAGCCGATGGCGATGCCGTGCCGGGCCTGCTGGGCGAGCGCCTGGACGCCGGCGATCACCGGCGCGGCCAGGGAGGTGCCGCCGATGCGGTACTCCTCGTAGCCCAGCTTGCCGTTGGGCAGGGTCTGGGTCTGGCCGACCAGGAAGCCGGTGTTGGGGTCGGCGACGGCCGAGATGTCCGGAACGGTGCGCTTGGCGTCGCCGCCGTTGGCCTTGGACAGCGCGTCCGGGACGACGCCCCGCTGGTAGAAGGGCTGCGCGACGGTCTTGCTGGTGCCGCCGCCCGCGCCCCCGTTGAAGGCACCGGGGAAGTCGGTCCAGTCGTTGCCGTCCTTGGAGAGCACCGCCTTCTGGGTGCCCCAGCCGGTCTCCCACTGGTAGGTGTTGCCCTTGCCGACGGCCAGGGAGGTGCCGCCGACCGCGGTCACCCAGGCGGAGTTGGCGGGGGTGTCCACCTGCTTGGTGCCGGTTTTGGCGACCTCGTCACCGTTGTCGCCGGAGGAGAAGTAGAAGCCGATGCCCTCGACCGCGCCCTGCTGGAAGAGCTGGTCGTAGGCGGCGGCGCTGTCCGGGGTCTCGCTGGCCTCGACGTCGCCCCAGGAGTTGGAGACGATGTCGGCCAGGCGCCCGTCGACGACCCTGCCGAGCGAGTCCAGCAGGTCGTCGTCCTGGCAGGAGGCCGCGCCGACGTAGACGATGTCCGCGGCGGGGGCGACCGCGTGGACGGCCTCGACGTCGAGGGTCTCCTCCCCGTACCAGCCGGCCGCGCCGCAGTCCGTGATGTGCGTGTAGTCCTTCGGCAGGACCTGGGAGAGCTGGCCCTTGCGGTAACGGGCGTCGCCGTTGCGGGCGGCGTAGGTGTCCGCGTCCTTGGCGATGGTCGGCGAGGCGTAGGCGTCGGTGATCGCGACGGTGACGCCCTTGCCAGTCCAGTTCTTCGCCCCGTAGGCGGCGCGCAGTTGCTTGCCCGTGTAGCCCTTGATCGCGTACGGCGCCTTGGTCCCGTACGCCGACGGCAGGTTCTTGTCCGTACGGGAGCCGTAGTAGGTGGAGAACGGCCCGGAGTTGCGGAAGACCGGGGAGGGCGGCGGCAGTTCGGTGGAGTGGTGCTGGGCAAACCGGGGCGCGTTGTCCAGGCCGGTGACCGTCAGGACCGCGTCGGCCACGGAGGCGGGCGCGGAGGCGGTGGCGGACGGGGCGTGGTAAGTGTGGCCGCCCTTGCGGTAGTTGTGCAGGTCGGTGGCGAAGGCCCGCTCGGCGGCGGCCGCGTCGCCGGTGACCGTCACGTACCGGTTGGTGGTGCCGGTGACCGTCAGGCCGGACTTCTTCAGCCAGCCGGTCACCCTGGCTATCTGGTCCTGCGTGGCGCCATAACGGGCGCGCACCTGGGCGGGGCTCAGGTACTTCCCGTACGCGGCCGAGTGCGGGTCGGAGACGGCCTTGGCGTAGTTCGCGAGGCCCTTGGCGTCACTGCCGGCCAGGTAGACCCGGGCGGTGACCCCGGCGGAGCCGGCGGTGGCCCCCTGGTCGGCCCGCTCGGTGGCCCACTGCGGCTTGGTGCCCAGAAGCGCATGCCGGCCCCCGTCGTGGCCCGCGGCGTCGGCGGCCGGGGCGCCGAGCGCGAGCGCTCCGGCGACCATCGGCAGTGCCGCTGCCAGGGCCAGACCGGCGCGGACGCGCGGAGATCTGGTGCGGCTTGCTCTCATGAAACCCCCTGCTGTGGCGATGCGGTGCGCTGCGTGGTGTCGCCGCACCGGTGCGCCGGTGCGCGCAAACCCATCAGCCGTGAATGCGTCGGATGTGACGCTCACGCGGTTCGCCACTCTTTCGGTGAACGGTTCATGTCAGGGTTATGCGATCACCAAGAAGGGACCAAGGAAGGGCAAGACACGGGCCGAAATGGTCACCGAGGAACGCTCAACTCACCGCAGCGAGCGCATTGTTGACCGAATATCAGGGCAACTCGGGACGATCACCGCACCAGTTGGCACACCGTTTGCCGCACCCCGGCCAACGTGGCCCGCGGGTGCATCATCCCTGTACACACGACAGAGCGGGTCGTCCGTGATGGACGACCCGCTCTGTCTTCTGTGGAGCTAAGGAGAATTGAACTCCTGACCTCCTGCATGCCATGCAGGCGCTCTACCAACTGAGCTATAGCCCCAGGTTTTACTGGTCTTGCCTCGCTGCGGTTTTCCTTCCGGCCCCCCGCTGCGGCATCGCCTACATTACACGGACCCCCCGGGCTTCTGCCAAATCGCCCTCCCGTCACCCGCCCACCGCCCCCGGGACGGGGCCCTCCGGACCGCAGCGCCGAGGCCCCTTCGACGGGACCCGAGGTACTGTCGGCGAGCCGTGCCCGATTCGTCCAGGGGAGCCGTACGCCGTGACCGTGCTGGATCCGGACCAGCCCGCCGACCTCCGCGGCCCGCGCCCCCGCGCGGGCGCGCTCCGCCGCCACCCCGTGGCCGCGGCGGCGCTGGCCTGCCTGATCTCCTTCACCGCCTTCTGGATCGCGCAGCGGCTGGCGCACGTCTCGATGGTGGACCTCATGGTCTACCGCGCCGAGGGCGAGACGGCCCGCGACGGCAAGGACCTCTACGACATGGTGGCCACCTCCGCACGGCTGCCCAACACCTATCCGCCGTTCGCGGCGCTGCTGTTCATCCCGCTCACCTTCTTCGGCGTCCCAGTGATGCGCACCCTGGCCACGGCCGGGAACCTCGTGCTGCTCGTCGCCGTCGTCCACCTCTCCCTCCGTCTGGTCGGCCGGCCCCGGCGGCTCCCCCCGCTCGCCGCGACGCTGGCGCTGTCCGCGCTGCTGGTGTGGTGCGAACCGGTCTGGACGACGCTGCGCTACGGCCAGATCAACCTGCTGCTCGCCGTGCTGGTGCTGTGGGACCTGACCCGCCGGGACACCAACCGGTGGGCCGGCATCGGCATCGGCATCGCGGCCGGCATCAAGCTGACCCCGGCACTGTTCGCCGTCTTCCTCGCCCTGGCCGGCGCGGTCCGCGCCGTACGGATGCTGCGCTCAGGCGCCGGGTGGCGCGCCGCCTGGAACCCCTGGCTGCGGCAGGCCGCCGTCGCCACCGGAACGTTCTGCGCCACCGCCCTCCTCTCCGCGGTCGCGCTGCCGCGCGACTCGCACCGCTTCTGGACCGAGATCGTGTTCGCCGCCGACCGGGTCGGTGAGGTGGAGATCACCGCGAACCAGTCGCTGCGCGGCGTCCTGGCCCGGCTGCTGCACACCCACGACCCTGGTGCCGCCTGGCTCGTCCTGGCCGCGCTGGCGGCCGTCGCCGGGCTGGCGTTGGCCGCCGCGGCGCTGCTCCGCGGCGAACGCGCCTGGGCGACCCTCACCTGCGCCGCCACCGCCCTGCTGATCAGCCCTATCTCCTGGTCGCACCACTGGGTGTGGAGCGTCCCGATGCTGATCCTGCTGGGCTCCGAGGCACTGCAGCGCACCGGCGCCGCGGCCCGCCGCTGGTGGGCGGCGACCGTGGCGGTGGGGCTGCTGTTCTGCTCGTTCGCGCTGTGGTGGGTGCCGCACCGCTGGCACCAGCACGAGGAACTCCACCAGAACGCCGGCCAGATGCTGCTCTCCGCGGTCTACCCGCTGGCCGGTCTCATCCTGCTGGCGCTGGCCGCGGCCCGGCTCAGGCGACCGGTCGCCACTCCCCCGATATCCGCTCCCGAAGCCCCGTCCGCGTCCACGTCTGCGTCCACGTCTGCCTCCGCATCCGCGTCCGGTCCTCCCGGTCGGTGACGCCTTCCGAGCGCACCCCTACGCTGCCAACCGCCGTCATCTCCACCCCCGTACGAGCCCCCTTGTCGGGCGGAACCTGCCGGGCCCGCCGCCGCTGACGCCCCCGCCGCCGGCGTACCAGCAGCGGGTTCTGATGGCGTCAACGCCCTGCCGCGCCGCGGAAGTTCCGCATCAGCGCAATCGATCGAAAGTGATCGAACATGCCTCATGCGGCACGGAAGCGGTACGTAAATTGACCGCTCGACGGCGGGCCGGATCACTGCGTCCTGGCCGGACGGAGGCCCCAACTCAGGCCGTGGCGAAGGAATAGAAGCGTTTCAGCGTGCAGTGCTCCTCCAGCAGCCGACCATAGATCGGCTCTCCGTCGAGCTCCCGATAGGTCTCGATGGGGTCACCCTTTATGACCAGGGCGCGCGCGCATTCCTCGCACCAGTACTGGTAGTCGGCGTTGACCGGTTCCATGTCGCGGACGATCGGCGTGCCGCTGCCGCACCAGTCGCACTTCCTGCTGTGGGCGCCCATCCATCAGCTCCAACTGCGGCCGCAGGCCGTACAGACGAAGGAAACACCGCCGTTGTCGCCCAGCACCTGTGCGACGTGGGACGAACCGCACGAGGGGCACTGGAGAGCCGCGCCCGACGTGGCGCGCGCGGCGGGCGGTCCGGACAGGTCGCCGACCCGCCCATGGATGCTCATGGGCATCGCGATCTCTCCTCCCCTGGCTGCGCCGTCCGATTCTGCCACGGACCGCCCACCGGGTCAGGTCCGCCTGCGGAGCACCCCGATCGCACCGCCGAGCGCCGCCGCGCCGGTCAGCGCGAGAACGCTCCCCCACAGGGCTCTTGAGCCGTCTCCCGCCCCTTCCGTCGCCACGCCATTCAGGAAGAGCGCGCCGAAGAGCGAGGTCCCCAGCACCAGCCCGACCTGATTGACGGTCACCACCAGCCCGCTCGCGTCCGCCGCGTCCTCCTTGTGGGCGGATGCCAGCGCGGCGGCCAGATTGGCACTGTGGGCACAGCCGAACCCGGCGCCCAGACCGGCGGACGCCAGGAGCACCCATCCTCCGCCGCCCCCATCCTTGAGCCCCAGCCCGATCCCCAGCAGCGCCGCGCAGATCAGCACGAACCCGCCCGGGACCAGCAACGGGCGCACCCGACGCGGCAGATGCCGCCGCCACAGCCCCACGGCCCCGTAGGCCAGCGCCGTCGGCACGAACGTCAGCCCGGTGCGCAGCGCGCCGTGGTGGAGCGTGTTCTGGAGGTGCAGCGTCAGCACGAACGGGTGCACGGCATCATCGACGCCCTGGTGCCCTGCCCGCGGATGTCTACAACACCCGCTACGACGTCCTCAACGCCCGTTACGACGTCCTCGCCGCCAACTCCGCGTACCAGGGCGTCTTCCCGGCCGTCGCGCTCGCCCGCGGCCCGGCGCGCAACGCCCTGTGGCAGTTGTTCACGACGCCCCCGTGCTGCTCGGCGGTCCGCAACCGCGACGAGGAGTTCCCGGCGCTGGTGGCCCAACTCCGCGGCGCCTACGGGCGGCACGTCGGCGAGCCCGCCTGGGAGGCCCTGATGTCCCGCCTGTCCGGGGCCAGTACGGAATTCGCGCGCCTGTGGGCGACCGGCGACGTCGCCCCGCACGGCCGGCGCGTGAAGGTGGTCCAGCACGCCTCGGTCGGCGAGATACGGCTGGTCTCCTCGTCCCTGGCGGTCAACGGCGCCCCCGAGACTCGGATCGTGGTCTACACCCCGGCCGACGGGGAGAGCCGACGGCTGACGGCGGTGCTGCGCACGGTCCACTACCCGCTCCTCGGCTGCCCCGACCATCTGCGGCCCGCCTCCGAGATCCGCGCGGGCCTGGAACGGACGTGGGAGCGCGGCGCCAACGCCCCGGAGGAGCCGCCCCGAGGCGCGGTGAGGCACCCCACAGCCCCTGAGCCAACTGCCCCTGTCTCCCTCCCCCCTGCCCGACGGCGCCGCCGGGCAGGGGGCGGAGCGCCCGTCACGCTGCCGCCCCTCCGGGAGCCCGGAGGAAGCGCACGGGGAACGCACGGGACCGCGCGACAACGCAGAAGATCCCGTCTCCGATGAGGAGACGGGATCTTTCGGGTTGTGGAGCTAAGGAGAATTGAACTCCTGACCTCCTGCATGCCATGCAGGCGCTCTACCAACTGAGCTATAGCCCCGGGTCTTGTTCCGTTCCCCCGGGGTTTCCCCCGGCGGCGCCGCGAACAAGAAGAACTCTAGCCTGCGACCTGCCCAGATGTGAAATCCGGTCCGGTCGCCCCCGCACCGGGGACTCAGTCGTCGTCGCCGAGCACCGGCTCCGGCAGGGTGCCGGCGTTGTGCTCCAGCAGCCGCCAGCCGCGGGCGCCCTCGCCCAGGACGGACCAGCAGCAGTTCGACAGCCCGCCCAGCCCCTCCCAGTGGTGGGACTCCAGGCCGAGCAGCCGCCCGATGGTGGTGCGGATGGTGCCGCCGTGGCTGACGACGACGAGGGTGCCCTCGTCGGGCAGCTTGTCGGCGTGCCGCAGGACGATCGGGGCGGCCCGGTCGGCGACCTCGGTCTCCAGTTCGCCGCCACCGCGGCGCACCGGCTCACCGCGCTTCCACGCGGTGTACTCCGCGCCGAACTGAGCCAGGATCTCGTCGTGCGTCAGGCCCTGCCAGGCGCCCGCGTAGGTCTCCCGGAGCCCGGCGTCGTAGGTGACGTCCAGCCGCGTCAGGGCGGCCAGCTCACCCGCCGTCGCCATGGCGCGGCTCAGGTCGGACGCGATGATGGCGTCCGGCCGGAGGGCGGCCAGCAGCCGGGCGGCACGGCGGGCCTGGGCGACGCCGGTGTCGGTCAGTTCGATGTCGGTCGAGCCCTGGAAGCGGCGCTCCAGGTTCCAGGCCGTCTGGCCGTGACGCCACAGGACGAGGCGGCGGCCCCGGCCGCCCTTGGTGCCGTTCAGCGCAGCTCTCCGTCCTCTTCACCAGCGGTGGTCTTGGCGTGCTCCGCCGCCTTGCCGCGGGTGGCCTTGGCCTCCTCCGGGAGGTCGATCTCCGGGCAGTCCTTCCACAGGCGCTCCAGGGCGTAGAACACCCGCTCCTCGCTGTGCTGGACGTGGACGACGATGTCGACGTAGTCGAGCAGCACCCAGCGGGCCTCGCGGTCGCCCTCGCGGCGGACCGGCTTGGTGCCGAGGTCCTTGTTGAGGCGTTCCTCGATCTCGTCGACGATCGCCTTGACCTGGCGGTCGCTGGGCGCGGAGGCCAGCAGGAAGGCGTCGGTGATCGAGAGGACGTCGCTGACGTCGTACGCGATGATGTCGTGCGCGAGCTTGTCGGCGGCCGCCAGGGCGGCGGCGTTGATGAGCTCGATGGAGCGGTCCGTGGCGGTCACAAGCGGCTTTCCGGGTCGAGGGGCCCGCCCCTCCGGCGGAACGCAGGACGTGCCGGCGGAGCATGCCGCACCGGCGGTCCTGGGCGGCCGGATCGGCGGTCAGGTACCTCTTTAGGGTCTCACGGACCGCCGACACTCCCGGCGGGGATTTCCACCCCACCGGGAGCAGCCGGCATCCTGCCTGGTCAGCCCGGGCACCGCGGTCCGTGGCCGGCCCGATATCAGCCCTTGTAGTCCTGGCCCAGGACCACGGCGATGTCCGCGTTCTCGGGGACCTTGCCCTGCTGGACGGCGCCGGCCGGCAGGCCGAGGGTCTTGGCGACCTCGGTGGCCTTGGCCCGCTGCGAGGCGTCCCCGTACGTCACCTTGGACGCGGCCGCGGTGCTGCCGCTGCCGGCGTCGACGAAGGTGTAGCCGCCGTTGAGGAGCGCGACCTGGGCCTTGCCGGTGGTGGCCTTGTCACCGGTGGCGTTACTGACCGCGACCCGCGGTGTCACACCCGGTGAGGTCTTCTTGACCGTGCCGCCCAGGACGTCCTTGATCACGCCGGCCGCGGTGCCCTGGCTGATCGTCCCGTCGGCCTGCACCGGCAGCATCTCGGTGTCGTACTTGCCGGTCTTCGCCAGCTCCGCCCGCTGCGCCAGCGAGCTGCCCAACTGGGCCTCGGTGAGCGGCGGATCGAGGATCTGGAGCAGCGACTTGACGGTGGCGGTGGCGCCGTCCGCGTCGGAGGAGACCTTCTTGAGGGTGGCCTGCATGACCTGCCCGAACCGCTGCAACTGCTTGGTCTGCGAGTCCCCGGGCCCCTGGTAGGTGGCGTAGGCGACGGCCGCCTGCCCGTTGAGGAGCTGGCCGGCGCCCTGTTTGACGACCGGGGCATCGTCCTTCTTGCCACCGGGGACGGCGGCGTCGGTGTCGACGGTGATCCCGCCGACCGTCTCGACGAGGTTCTCCAGATACGGGGTGTCCAGCCGCCAACTGGCCTTGAGGTCGGCGCCGAGGAGAGTGCCCAGGGATTCCCGGGTCGTGTCGGTGCCGTCGTCCTTGACGGCCTTGCCGAGCGTCGTGGTGGTGCCGTCGTCCTTGGTGACGATGAGGCTGTTGGGCAGCAGGAGGGTCGTGCCCTTGTGGGTGGTCTCGTTGTCCACCAGGAGCGCGGTGGAGCTGTTCCCGCTCTTGGTGTCGCGCAGGTTCACCACGAGGACGTCCCGCTTCTGCCCGCCGGCCGCGGCGTCGGCGCCGCCGCCCGCGCCGGACAGCCCCGGCAGCTTGCCCGCCCACCAGAGATAGCCGACGCCGCCGGCCACCAGGAGGGCCAGCACGACGCAGAGCGCGATGAGCCGGCTGCGGCCGCGCCGCTTGGCCTCCTCGCGCCGCTCGGTGCGGCTCTCGGTGAACTTCAGCCAGTCGATGACGTCTTCGGAGTCCCCATCCGGGTCCTCGACGAACGCGAACTGCTCGGTGTGGTACTCCTCACCGGCGCCCGTGGGGCCCTTGGAGCCGGGGGGCTCCGGCGGCTCCTCCGGGGCGGCCGCCGGCGGCGCGCCGGGCCGCTCGTGGCCAGGGTGCGCGGGCTGGGACGGCTCATGCCCCTGGGGCCCGGCGGCCGGCTGCGGCTCCTGGTAGGAGAACTGCTCGTACGGCGACTGCTGGACCTGCTGCGGAATCCAGTCCGCGGCAGGGGGCGCACCCTGGTGCGGCGGGCCCTGCTGGGGCTGGGCGTACGGGTCGTACTGCTGGGGATAGCCGGTCTGTTGGCCCTGCTGGCTGCCGTAGCCGTCGTAGCCGTACTCCTGCTGTCCCGGGTAGGACTGCGGGGCCGGCGGCGCCTGGCCGGCCTGGGCCCCGTAGGGGTCGTAGGAGCCGTACGGGGCGGGGGTGCCGGGTGCGGCCGGCTGCTGCCCGTAGGGGTCGTAGGTCTGCTGCCCGTACGGCGCCTGCGCCTCGTACTGCTGTGGCGCCTCCGGGTGCACCGGCCGCCCGTACTGGTCGTAGGCGTAACCCTGGCCCGGTTGCCCGTGCTGCTGGGCGTACGGGTCCTGGGCATATGGGTCCTGCGGCCCGTACGGATCGTGTCGGTCGCTCACCGGTGCCCCTCTCCATCTGCCCCGTCAGCGGTCGTCGCGGTACAGCTGCTTTTTGTCGATGTAGCGCACCACACCGTCCGGTACGAGGTACCAGACCGGATCCCCCTGGGCGACGCGCGCCCGGCAGTCGGTCGAGGAAATGGCCATCGCGGGCACCTCGACCAGGGACACCGCCCCCTCGGGCAGCCCGGGGTCCGCGAGGACGTGGCCGGGCCGGGTCACCCCGATGAAGTGGGCGAGCGAGACCAGCTCCGCCGCGTCGTGCCAGGTGAGGATCTGGCTGAGCGCGTCGGCGCCGGTGATGAAGAAGAGGTCCGCGTCCTCGTGCTCCGACCGTAGATCACGCAGCGTGTCTATCGTGTACGTCTTGCCGCCGCGGTCGATGTCGATGCGACTGACGGAGAACTGCGGGTTGGACGCGGTCGCGATGACCGTCATCAGATAGCGGTCCTCGGCCGGGGTCACCCTCTTGTGACTCTTCTGCCACGGGTGCCCCGTGGGCACAAAGACGACCTCATCGAGGTGGAACTGGCTGGCCACCTCGCTGGCGGCGACCAGGTGTCCGTGATGGATCGGGTCGAACGTCCCGCCCATCACGCCGAGCCGCCGCTTCACGGGCCCTGTGTGCTCTCCCATGCGTGCAGACCCTACTTGGCGGGACGCGGTGCCGGGGTCTGGGTGTACGGGCTTAACGGTCGCGGTTGAAGCGCGTGGTGATCCAGAGCAGGAGAAGCAGGATGAAAAGGGCGCTGCCGCCGGTGAGGAAGGGACTCAGGCTCTCGTGCTGGCCCCCGTGCCCGGCATCTTCGGCGAGGGAGACCAGGGACTGTGCGGTGGAGTGCAGGCTCATCGTTGGCTGGACCAATCCGGGCGGGTGTCGGACAGAGGCTTCCGCCACATCGTAAGCGCCACGTCACCGGGGGCTCACGCCGACTCCGCCCGAAGGCTCCCCGCCCCGTTCACCGACGGGCGTCGGCCGTGCCCGAAGTCGGGCCCCGCGGGCGGCAGTCTGGGTGGATCGGCCCCGGTCGGTCGGCCCCGTTGGCCGGCCGGTTCCGGTCAGTCCTGGTTGCCGTAGCCGCGCAGCAGGAACCAGGCGAGCAGGCCCGCCCCCACCACGCCCACGACGATCACGGTGCGCAGGAGCCAGCCGGGGCCACCGCCCCGGGAGGTCTCCTCGGCGGCGGCGAGAAGCAGGCTCGGATGCGGCATGGCGGTGGCTCCCTTTTGTGCGGGCCTGAGTGGGCAGTGGTGCGCTCGTCAGCGTACGCCCGGGCATCCATTCCGCTGTCAGTGGCGTCCTCTAGGCTGAATCACACGCAGTCGAACAGGGGAGGCCCCAATGACGGAGAGCCCAGACGGCGGCGCGAAGGTCCCGAGCAGGAACCGCAGGCGGTTCCCCGGCATCTCGTCGCGGTCCTACGAGCACCCGGCGG
Source organism: Streptomyces sp. WZ-12 (assembly GCF_028898845.1). Classification (NCBI taxonomy): domain Bacteria; kingdom Bacillati; phylum Actinomycetota; class Actinomycetes; order Kitasatosporales; family Streptomycetaceae; genus Streptomyces; species Streptomyces sp. WZ-12. The sequence goes on along the minus strand of NZ_CP118574.1, from coordinate 5,935,407 downwards.
ACCGCTCGGCGCTGGTCGCGCTGCGCAAGCTGAGCGGGTTCGACACCGTCTTCAAGACGCTGAGCGGGCTGCTGCCCGAGCGCAGCCTGCGGCTGCTCTTCCTGTCGGACTCGGTCCGCGTCAGCGACCAGCAGTTCGCGCACCTCAACGCGATGCTGCGGGACGCCTGCTACATCCTGGACCTGGAGAAGGTCCCCCCGATGTACGTCAATCAGGACCCGCAGCCCAACGCCATGTGCATCGGCCTGGACGAGCCGATCATCGTGGTGACGACCGGTCTGGTCGAGCTGCTGGACGAGGAGGAGATGCGGGCCGTCATCGGCCACGAGGTGGGCCACGCCCTCTCCGGGCACGCGGTGTACCGCACGATCCTGCTGTTCCTGACCAACCTCGCCACCAAGGTCGCCTGGATCCCGCTCGGCAATGTCGCGGTGATGGCGATCGTGACGGCGCTGCGCGAGTGGTTCCGCAAGTCGGAGCTGTCGGCCGACCGGGCCGGCCTGCTGGTCGGGCAGGACCTCCAGGCGTCGATGCGCGGCCTGATGAAGCTGGCCGGCGGCAACCACCTGCACGAGATGAACGTCGACGCGTTCCTCAAGCAGGCCGAGGAGTACGAGTCCGGCGGCGACCTGCGGGACTCCGTGCTGAAGATCCTCAACCTCCTGCCACGCAGCCATCCGTTCACCACGGTCCGCGCCGCCGAGCTGAAGAAGTGGGCCGAGAGCCGCGACTACCAGCGCATCATGGACGGCCACTACCCGCGCCGCGAGGAGGACAAGGACACCTCGGTCTCCGACTCCTTCAAGGACTCCGCGGCGCACTACGCCGAGTCGGTGCGCACCAGCAAGGACCCGCTGATGGGCCTGGTGCGCGATCTGGCCGGCGGCGCCGGTGACTTGGGCGGCAAGCTGCGCGACACGGTCTTCGGCACCCGCCCCAACGGCACCGGTGACCAGGGCGGCGCTAGTGGATCGGATGACTCGGGTCCGGCTGGGAAGTAGCCGAAAGCTCGCCGCAGAGCGAGGCGTTGGCCCGGCCCCGGGCGTAGGGGTCGGTGCCTGCGGGCCGGTCGGTGCCGGCGTGCTGGCCGGCGAGCAGCGGGCGCAGCGCATCGGCCGGCTGTGAGGAGCAGGACAGCGGCCCGGCCTGGAGGTCGCTCTGCGCGACGGCCAGCCGGTGGTCGGCGAGGTCGTCCCGGTTGATCCGGAAGTGCAGTTCGCGGCGCACGGTGACGAGCGAGGCGGCGCCCGGCGTCGACCGGCCGGTGTGCTGCCCGGCGCCGTCCGCGGGGGCGCCGGGGGCCGGCTGCACGGCGTAGACGAAGGTGTAGTCGGCGGCGATGTCGAGGGTGTCCGCGCTCAACTCCGTGGCGCTCAGCGTGCCGTTGACGCGGACGTTGTGGTCGGCGAGCCGGACCAGCTTGGGGTCGAAGCGCACCAGCCAACCGGTGGCCGCGTCCTGGCCGTTGTCGTCGGGGTGCGCCACGCTCCGGTCGAACTGGTCGAGTTGGCCGGTGTCCAGCAGCAGCCGGACGGGGCGCACCGAGCCGCCGGTGAGGGTGGCCGGGTCCACCGACGAGCGCACGAGGTACTCCTTGGCGATGGTCAGCGCGGTCACGATCTGGTCGCCGGAGAAGTGCGTACTGCGCTGCACGGTGGGGAGGTTGATGCCGGCGGCGCCGATCCGGTAGTCGGCCGCCGGGCTGTGCGCGAAGAGGTCCGCCGGGGTCGCGCCCGGTACGGTGCCGGGCGGCGCCAGCGGCACCACCGCGGACCGCAGCGGCTGCGCGCGGGCCGGTTCGGGCGCCTTGTAGGGGTGCCGGACGCCCATGTAAACGGCCGCGCCGAAGGCCAGCACGATCAGCAGCACCAGCAGGACCGCCTGTCGGGACCCGCCCGGCCGCAGCCATGTGTGGCGGGTCTTCACCGCCGGTGCGTGGTGCTCGCCCAAGCGCTCGTCGGCGGAGAATTCCTGCAATCGCGCCGCGCGTACGAACCGCTCGTCGAAGACCACGGATCGGTACTCGTCCTCACCGCCTCCCGGGGCGCCGTCGGGCATCCCCTCGGGAGGGTCACCAGGCCCGGTCATACAACAAGGGTAGGTCTGACGGGGCCGAGGTAAACGCGGGGAGGCGGTACAACTTCGGGTCAGCGCGACCCGGAGCCCGCCGAGAACGACGGACGCGGCGGTTCCGCGGAGCCGACCGTGGGTACTCCGGGGCGCGGCGAGGTGAGCGGGTCCGCGCCGGCCTTCGGGGAGGCGCCGGTGGACGGGGGGTCGACGCCGGTGGAACTGGCCGGCGGGGCGGGGCTCTGGCCGCGCCCGGAGGCGCCCCGGTAGACGGCGCTGAAGGCCAGCGCCACCAGCCCGACGCCCATCACCACGGCCAGCACCCAGGCCATGGGGCGGTGCCAGCGGGCGGTGCCGCGGTAGGGGCGCAGCGCGCCGCCGTACGGACCGTAGGGGCCCTCCGGGGCGTGCTCGTCGGGATCGTCGGGCCGGGCGCCTGGCCCGTCGCGGTCGTAGTCGTCGTCCGGGCCCAGGCCCGCGCCCAGGCGGGCGGCCGCCTCGGCCTCCGCGCGCGCCTCGGCGGCGGCCAGCATCCGCTCGACCGCCGAGGGCTCATGGATCGTCGCGGCCCGTACGAATTCCTCGTCGAAGACCACGGATGCGAACTCCCCGTCCGCTCGTCCGTGGCTCCCGTGGTGGTGCTCGTCGGGCTCTTCGCCGTCCGGGAACGGCATGCCCCCCACGTCGTCCGGCACCCGTCCAGGGTAGCCCCGGCCGGACTTTTTGGGCAGGGAGGAGAGGGGGCGGATAGGGGCGGAACGGGGCCGTCCGCCCGGGGGTCTCAGCGGGTGTGGCCGTCGCCCGTGACGATGTACTTGGTGGAGGTCAGCTCGGGCAGGCCCATGGGGCCGCGGGCGTGCAGCTTCTGGGTGGAGATGCCGATCTCGGCGCCGAAGCCGAACTGGCCGCCGTCGGTGAACCGCGTCGAGGCGTTGACCGCGACGGTGGTGGAATCCACCAACTGGGTGAAGCGGCGGGCGGCGGCCTGGGAGCCGGTGACGATGGCCTCGGTGTGGCCGGAGGTCCAGCGCCGGATGTGGGCGACCGCGGCGTCCAGGTCGGGCACGACGGCGGCGGCGATGTCGTAGGAGAGGTACTCGGTGGCCCAGTCCTCGTCGGTAGCGGGGGCGACCAGGCCGGGGCCGGCCTGCTGCCAGGCGGCGTCGCCGTGCACCACCACGCCGGCCTGGGTCAGCGCCTCCAGGGCGCGCGGCAGGAACTTCTGCGCGATGCCGGCGTGCACCAGCACGGTCTCGGCGGCGTTGCAGACGCTGGGACGCTGCGCCTTGGAGTTGACCAGGATGTCGATGGCCATGTCGAGGTCGGCGGCCTCGTCGACGTAGACGTGGCAGTTGCCGGTGCCGGTCTCGATGACCGGGACGGTGGACTCCTCGACGACGGTGCGGATCAGGGCGGCGCCGCCGCGCGGGATCAGCACGTCGACCAGGCCGCGGGCGCGCATCAACTCACGCACCGAGTCGCGGCTCTCCCCCGGCACCAACTGGACGGCGTCGGCCGGCAGTCCGGCGCTCTGCACGGCGCCGCGCAGGACATCCACCAGGGCGCTGTTGGAGGCGTAGGCGGAGGACGAGCCGCGCAGCAGCACGGCGTTGCCGGACTTCAGGCAGAGCGCGGCGGCGTCGACCGTGACGTTGGGGCGGGCCTCGTAGATGATGCCGATCACGCCGAGCGGGACCCGGACCTGGCGCAGGTCGAGGCCGTTGGGCAGGGTCGAGCCGCGGACCACCTCGCCGACCGGGTCGGGCAGCGCGACGACCTTGCGGACGTCGTCGGCGATGGCGGCGATCCGCTCGGGGGTGAGGGTGAGCCGGTCCACGATCGACTCGGAGGTGCCGGCGGCGCGGGCCTTGTCGATGTCCTCGGCGTTGGCCGCGACCAGGGTGTCGGTCTGCGCCACCAGGGCGTCGGCGATGGCGAGCAGCGCCCCGTCGCGGGCCGTGCGCGGCAGCGGGGCCAGGACGGCGGCCGCCTCCTTGGCGCGGCGGGCGGTGTCGAGGACGGGCGAGGACGGGGAAGCGCTGCTGGTCATGGCGGCAGCCTAACGCCGCGCCGGCCGGCGGCCGCGACGGATCCCACAGAGCGGGACGCCGGTCACACCGGCGCCGGGCCCTGTGGACGACGCCACGGACCGCGCGGTACCGCGACGGTTCGCGGGCCCGCCCCACGGACCACGGCCCCGGCCGCGCTCCGTCGGGCGGGCCCTAGTAGGGATGGACCCCCACCGGTGAGGCCGGCGGCGGCCCGTAGCCCTCCGCGACGCGCTGGTGGTAGGTCTCCCGGTCGATGACCTCCAGGCCGACGATCTCCCAGGGCGGCAGCTTGGCCGTCGAGCGGTGCTCGCCCCACAACCGGAGCGCGACCGCGGCCGCGTCGTGCAGGTCCCGGGCCTCTTCCCAATAGCGGATCTCGGCGTGGTCGTTGGCGTAGCGGCTGGTCAGCAGGAACGGATGGTCGTGCGCGAGCTGTTCCAGCGCCCGCCGGACCTCCTTCAGCGGGGCCTCGGCGCCGGAGACGCTGAGGGTGACGTGCCAGAGTCGGGACACCTCCCGGCGCTCCTCCTCCCGCGCCCGCGGCGCCGTCCGGTCCCGCTCCGCCCGCCGGTCGCCCTCCGGCCGGGCGGCGCCGCCGGCGCTCCCGGTGGACCCGACGCTGGTCAGTGTGCGCTCCGCCGTCCCTCGGGCCGGAGCCCCTGGGCGCCCTCGTGTCACCGGCGGCCTCCTGTGATGCGAATCGCTCCGCCCCCTTGAGGTGCGGAGCGCAACTGGTGCGGTCGTCCTTCGGCGTGAAGCGCTCGCGCGCTGCGGGCGCCGCTCCCCTACGGCGCCCCCGCAACAAAGTTGACCAGCCCGCGGCCGCTCGCGGGGCGGTTTTGCCGAAGGTCCCCAATGAAAGGCTGACGGAGGGTCGGTCCCGTACGGGCCGCGCCGCGGCCCCGTGGGCGGGGCGTCAGCGGTGGAGCAGCACCAGGTCGTCGCGGTGCACGACCTCCCGCTCATACGCCGGTCCGAGCTCGCGGGCCAGGTCCCTGGTCGAACGACCAATCAATCGGGGGATTTCCCGGGCGTCGAAGTTGACCAGTCCACGGGCGACGGCGTGGCCGTCGGCGTCCCGCAGCTCGACCGGGTCGCCGGCGGAGAACTCGCCCTCGACGCCGGAGATGCCGGCCGGCAGCAGCGAGGAGTTCCGCTCGACGACGGCCCGCACCGCCCCGTCGTCCAGGACGAGGGCGCCCTGCGGCGTCGAGGCGTGCGCCAACCACAGCAGCCGGTCGGCGGAGCGGCGGCCGGTGCGCAGGAAGTGGGTGCCGGTGTCGGCGCCGGCCAGGGCGTCGCCGGCGTGCACGGCGGAGGTGAGCACGACGGGGACGCCGGCCGCGGCCGCGATCCGGGCCGCCTCGACCTTGGTGACCATGCCGCCGGTCCCGACGCCGGACTTCCCGGCGCTCCCGATGGAGATGCCGGTCAGGTCCTCGGGCCCGGCGACCACGTCTATCCGGGACGCGCCGGGGGTGGCCGGGTCGCCGTCGTAGAGGCCGTCCACGTCGGAGAGGAGGACCAGCAGGTCGGCGCGGACGAGGTGGGCGACGAGGGCGGCCAGCCGGTCGTTGTCGCCGAAGCGGATCTCGTCGGTGGCGACGGTGTCGTTCTCGTTGACGATCGGCACCGCCCCCATGGCCAGCAGTTGGTCCAGGGTGCGGCAGGCGTTGCGGTAGTGGGCCCGCCGGCTGGTGTCGTCGGAGGTCAGCAGCACCTGGCCGACCCGGCGGCCGTAGCGGGCGAACGAGGCGGTGTAGCGGGCGACCAGCAGGCCCTGGCCGACGCTGGCGGCGGCCTGCTGCCGGGCCAGGTCGCGGGGGCGGCGGTCGAGCCCCAGAGGGGCGAGGCCGGCGGCGATGGCCCCGGAGGAGACCAGCACGATCTCCTTGTCCTGGTGCTTGGCCAGCACGTCCACCAGGGCGTCGACGCGGTCCGCGTCCAGGCCCCCGGCGGCCGTGGTCAGCGAGGAGGAGCCGACCTTCACCACGATCCGGCGGGCGTCGGCCACGTCCTGGCGGCCCGGGTCGCCGCCGGCCGGCGCCTCCGGGGCGCCACCGCCCTCGGCGAAGGCCCCGCGGGCCGCTCCTTCGTCGTGCCTTGCCCCTGCCACCTGCATACCCCTGTGCTCGCGGTCCCTGAAGACGTACGGAAGCCGTACAGCCGCAATCTACGGCAGCGGCCCCGGCGGACGCCTCGTCATATCGCCTGGCGGACGCCCCCGCGGACACCGGGAGCGCGCCGTAGGGGATATCTAAGTAAGTGAACTAAGACGGAAAATGCCACTCGTAGGTTGCGTTCGATTGGTCCGTTTCGCGGTGAAGAGCGCCACAGCAGATTGTCACCAAGGCCAACGAGGTCATACGGTCGGGTGTCCATCGGTCCCGTTTCGCCGCCTCGGCGGCGTCGCAGCGCGGGACCCGGTCGCCGTCCCCGGCCTCCCCCTCGAACTTTCTGCTGCCAGGAGCCCTCCCCGTGCCTTCCGCCGGAATCGCCCCCAGACGAGCCGTCCAGCTCGCGGCACTCTTCGCGATGATGTTCGCGTTCACCGCCCAGTTGCTCGGCGCGCTGCTGCCCGTCATTCCGCTGTTCATCGCAGCGTCCGTGGTCAACCTGGCTCTTGACCTGGTCCTCCAGCATCTGCAACCGGGCCTGCTCGCCCTCCTCGGCCGGATCCGGTTCGACGTGACGGTACGTCAACTGTTGCGGGACATGTTGATGCTGGTCGGCCTCCTGCACATCGACGGCATCAACCCCCTGGAGGAGCAGGCCCCCCTCACCATCACCCTGCTCGCCTTCTACGGCACCCACTTCGTGTGCCAGACCGTCGCCGTCCTGGTCCGCCGGTCCCGCAGCCTGCCGTTCGTCACCCGCAACATCGACGCCGGCGCGCTGGGCCTCACCGACGCCCCGCCGCGGCTGCTCTACCGCCAGACCGGCCGCCGCCTGCTGCGCTTCTCGGTGCCCACCACGGCCGGCCTGATGGTCACGGCCGTCACCGGCAACGTCCTGTGGGGCGGCCTCGGCCTCGCCGTCGCACTGCTGCTCTCCGCCGGCGGCACCCTCTACCTGAGCACCTGGCTGCTGCCCGGGAAGGGCGTCATCGACGAACAGCGCGCCCTGGCCTGGCTGGACGCCTGGCTGGCCGCCTACCGCCCCACGGTCGGCATGTACTTCTCCGGCGGCGCCACCTCCGCCTACCAGGCCAACATGTGGCTCGACACCCTGGCCGACCTGGACGGGAAGCCGATCATCGTGCTCCGCGAGCGGTTCATGGTGCAGAAGATCGAGGCCACCGACATCCCGATCGTCTGCATCCCCAAGGTCACCCACCTGATGCGCCTGGAGCACTCCACCCTCAAGGTGCTGCTGCACCCGGCGAACTCCGGCAAGACCTCGCAGATCCTGCGGATCCCCTCCATCAAGCACGCCTTCATCAACCACGGCGAGAGCGACAAGCTCTCCTCCTGCAACCCGTACGCCAAGGCGTACGACGAGGTGTGGGTGGCCGGTCCGGCGGCCCGGGACCGCTACCAGCTCGCCGACATCGGCGTCGAGGACAAGGACGTCGTCGAGGTCGGCCGCCCCCAACTGGCGCCGATCCGCCCCTACGAGGGCGCCCCCCTCGCCCGGTACACCACCGTCCTCTACGCCCCCACCTGGGAGGGCTGGGACGGTAATCCTGGCAACACCTCGGTGATCCTGGCCGGCGAGAACCTCGTCCGCGCCCTGCTCGCCGACCCCACGGTCCGGCTGCTCTACAAGCCGCACCCGATGACCGGCTCGGTGGAGCCGCGGGCCGGCGCCGCCGACGCCCGCATCCAGGCGCTGATCGCGGAGGCCAACGCCCGGCGCGGCGGCGCCCTGCCCGGCCCGGAGACCACCGCCGAACTGGCCCGCCGCACCGTCGAGTTGGACCGGCTGACCACCGCCGACTTCCGCAAGAACGCCGACGAGTTGGAGCGGATGCGGCTCCAGGGCACCCCCGAGGAGGGCCGCGCGGCCGCCGTCGAGGCCGCGGTCGCCGCCTGGGAGGGGGCGTACTGGGACTCCTTCCCGGAGTGGGAGCACCAGGTCATCACCACCGCGCGCCCCGGCATCTTCGCCTGCTTCAACCAGGCGGACCTGCTGATCAGCGACGTCTCCAGCGTGGTCTCGGACTACCTGACCAGCGAGAAGCCGTACGCCGTGGCCAACACCTCCGGGCTGGCCGAGGACGACTTCCGGGCGGCCTTCCCGACCGTGCGGGCGGCCACCATCCTCGCGCCCGACGCGTCCGGCGTGCCCGCGCTCCTCGACGCGGTGCGCACCCCGGAGCGGGACGGTCTGGCCGCGGCCCGCGCCGAGCTCAAGGAGTACCTGCTCGGCCCGTCCGACCCGCCCTCGTCGGTCCGCTTCGACCGGGCCGCGGTGGAGCTGTGCGGCAGGGCCGACGAGCGTCGGCGGCGGATGGAGAGCCGGCTCTCCGGCATCCCCGTCCAGCGCTCGCAGCAGGGCGTGACCGCCGCGGAGACGACCCGCAACGGCACCGGCGGCGCCCCGGACACGACCGCCACCGTCTAGCCGTCCGGCGGGCCGCTCGCGCGGGTCCCGTCAGAACGCCCGCAGGCCCGGGAGGAGCGCTCCTCCCGGGCCTGCGGTCATGGTGCGGGGCGTTCGTCGAGCGGCCGGGCCGCCGCGAACTCCGCAACTAGAACGGCGAGAAGCCGTCGTAGTCGCTCTGCGCCTCGTCGCGCTCCGCGTCGCGGTCGCGACGGCGCTGGGCGGCCGGGCGCGGGGCCTCGAAGCGGTGGTCCTCACCGCGCCGGCCCAGCATCTCCGCGCCGGCCGACATCGACGGCTCCCAGTCGAAGACCACCGCGTCGTCCTCGGAACCGATCGCCACGCCGTCCATGGCGCGGGCGCCCGCCTTGAGCAACGCGTCCTCGACACCGAGGCGGTTGAGCCGGTCGGCGAGGTAGCCGACGGCCTCGTCGTTGTTGAAGTCGGTCTGACGGACCCAGCGTTCGGGCTTCTCGCCGCGGACGCGGAAGAGGCGGTCGGCCTCCTTGGTGACCGTGAAGCCCGCGTCGTCGACCGCCTTGGGGCGGATCACGATCCGGGTGGCCTCCTGCTGCGGCTTGGCGGCGCGCGCCGCGGCGACGATCTCCGCCAGGGCGTAGGACAGCTCCTTCAGGCCCTGCCGGGCCACCGCGGAGACCTCGAAGACGCGGTAGCCGCGCGCCTCCAGGTCCGGGCGGATCATGTCGGCGAGGTCCTGGCCGTCCGGGATGTCGACCTTGTTGAGGACGACCACCCGCGGCCGGTCGCCGAGACCGCCGTACTGGGCCAGCTCCTCCTCGATGACGTCGAGGTCGGAGACCGGGTCGCGGTCCGACTCCAGGGTGGCGGTGTCCAGGACGTGGACGAGCACCTCACAGCGCTCGACGTGCCGCAGGAACTCCAGGCCCAGGCCCTTGCCCTGGCTGGCGCCGGGGATCAGGCCGGGGACGTCGGCGATGGTGTAGACCGTCGCACCGGCGGTCACCACGCCGAGGTTGGGCACCAGCGTCGTGAACGGGTAGTCGGCGATCTTCGGCTTGGCCGCCGAGAGCACCGAGATCAGCGAGGACTTGCCGGCGCTCGGGTAGCCGACCAGCGCGACGTCCGCGACGGTCTTGAGCTCCAGCACGATGTCCCGGGCCCCGCCGGGCTCGCCGAGCAGCGCGAAGCCGGGGGCCTTGCGACGGGCGGAGGCCAGCGCGGCGTTGCCGAGGCCGCCGCGGCCGCCCTGGCCGGCGACGAACTGGGTGCCCTGGCCCACCATGTCGGCCAGCACCTCGCCGTTCCCGTCCAGGACGACGGTGCCGTCGGGCACCGGCAGGATCAGGTCCTTGCCGTTCTTGCCCTCGCGGTTGTCGCCCGCGCCCGGCTGGCCGTTGGTGGCCTTGCGGTGCGGGTGGTGGTGGTAGTCCAGGAGCGTGGTGACGTCCTGGTCGACTACGAGGATCACGTCGCCGCCGCGGCCACCGTTGCCGCCGTCCGGACCGCCGAGCGGCTTGAACTTCTCCCGATGGACGGAGGCACAGCCGTGGCCTCCGTTACCCGCGGCGACGTGCAGCTCGACGCGGTCCACGAAGGTGGTCATGGTGGGGGTGCCTCCAGATCAGCGGGGTCTTCTACGTACTGAGCGGGTGTCCGTGCGACACCCGGCCCACCGCGCGCACGGCGGGCTGTCTTCCTCTTAACGCGCCAAGGGCGGACCGGTCTTCCCGCTTGACGCGAGAAGAGGCGGTCCGCCCCTGACAACGTGCTTCGACGTGCGTCCTGGCCCGAATTACTGGGCAGGGACGATGTTCACGACCTTGCGGCCGCGGAAGGTGCCGAACTGCACCGCACCGGGCTGCAGGGCGAACAGGGTGTCGTCGCCACCGCGACCGACGCCCGTGCCCGGGTGGAAGTGGGTGCCACGCTGGCGGACCAGGATCTCACCGGCGAGAACGGTCTGACCGCCGAAGCGCTTCACACCGAGCCGCTGAGCATTGGAATCGCGACCGTTCCGAGTGGACGATGCGCCCTTCTTGTGTGCCATGTCTCCTCAGTCCCTTACTTCGCCGGAGCGTCGATGCCGGTGATCTTCAGCGCCGTGTGGAGCTGGCGGTGGCCGATCCGCTTCTTGTAACCGGTCTTGTTCTTGTACTTCTGGATCCGGATCTTGTCGCCCTTGTGGTGGTCGACGACCTCGGCCTGGACCTTCACGCCCGCCAGGACCCACGGGTCGCTGGTGACCGCGTCGCCGTCGACGACCAGCAGCGTGGAGAGCTCGACGGTGTCGCCGACCTTGCTGGTGGAAATGCGGTCAACTTCGATGACGTCGCCAACAGCAACCTTCTGCTGGCGTCCGCCGGTGCGCACGATCGCGTACACGCGGAACTCTCTCTCGCTAGGTTTCGATCCTCTGATGCCAGCCGCCCTCACGGGCTCAGGGACGTCCCGTGGAATCCAACCTGTGGATGACAAGTGGACGAGCGGCCTCCCTCGGCGGAGCCGAGAGGTGTGTGCTCAGAAGTGGTGGTGTCCACAGACACCGACGGTCAAGGTTACGGGGCCTTGACCAGGGGGTCAAACCGGCCCCGGACCGCCTCTTCGACGGCCCGGGGCCGGGCGTTGCTCTAGTCCTCCGCGGAGGCGGACACCGACGCGGCCGAGGACTGCTCGGCGGCCGCGGTCTTCTTGGCCGCCGCCTTCTTCGTCGTGGTCTTCTTCGCGGTGGTCTTCTTGGTCGCGGCCTTCTTGGCGGTGGTCTTCTTCGCCGCCGTCTTCTTGGTCGCGGTCTTGGCCGTGGTCTTCTTCGCCGCGGTCTTCTTGGCCGTGGTCTTGGCGGTGGCCTTCTTGGCCGTCGCCTTCTTCGCCGTCGCCTTCGCGGTCTTCTTCGCCGCGGGCTCCGGCTCAGCGGCCTCGGCCGGCTGCTCCGGGGCCGTCTCGGGCTCCGGCTCGCTGGCCGGCGCGGTGATCACGATGGTCCCCGCGGCCTCACCGGCGGCCTCCGGCGAACCGGTCGGCGCGGACACCCGACGGGTGGCCCGACGACGCGGACGCGCCGGCGCGGGCTCCGGCTCGACAGCGGCCTCGACCACGGGCGCCTCGACGACCGGCTCCGGGGCCTTCTCGGGCTCCGGCTCGGCGGCCGGCACCACGATCGCGGCGGCCTCCTCGGTGGCCTTGGGGGTACCGGCCGGCGCGGACGCCTTCCGGCTCGCCCGACGGCGACCCCGGCCCCGACCTGCAGCGGCGGCCTCGGCCTCGGCGGGGCTGCCGAACCACTCGTCGGCACCGTCCACCGACGGCTGCAGTTGGGCCTCGGTCACCGCGACCGGCTCCAGCTCCGGAGCCTCCTCGACGGCCGACACCGGCACCTCGACCTCGACGGGCTGCTCCGGCTGGGCACCGTTCGCCCCGGCCTTGCCCTTCTTCTTGCGCTTGCCGCCACCGCCGGCCACCGTCGGCTGGTCCATGTGGACGATGACGCCGCGGCCGTTGCAGTGCACGCACTGCTCGGAGAACGACTCCAGCAGCCCCTGGCCGACCCGCTTGCGGGTCATCTGCACCAGGCCGAGCGAGGTGACCTCGGCCACCTGGTGCTTGGTCCGGTCCCGGCCCAGGCACTCCAGCAGCCGCCGCAGCACCAGGTCCCGGTTGGACTCCAGCACCATGTCGATGAAGTCGATGACGACGATGCCGCCCAGATCGCGCAGCCGCAGTTGGCGCACGATCTCCTCGGCCGCCTCCAGGTTGTTCCGGGTGACGGTCTCTTCGAGGTTGCCGCCCTGCCCGGTGAACTTCCCGGTGTTGACGTCGACCACGACCATGGCTTCGGTCTTGTCGATCACCAGCGAACCGCCGCTGGGCAGCCAGACCTTGCGGTCCAGCGCCTTCATGAGCTGCTCGTCGATCCGGTACGTCGCGAAGACGTCGACCTCGGACGTCCACCGCTGGAGCCGGTCGACGAGGTCCGGCGCGACGTGCGAGACGTAGCCGTGGATGGTCTCCCAGGCGCCGTCACCGCTGACGATGACCTTGGAGAAGTCCTCGTTGAAGATGTCGCGGACGACCCGGACGGTCATGTCCGGCTCGCCGTAGAGCAGGCTCGGCGAGCCGGTGGAGGCCGCCTTCGCCTTCTTCTGGATCTCTTCCCACTGCGCCTGCAGCCGCTCGACGTCCCGGCGCAGCTCGTCCTCGCTCGCGCCCTCCGCGGCGGTGCGCACGATGACGCCCGCGTCCTCGGGAACGATCTTCTTGAGGATCTGCTTCAGCCGGGCCCGCTCGGTGTCCGGGAGCTTGCGGCTGATGCCGGTCATCGAGCCCTCGGGCACGTAGACCAGGTAGCGGCCGGGCAGCGAGACCTGGCTGGTCAGCCGGGCGCCCTTGTGGCCGATCGGGTCCTTGGTGACCTGCACCAGCACCGACTGGCCGGACTTCAACGCGGTCTCGATGCGGCGCGGCCCGTTGGCCATGCCCAGCGCCTCGAAGTTGACCTCGCCGGCGTAGAGCACGGCGTTGCGGCCCTTGCCGATGTCGACGAAGGCGGCCTCCATCGACGGCAGGACGTTCTGCACCTTGCCCAGGTAGACGTTGCCGACGTAGCTGGTGGCCTGCTCCTTGTTGACGAAGTGCTCGACCAGCACGTTGTCCTCAAGGACGCCGATCTGGGTGCGCTCGCCGCTCTGCCGGACCACCATCACGCGCTCGACGGCCTCCCGGCGCGCCAGGAACTCCGCCTCGGTGATGATCGGCACCCGGCGACGGCCCTGCTCGCGGCCCTCGCGGCGACGCTGCTTCTTGGCCTCCAGGCGCGTCGAGCCCTTGATGGACTGCACCTCGTCGGCGCCGGTGCCCTCGTCCTTCTTGCGGGGCTCGCGGACCTTGACGACGGTGCGCTCGGGGTCGTCGGCGTGCGCGGGCTCGGCCTCGGCGCTGTCGCCACCGCGGCGGCGGCGACGCCGACGGCGACGGCTGCTGCTGGTGCTGACGGAGCCCTCGGCCTCCTCCTCGGCCTCGGCCGGCTCCTCGCCCTCGGCGATCTCGGCCTCCTCCTCGGCGGCACCGGCCTCCGCCGACTGCTCCTCGGCGCCCTCGGCCGCCTCGCCGCGACGACGGCGGCGGCCGCCCCGGCGACGCCGGCGCGAGGGACGCTCGCCCTCTTCGCCGACGTCCTCGGCGTGCTCCTCCTCGGCCTCAACGGCCTCGGTGGTCTCGGCGCTCTCCTCGGTCACCTTCTCCTCGACCTGCGCCGGGGCCACCTGCTCGGCCTCGGCCGGCTCACCACGGCGCCGACGACGGCGACGGTTGGCGGCGGGCGCCTCCTCCACCGGCTGCTCGGTCGCGGCGGCCTCCTGGCGGGCGGCGGCGTGCGCGACGGCGGCGCTCTCCGGCGTCTGGAACATCGGCTCGGAGGAGAAGACCGGCGCCTGGAAGACGGCCGTCGGCGGGCGCTGCGCCCGGCGGCGACCCCGGGCCGGTGCCTCCGCCTTCTCCTCGGCGCGGGGCGCCTCGGCGGCGGCCGGCTCCGCGGGCCGCTCGGTCCGACGACGCCGGCGCCGCGGGGCCTCGGCCTCAGCGGGCTCCTCGACGGCCGGCTGCGCGGCGGCCGGCGCGGCACTCTCCTCAACAGCGGCCTGCGGCGCACCGGCCGGCGCCGTGGCCTTACGCGTCGCCCGACGACGCGCACGCGCCGGACGCGCCTCCTCCTCGGCAACCACAACCGGCGCCTCGGCAACGGCCGGCGCCTCGGCGGGCTGCTCCGGGGTGGCCGCGGGCGCGCCGGCGGGGGCGGTCGCCTTGCGGGTCGCCCGGCGGCGCGGGCGGGCCGGCCGCTCCTCGGCGGCGGGCGCGGGGGTCTCCACGGCGGCGCTCGCCACCGGGGTCTCGGTGCTCACGACCGTGGTCTCGGCCGCGGTAGCGCTCGGCGGGCCGGCCGGGCGGGACGCCGCGCGGCGCCGGCGGCGCGGCGGCAGCGTGTCGCTGGGCGAGGTGTCGTTGTTGCCAGCACGGTCCGCGGACCGGGTGGATTCATTGGGCTCAATAGATTCGAGCATGCGGGCGGTTCTCCCGTCACGCTCCCGGGCGCCACGCCTGATTCCGGCCGCGGACCGCGTGATGAGCGCGGTACCACTGTCCGGGGCGCGGGCGCCGCACGGGAGCTGTCGTCTCGCTCGCCGGGCCCGGGGACCGGACCGGCGAAAGTCTCCTGGTCAGTGCGTCCGCCGAACCGGGGTGATTCCCTGGTCATCGGCGACGCGACGACGCGTCCTACGCAGTGCCGTCCCCGGAAGTCGCCGGGGCCCCGCTCTGCGCCTTCGCGGTACTCAGCCCGGCGGCCGTTGATGAAGCGGCCGTGGCAGCGTCGCGGTCGGGCGCCAACGGATCGGTTACCGAACCGGTCTCCTCATCGAGCAGCCCCTGCGCCAGCCTGGTCACCGCTGCGGGGACCGGCGGCGCCAGGTCGGCCGTAACCCGGAGGCCGGACAGGACGTCGTCGGGTCGAACGGCAGGTGTCAGATGCCGAACAACCAGCCGCAGTATCGCACAGGCACCGCCGCCGGGCCTATCGCCGGGCATCGGGGCCACTGCACACTCGGCCGGGCCGGCCTCAAGCCGCGCCACCGCGCCCCGGGCGTCGAAGGTCCGCATGCCGTTCTTGGTGCGGCGCTCGACCGGCACCTCCGCGGCGGCGAGGAACGCCTCGACGGCGCGCCCGGCCTCCTCGGGGGTGACCCCGTCGAGCCGGAGCTCCCACACCGACGCCTGGAGCCGGTCGGCGAGGCCGCTGGTGTGCGCCTCCACCGCGTCGGTCACGTCGAGGCCGGTCGGGAGGGAGGCGTCGAGCAGCGCCCGGACGGATTCCGGGTCGCGGTGTTCGGTGAGCTGGATCTCCAGGTACTCGGCCTCGCTGCCGGTACCGGTCGGTGCGGCGTTGGCGTACGACACCTTGGGGTGCGGGGTGAAGCCCGCCGAGTAGGCCATGGGGACCTCGGCGCGGCGCAGCGCCCGCTCGAAAGCGCGCTGGAAGTCGCGGTGGCTGGTGAACCGGAGGCGGCCGCGCTTGGTGTAGCGCAGTCGGATGCGCTGCACCGCCGGTGCGGGCGGCGGGCCTTCGGGCTGTCGCTTGCCCAGTGTTACTTCTCCTTGGTGTCAGGGCGCGGCTGGTGCCGCCCCGTCCGGATCGTCACCGCGTGAGCGGGGACACATCGTGCCCGGACGTCTTTACCTAGAGTACGTGCCGTGCCCCCGGTCGGTTCCCGGCGGGGCGCCCCGGCCGTGCCCGGCGGCCCCGTCCGCCCGGCGAAATCCATTCGGACGGGTGGGACGCCGGCGGCCCGGACTCCGCCCTCACGCGGAGATCCAGTACCGAAGCCTCTCCGCCCGGCGGTCCTCGAAAACCCCGCCGCACGCCTCGATCACCCGGCGCGAGCCGGCGTTGGTGTCGTCGCAGGTGACCAGCACCGGATCGAGGCCCAACTCGCGGTGGGCGTACGGCAGTACGGCGCGCAGCATCGCGGTGGCGTGGCCCCGGCGGCGGGCGGTGGGGCGCACCGCGTAGCCGATGTGGCCGCCGAGGTCCCGCAGGGACGGGGTGAGCCGGTGCCGGACGGTGATCCGCCCCAGGAAGGTGTCGCCGTCCACCCACCAGAGCGTGGAGAGGGGGACCGCGCCGTCCGCCCGCTCGTCCAGTGCGACCCCGCCGACCTCGCGGACGTAGGCGGCGAAGCCCTCGGCGGACGGCCAGCGGGTGTGCCAGGTCCGCAGTTCGCGGCCGAGGCCGGAGTCCGGGGAGCGGTGCACGCCCTCGGCGCGGAACTCCGCCATGGCGGCGCGGAAGGAGTCGTGGACGCGGACGGTGGGTGCGGTCAGTCGTGGGGTCATGGCCCTCATTCTGCGGGCGCGTGCCGGCGGCGGATACGCCTCCGGCCCGGCCCCGCACGGGGCGGGAACGGGCCGGAGGCGCACGCGGTGCGGGACGGGCGTCGGCGGGAGGCCGCCGCCCGTCCGGGGGTCACTTCACGACGGACAGCGGCAGCAACTTCTTGCCGGTCGGGCCGATTTGGATGGAGGTGTCCATCTGCGGGCAGACGCCGCAGTCGAAGCACGGGGTCCAGCGGCAGTCCTCGACCTCGGTCTCGTCGAGGGCGTCCTGCCAGTCCTCCCACAGCCAGTCCTTGTCGAGACCGGAGTCGAGGTGGTCCCAGGGGAGGACCTCCTCGTAGGTGCGCTCGCGGGTGGTGTACCAGTCGACGTCCACCCCGAAGTCGGGCAGCGTCTTCTGCGCGCACTCCATCCAGCGGTCGTAGGAGAAGTGCTCGCGCCAGCCGTCGAAGCGGCCGCCGTCCTCGTAGACGGCGCGGATGACCGCGCCGATCCGGCGGTCGCCGCGGGAGAGCAGGCCCTCGACGATGCCGGGCTTGCCGTCGTGGTAGCGGAAGCCGATGGAGCGGCCGTACTTCTTGTCCCCGCGGATCTTGTCGCGGAGCTTGGCCAGGCGGGCGTCGGTCTCCTCGGAGGAGAGCTGCGGCGCCCACTGGAAGGGGGTGTGCGGCTTGGGGACGAAACCGCCGATGGAGACCGTGCAGCGGATGTCGTTGGACTTGGCGACCTCGCGGCCCTTGGCGATGACGTTGATGGCCATGTCGGCGATCTGCAGCACGTCGTCGTCGGTCTCGGTCGGCAGCCCGCACATGAAGTAGAGCTTCACCTGGCGCCAGCCGTTGCCGTAGGCGGTGGAGACGGTCCGGATCAGGTCCTCTTCGGAGACCATCTTGTTGATGACCTTGCGGATCCGCTCGCTGCCGCCCTCGGGGGCGAAGGTCAGGCCGGAGCGGCGCCCGTTGCGGGTGAGCTCGTTGGCGAGATCGATGTTGAAGGCGTCGACGCGGGTCGACGGCAGCGACAGGCCGATCTTGTCTTCCTCGTACCGGTCGGCGAGGCCCTTGGCCACGTCGCCGATCTCGGTGTGGTCCGCGGAGGACAGCGACAACAGGCCGACCTCCTCGAATCCCGTGGCCTTCAGGCCCTTGTCCACCATCTCGCCGATGCCGGTGATGCTTCGCTCCCGTACGGGACGCGTGATCATGCCGGCCTGGCAGAAGCGGCAGCCGCGGGTGCAGCCACGGAAGATCTCGACCGACATCCGCTCGTGGACGGTCTCGGCCAGCGGGACGAGCGGCTGCTTGGGGTAGGGCCACTCGTCGAGGTCCATGACGGTGTGCTTGGAGACCCGCCACGGGACGCCGGAGCGGTTGGGCACGACGCGCGAGATGCGGCCGTCGCCGAGGTACTCGACGTCGTAGAACTTGGGGACGTAGACGTTGCCGGTCCGCGCGAGGCGGAAGAGCAGTTCGTCGCGGCCGCCGGGGCGGCCCTCGGCCTTCCATGCCCGGATGATCTTGGTGATGTCCAGGACGGCCTGCTCGCCGTCGCCGATGACCGCGCAGTCGAGGAAGTCGGCGATCGGCTCGGGATTGAAGGCGGCGTGGCCACCGGCCAGGATCAGCGGGTGGTCCTCGGTGCGGTCCTTGGCCTCCAACGGGACGCCGGACAGGTCGAGGGCGGTGAGCATGTTGGTGTAGCCGAGCTCGGTGGAGAAGCTCAGGCCGAGCACGTCGAAGTCGCCGACGGGGCGGTGGGAGTCCACCGTGAACTGCGGCACCTGGTGCTCGCGCATCAGCGCTTCGAGGTCGGGCCAGACGCTGTAGGTGCGCTCGGCGAGGACGCCCTCCTGCTCGTTGAGCACCTCGTAGAGGATCATGACGCCCTGGTTGGGCAGCCCCACCTCGTAGGCGTCGGGGTACATGAGAGCCCAGCGGACGTCGCAGTCCGACCACTCCTTGACGGTGGAGTTCAGCTCACCGCCGACGTACTGGATGGGCTTCTGCACGTGCGGCAGCAGAGCTTCGAGCTGCGGGAAGACCGACTCGGACATCTCGAACCTTCGTGGGCTGACAGGGGGCGACTCACAAGCGTAACCCGCCCGGGGGCGGCCCTTTGACGGCCGAGGCCCCGGCCCGCCGGTCACCTGCGCAACGCGTCCCGGTGTTTACGGCGCGAGACCTCCGCCCACAGGGCCGGCAGTTCGCGCTCCCGCTCGGCGGCCAGCGCCTCCTCGCGGCCGTAGAGGAGGCCGAAGGTGAAGCCGCTCTCGCCGGCCCGGCGGGCCTGGGTCGCCAGGTCACGGAGGGCGGCGCGGGCGACCACGCTGTCCTGGTGGTCGCCGAGGAGCTGCTGGAGCTGCTTGGTGCGCCGGGTGAAGGCGCGGGCCGGGCGACCGAGCGTCGGGGTCGCCGCCTCCGCCGCGTACCGGGCGCGCTTGGCGGCCTTGCGGGCGCCGTGCAGCGCCGCGTCGCGGTCCGGCCCGGCGGGGGCGGCGAGGGCGGCCTCGACGCGGCGGGCCAGCCGCCGGTAGTCCTTGAGGACCGCGCCGGCGACGACGGCGGGCGCGGGGCGGGCGGCGGGGGCGCGCAACGGCGGGGCGTCGAGCAGGGCGTGCAGGTCGTCCAGGAGGGCGAGGTGGCGCGGGCCGTCGAGGGCGGCGAGCAGGCGGTCGCGGGCGCCGGCGCGGCGCCGGACCGACCAGGTGCGCAGCCGGGCCGAGACCGGCCCCAGCCGCAGGGTCCGGGGGACCTCGGCGAGCGCGGCGGTGAACCGGTCGGCCAGCACCTCCTGGTCCCGCCCGGCGCCCAACTCGGCGGCCAGCCAGCGCAGTTCACCCCCGAGTGGGTCGGTGACGATCCGGTCCAGGACCTTGCCGTAGGTGCGGAAGGCGCTGCGCAGCCGGCGGGTGGCGACCCGCATCTGGTGGACCGCGTCGGGCAGGTCGCGCCGCGCCGCCGGGTCCAGCTCGACGATCGCGCGCACCTGGGCCCGGACGTAGCGGAGCACGACGTCGCCGGCGGTGCGCCCGCGCCCCTCGTCGGCGCGCTCGGCGCCCTTCCCGGTGGGCCGCGCGGCCCCTTCGGGCGCGGTCTCCGCCAGGGCGCGGGCCAGTTTGGACGGCGCGGCCGACGGGCGCGCCCCGGCCTCGACCAGCAACTGCTCGACCTCGTCCAGCAGTTGCCGGCCGGCGCCGCCCTCGGGGTCGAGCTCCACCTCGATCTCCCGCCAGCGGGCCTCCCCCGCACCCTCCGGGTGCAGCCGCGTGGCCCGTACGTCGTCCACCGCGACCTCGGCGAGCGGTGCGCCGGCGGCGTCCCGTAGGACGTGCGCGGTGCGCCGGGTGCGCAGCCGCACGACGGGCAGGAGCGGGGCGCCGCGGACGCGGGAGCGGACCAGGGCGGTGAGTTCGGGGGGCGGGGCGTCGGCGAGCGGGGCGCGGATCTCGTCCCGCACCGCGCCGACGACCTCGGGGAGCGCGACCGGGAGCTTGAGGTGCCAGCCCGCGTCGGGGCCGCCGGTGCGCCGCCGCAGCGTGATCCGGTCCGCGGCCAGGCGCTGGTCCGCGGTGTCGTAGTAGACGGCGTCGAGGAGCCGGGGGCGCCCCTCCGCCACCGTCGCGACCCGGCCGACGCGGGTCAGGTCGGGCAACTGGTCGGTGGCGACGGCCGGATCCGTCTCGTACTTCCGCTCGATCTCCCGCACGGTGTCCGCCATGCATCGAATCTAGTCAGCCGTAACGCGCCCGACCAGCCGTCCGACAGCGGTCCCCGGCCGAAGTAGGTGGCACCGCCGACACACGGTGTCTTACGGTGTGTGACAAGCCGTCCACACAGCGTGGCAATCGGCTCGATCCACACCGGGAGAAACCGTGCACCCCGACACCGCAGCCGTCGCCCGGCCCCCTCTCCGCGTCGCGGCGGGCGCCCGTCCGTACCTCCTCACGGCGCCGAGCCGGCCCACCGCCCCCAAGGCCGCCCGGGACTTCGTCCGCGCGGTGCTGCGCCACGGCCCGCTCGCCGCGCTGCGCGAGACCGCCGTGCTCCTCACCTCCGAGGCCGTCACCCGGGCCCATCTGCGCACGCCGGGCTCCGCCGACATCCTGCTGCGGGTACTGACCGCGGCCGACTCGCTGCGGATCAGCGTGCACGACGAGGGAACGGCCACCGTCCCCGCCCAGGGGCCGGGCGACCGCGACTCCGCGCACGGCCTGCTGCTGATCAGTCGGCTCGCCGACGACTGGGGCACGACCCCGTTCGAGGGCCCGGCGCACACCACGTCGCTCTGGTTCGAGCTGCACGGCGGGCGCTGACCCCGGGCACGAGGGGTCAGCGGGAGGCCGAGACCGGCCGCTGGACGCGGATCGACTGCAGCAGCCCGATCGCGATCCACACCGCGAACATCGACGTGCCGCCGTAGGAAACGAACGGCAGCGGCAGGCCGGTGACGGGCATGATGCCCAGGGTCATGCCGATGTTCTCGAAGGCTTGGAAGGCGAACCACGCGATGATGCCGGCGGCCACGATCGTGCCGTAGAGCTCGCCGGTCTCGCGGGCGATCCGGCAGGCCCGCCACAGCACCACGCCGAGCAGCAGGATGATCAGGCCCGCGCCCAGGAAGCCCAACTCCTCGCCGGCGACGGTGAAGATGAAGTCGGTCTGCTGCTCGGGGACGAACTGGCCGGTGGTCTGGCTGCCGTGGAAGAGGCCGGAGCCGCTCAGCCCGCCGCCGCCGATGGCGATCCGGGCCTGGTTGGTGTTGTAGCCGACGCCGGCCGGATCCAGGCTCGGGTTGGCGAACGCGGCGAACCGCGCGATCTGGTACGCGTCCAGCAGCCCGAGCTGCCAGATGGCGAGGCAGCCGACCACGCCGGTGCCGAGCAGCCCCAGGACCCAGCGGTTGGAACAGCCGCTGGCCAGCAGCACGCCCAGGATGATGGCGCCGAGCACCATCACCGAGCCGAGGTCGGGCATCAGCAGGATCACGCCGACCGGGACGGCCGCCAGGCCGAGGGCCTGGAAGACGGTGCGGTGGTCCGGGTACGGGCGGTCGCCGGCGTCGACCCGGGCGGCGAGGATCATCGCCATGCCCAGCGTGATGGTGATCTTGGTGAACTCCGCGGGCTGGAGCGAGAAGCCGCCGGGGATCGCCAACCAGGAGCGCGAGCCGTTGATGGTGGCGCCCAACGGCGTCAGCACCAACAGCGCCAGCAGCACCGAACCGGCGAAGAGGAACGGGACGGCGCCGCGCAGCGTGCGGTGGCCGAGCCAGACGGTGCCGGCCGCCAGCCCGATGCCGATCGCGGTGTTCAGCAGGTGGTGGACGAGGAAGAAGTACTGGTCGCCCTTGTTGAGTTCGGTGCGGTTGCGGGTGGCGGAGTAGACCAGCAGCGACCCCAGGAGGGAGAGCACCAGACAGGACAGCAGCAGTATCCAGTCCAGCCGGCGCACCACCGAGTCACGCGCCATCAGCCGGCCCCAGACGCCCTGTTCGGGGCCGTAGCGGCGGACGGAGAAGGTCCGGGACAGAAGCGGTGTGGTCACTGCGGGGGGCTCCCGGAGGGGGACGGCGAGGGGCTCGACGGCGCCTTGATGGGCGGGGACGGGATGGTGCCGTCACTCTCGATCTTGGGCAGCTTGCTCTCCGCGTGCGGGAGCAGCGCCGCCTTGTCGTCGATCTCGCCCTTGTCGTTGACGCCGTAGAGCGCGTTGTAGATGTTGCGGACGGCCGGTCCGGAGGCGCCGGATCCGGTACCACCCTGGGCGATCGTCATCACGATCGTGAAGTCCTTGGTGTACGTCGCGAACCACGAGGTGGTCTGCTTCCCGTAGACCTCGGCGGTACCGGTCTTGGCGTGCATCGGGATCTTGTCCTGCGGCCAGCCCTGGAACCGCCAGGCGGCGGTGCCCCGTTCGGTCACGCCCTGGAGCGCGGCGCCGATCTGCTGGAGGGTCTGCTGACTGTCCGGCAGCCGGCCGTGCGACCGGGGCTTGATCATCTGCACCTTCTTGCCGTTGGGGCTGACGACCGCCTTGCCGATGGTCGGGGTGTAGAGGGTGCCGCCGTTGGACAGGGCCCCGTAGATGGTCGCCATCTGGATCGGGGTGACGAGGGTGTCGCCCTGGCCGATCGCGTAGTTGATCGAGTCGTAGGCGTGCAGCTTCATGCCTTCGAGGCAGTTCTCCCGCGCCAGCTTGGAGACGTAGTCGTCGGCGTTCTTGGGGTGCGCGCACCAACTGTCCTTGTTGGCCACCCAGAAGGCGTTCTTCCACTGGCGGTCGGGGACCCGGCCCTTGACCTCGTTGGGCAGGTCGATGCCGGTCTCCTTGCCGAGGCCGAACTGGTGGGCCGTCTTGTAGAACCAGTCGTGCGGGTCCTTGACCGGCTTGTCCCCGCCGTCCTTCTTCCACTCGTCGTGGCCGATCCGGTAGAAGACGGTGTCGCAGGAGACCTCCAGCGCCCGCCCCAGGCTGATGTCGCCCTCCGATTCGCCCTCGAAGTTCTTGAAGACCTGGCCGCCGATGCTGTACGAGCTGGTGCAGGGGTAGTGGCCGTCGAACGGGTAGCCCGCGTTGACCGCGGCCGAGGTCGAGATGACCTTGAAGATCGAGCCGGGGGCGGCCTGCCCCTGGATGGCGCGGTTCAGCAGCGGGTAGTTGGACGACTTGCCGGTGAGCTGGGCGTAGTCCTTGCCGGAGATCCCGCCGACCCAGGAGTTGGGGTCGTAGGTCGGGTTGGAGGCCATCGCCACCACCCGGCCGGTCTTCGCCTCCATGACCACCACGGCGCCCGAGTCGGCCTTGTAGTTGGTGCCGGTGTTCCGGTCCACCTGGGTGCGGGCCGTCTTCATGGCCTCGTCCAACTGCTGCTCCGCCAGCGCCTGGACGCGGGCGTCGATGCTGGTGATCAGGGTCGAACCGGCCTGGCCCTTGTCGCTGTCGGCCTGGCCGATGACCCGGCCGAGGTTGTCGACCTCGTAACGGGTGACGGCGGCCTTGCCGCGCAGGTAGTCGTCGTACTGCCGCTCCAGTCCGGAGCGGCCGATCTGGTCCGAGCGCAGGAACGGCGAGGGGCCGTCCTTGGCCTTCTGGATCTCCTGGTCGGTGACCGGCGAGAGGTAGCCGAGGACCTGGGCGGTGTTGGCCTTGCCGGGCGCCGGGTAGCGGCGGACGGCGGTGGGCTGGGCGCTGATGCCGGGGAAGTCCTCGGAGCGCTCGCGGATCTGGAGGGCCTGCTGGGTGGTGGCCTTGTCGGTGATCGGGATCGGCTGGTACGGCGAGCCGTTCCAGCAGGGCTGCGGGGTCTTGGCGTCGCAGAGCCGGACCTTGTTGCGGATGTCCTGTGTGGACAGGCCCAGCACCTTGGCCAGCCGGCCGAGGACGGCCTTGCCGCCGTCCTTCATCTTCAGCAGGTCGGTGCGGTTGGCCGAGACCACGAGCCGGGTCTGGTTGTCGGCCAGCGGCACCCCGCGGGCGTCGAGGATCGAGCCGCGGGTGGCGGGCTCGACGACCTGCTGGACGTGGTTGGACTTGGCCTTCGCCGCGTACTCCTGGCCGTTGCGGATCTGGAGGTACCAGAGCCGCCCGCCGAGCGTGAGCAGCAGCGAGAAGACCAGGATCTGAATCGCGATCAGCCGGATGGTGATCCGGGAAGTCCTCCCGGTCTCGGGAATGTTACTCATGGCGCGCAGCGCCTCCTTGGGGGGGGGTGGCGGCGGGCGACGGGTGGGCGTTGCTCACAGCCTCTTGACCCCCTTGATGCCCTTGACCCCCTTGCGTCCGCCCCCGGCCGGCCTGGGCACCCGGCCGGTACGGATCGCCTTCATCGCGTGACGACTGGCCTTCAGCCCGGTACCCGTCGTGAGCCAGGCCGGGTTCCGCCCGACCACCGCGCCGGTGCCGCCGCCGGTGTCGGTGGCCAGCGGGTCGTGCTCCGTGCGGCGCGCCACCGCCATCACCAACGGAACGGTGAACGGGGCGAGCAGCAGATCGTAGAGGGTGGCGCTGAGCACCAGCCCGACCAGACCGACGTGCCGGGCGGCGGTGTCACCGACCAGCGAGCCGACCCCGGCGTACAGCAGCGTCGAGCCGACCGCGGCGCCCAGCACGACGATCAGCGGCAGCGTCGCCGAGCGGTGCTGGCCGCCGTCCGGCTTCGTCAGGCCCGCGGCGTAGCCGATGACGCACAGGACCAGGGCGTACCGGCCGATGGCGTGGTCGGCGGGCGGTGCGAGGTCGGCGAGCAGCCCGGCGCCGAAGCCGATGAGCGAGCCGCCGACCTGCCCGTAGACCAGGGCCAGGCCGACCACGACGAGCATCAGCAGGTCCGGTACCGCGCCCGGGAGATGGAGTCTGGCGAGGATGCTGACCTGGATGATCAGGGCGACCACCGCCAGCGGGGTGGCGAGCAGGATCCGGTTGATGCGCATCGGTCAGCTCCTGGGTGAAGCGCTCTCGGAGGGGGTGGCCGTGACGGTGACCGTCGGCGTCGGCCGGGGCTTGACCGGGGGCGGCAGGACCGTGTCCCGCGGGTCCTTCCGGGGCGGCTGGACGACGATGCCGACGACGTCGAGCGACGAGAAGGAAACGAACGGCCGGACCTGGAGGGTGCGGGTCAGATCGCCGTTGAGCGGCTCGACCTTGCTGACCGTGCCGACCGGCACCCCGGGCACGAACGGCTTGTCCTTGCTGGAGCCGAAGGTGACCAGCCGGTCGCCCCTCTTCACATCGGCCTTGCCGTTGAGCAGTTGGACGCGCAGCGAGCGGACGCCCTGACCGTTGGCGAAGCCGATCTCGTTGGTCTTCTCCATCCGGGTGCCCACCGTGAACTCCGGGTCGGCGGCGAGCAGCACGGTGGAGGTGTGCGGAGTGACGGTGGTGATCCGGCCGACCAGCCCGTCGCCGTTGAGGACGGTCATGTCGCGGGCGATGCCGTCGCGGCTGCCGGCGTCGATGGTGACGGTCCAGGAGAAGCCCTGCGCCGACCCGATGGCGATGACCTCGGCGCCCTTGATCGCGTACTGGCCGGTGGCCGCGGTCTTGAGGATCTTGTCGAGCTCGGCGGCGCGGTTGCGGTTGCGGTCCGGGGTGCCCAACTTCAGCTTCAGGGCGGCGTTCTGGTGTTCCAGCTGGCTGATGCGGTCGTGGCGCTCACCGGAGTCCCGCACCGCGCTGACGGCGTTGCCCACCGGGTTGACGACGCGGGCCACGCCGCGCTCCACCGGGCCGAAGGCGGAGGCGGCGGCTTGCCGGGCACCGTCGAGCGGGGACTGTTCGCCGCCGCGGATATCGACCGTGATCAACGCGAACGCGATCGCGACCAGCAGCACCAGCAGCAGCCGGCTCTCTCGTGTGTCCCTCACGTGCGGCGGCCGTGTCCTTCCTCGTAGGACCGGCCGGCTGCGGGCCCCGCCGGTCTCGTTCGGGGGTTGAGCGTTGTGCCTTGCTGTGACGGTGCGGTGGTGGATCGTCAGTGCACCGTGTCTGTGGGGGCGTTGCGGTTGTGTGCCGGCGATCCGCCGGGCGGATCGGCCGTTTCCGTATGGTGCCCGACCCGTGCGAACGGGGTGTGACGCCGCCGCAACGGGTCGGGACCGCCTGCGTCAGCGGCGCGGCTGGGAGTCCAGGACCTGCTGGAGCGCCTCGAACTCCTCGACGCACTTGCCGGAACCGAGCGCGACGGAGTCGAGCGGGTCCTCGGCGATGTGGATCGGCATGCCCGTCTCGCGGCGCAGCCGCTCGTCCAGGCCACGCAGCAGCGCGCCACCACCCGTCAGAACGATGCCGCGGTCCATGACGTCACCGGACAGCTCCGGCGGGCACTTGTCGAGGGTCGTCTTGACCGCGTCGACAATGGAGTTGACCGGCTCCTCGATGGCCTTGCGGACCTCCGCCGCCGAGATGACGACGGTCTTGGGCAGCCCGGAGACCAGGTCGCGACCGCGGATCTCGGTGTGCTCGTCCTGCTCCAGGTCGTACGCCGAACCGATGGTGATCTTGATGGACTCGGCGGTGCGCTCGCCCAGCAGGAGGCTGTACTCCTTCTTGATGTGCTGGATGATCGCGTTGTCCAACTCGTCGCCTGCCACCCGGATCGACTGGGCGGTGACGATGCCGCCGAGCGAGATGACCGCGACCTCGGTGGTACCGCCGCCGATGTCCACGACCATGTTGCCGGTGGCCTCGTGGACCGGCAGGCCCGAGCCGATCGCGGCGGCCATCGGCTCCTCGATGATGTGCACCTGGCGGGCGCCGGCCTGGGTCGACGCCTCGATGACCGCGCGGCGCTCAACTCCCGTGATTCCGGAGGGAACACAGACCACCACCCGCGGCCGGGCCAGGTAGCGCCGCTTGTGGATCTTGAGGATGAAGTAGCGGAGCATCCGCTCGGTGATCTCGAAGTCGGCGATCACGCCGTCCTTCAGGGGCCGCACGGCGACGATGTTGCCGGGCGTCCGGCCGATCATCTTCTTCGCCTCGGCGCCGACCGCCAGGATGCCGCCGGTGTTGGTGTTGATGGCCACGACCGACGGCTCGTTGAGGACGATGCCGCGGCCCCTGACGTACACCAGCGTGTTGGCGGTCCCGAGGTCGACAGCCATGTCACGGCCGATGAACGACATGTTGTTCCCCATGAGGATACGTCTGGCCTTCCCAACTGGAGCGAATGCTTACTTTGAGGTCGGCAGGAGGTGATGCGCCGGTGCGGCGCGGAAGCCTCCATCGTAGTTCGTAGTGTTCCCACACGAACACGGCGGGAGGTCGTTCCGCCATTGTCAGCCGTACACGTACTCGCCCCCCTTAATGGTGACGTCGTGTCGCGCGAACGCGTTCCCGCGCGCCGGCCGCAAACACCGAGGGGCGACCGATGATTTCATCGGTCGCCCCTGGTCACAAGGGGGTTGGGCGCTAACTTCCGATCAGGAAATCCCGGGGAAGAAAATCTTGATCTCGCGCTCGGCGGACTCTTCGGAATCCGAGGCGTGGATCAGATTTTCCCGGGTGATCGTTCCGAAGTCCCCACGAATGGACCCACTGGGAGCGGCAATCGGGTCAGTGGGGCCGGCCAGCGCACGGACGCCCTCGATGACCCGCTCACCCTCGATGACCAGGGAGACGACCGGCCCGGAGGACATGAACTCCACCAGCGGCTCGTAGAAGGGCTTGCCGACGTGCTCGGCGTAGTGCTGCTCCAGCACCTCGCGGTCGAGGGTGCGCAACTCCAGCGCGGTGATCGTCCAGTTCGCCTTGCGCTCGATGCGACGGATGATCTCGCCGACCAGACCGCGCTTGACGGCGTCGGGCTTGAGAAGGACGAGGGTGCGCTGGCTCACGGAGGGACTCCCTGCTATCTGAACGACGGTCAGCGGCGCCAGGCTATCGCCTGGACACCGGAGCGTTCGCTGCCGGGTACAGCGCACTCCAAAGCGCCCCCGGCGCGAGGCCACCGCCGAGTCCGTCCATCACGCGCCCACCCGTCACCGGACCCCGAAAGCCCCGCGCCGCAGGCGTAACCAACGGCGAGCAACCCCCGCGGCGGGCGCGCCGGCAAGGCGGGAAGCCAGCCGGGCGCAACGGAAGGTCAGCCGGCGGCCGCGGACTCCGCGAAGCGGGCCTTCGCCTCGTCGATCTTCCGTCCGTAGTGGACCGAGGCCCACCACAGCGCGGCGAAGACGGCGCCGAGGAAGTACATCGTGGGGACGACCAGGCCGCTGGCGATCAGCGCGATCTGGAGTGCCCAGCCCAGCTGGATGCCGCCGGGGCGGGAGAGCATCCCGCAGAGCAGCACGCTCAGCAGCATCGCGATGCCGCTGACGATCCAGATGGTGACCCGGGAGAGGTCGGTGAGCTGCATCGCGACCAGGCCGGCGAAGCCGATCACGAAGAACTCCCCTATCAGGGTGCTGGCACACAGCGTGCGCATGGTTACTTCCTTCCCAGGAGCAGCCGGGCCTCGCCGACCGTGATCACCGAGCCGGTCACCAGCACGCCGGCGCCGGAGAACTCGCCCTCCTCCTCGGCGAGGGTGATCGCCGCCTCCAGCGCGTCGTCCAGCCGCGGCTCGACCTGGACCCGCTCGGCGCCGAAAACCTCCACCGCGATGGCCGCCAACTCGTCCGGATCCATCGCCCGTTGGCTGGAGTTACACGTCACCACGACCTCGGCGAAGATCGGCTCGAACGCCTCCAGCACGCCCCGGACGTCCTTGTCGGCGCTGGCGCCGACGACACCGATGAGGCGGCTGAAGCCGAACGCCTCGCTGACCGTCTCGGCCGCGGCCCGGGCACCGCCCGGGTTGTGCGCGGCGTCCAGCACCACCGTGGGGCTGCTCCGGACGACCTCCATCCGGCCGGGCGAGCTGACCGAGGCGAAAGCGGAGCGGATGATGTCGAGGTCGAGGGTGCGGGTGTGCCCCGCGCCGACGCCGAAGAACGCCTCGACGGCGGCGAGCGCGACCGCGGCGTTGTGCGCCTGGTGGGCGCCGTGCAGCGGGAGGAAGATCTCCGGGTACTCGCCGCCCAGGCCGCGCAGGGTCAGCATCTGGCCGCCGACCGCCACCTCGCGGGAGAGCACCCCGAACTCCATGCCCTCGCGGGCCACCGTGGCGTCCACCTCGACGGCGCGCTTGAGCATCACCGAGGCCGCGTCCACCGGCTGCTGGGCCAGGACGACGGTGGCGTCCTTCTTGATGATCCCGGACTTCTCGCCGGCGATCTGCTCGGGCGTCTCCCCCAGCCGGTCGGTGTGGTCCAGGGAGATGGGGGTGATCACCGCGACGTCGGCGTCGATGACGTTGGTCGCGTCCCAGGTGCCGCCCATGCCGACCTCGACGACCGCGACGTCCACCGGGGCGTCGGCGAACGCGGCGTACGCCATCGCCGTCAGCACCTCGAAGAAGGAGAGGCGGTACTCCTGCTGGCCGTCGATCATCTCGACGTACGGCGCGATGTCGCGGTAGGTCTCGATGAAGCGCTCGGCGGAGATCGGGCCGCCGTCGAGGCTGATCCGCTCGGTGACGGACTGGATGTGCGGGCTGGTGTACCGGCCGGTGCGCAGCTCGAAGCCGCCGAGCAGGGCCTCGATCATGCGGGCCGTGCTGGTCTTGCCGTTGGTCCCCGTGATGTGGATGGAGGGAAAGGCCCGCTGCGGGGAGCCGAGGACGTCCATGAGCGCGGCGATGCGCTCGATCGACGGGTCCAGCTTGGTCTCGCCCCAGCGGCCGGCCAACTCCTCCTCGACGGCGCGCAGCGCGCGGTCGACCTCCGGGTCGACGGGGCGGGCCGGGACTTGGTCCCCCCGCGGCGGTCCGGCCTGCGTGCGCAGGGTCCGGCTGCCGGCCTCGATCACCGCGAGGTCGGGGTCGCGTTGCGTCTCGGCCTCGACCATGTCGTCGAAGGCGTCCGACGGGTCGGGAGTCGGGTCGGGGTCGTCGTTCTGGGGGCGCTCGCTCACGACGACAAGTCTACGAGGCACCACCGACAACGGGCCTGCGCCGCCCCCGCTCCCGCTCAGGCGGCCGCCGAGCCGCCGGTCAGGACAGCGCCGCCTGCATCATCGCCTTGGCGATCGGGGCCGCGAGGCCGTTGCCGGAGACCTCGTTGCGGGCCGCGTGCCCGTCCTCGACCATCACGGCCACCGCGACCCGGTTGCCCTTGCCGTCGTCGCCGTAGGAGACGAACCAGGCGTAGGGGGTGCCGCTGTTGTTGACGCCGTGCTGGGCGGTGCCGGTCTTGCCGCCGACGGTCACCCCGTCGATCTTCGCGTTGGAGCCGGTGCCCTTGTCCACGACCGTCTGCATCGCCGAGCGGAGCTGGTCGGCGGTCCCCGACGACATCGCCTTGCGGTAGGTCTTCGGGCTGTTCTGCTGGAGGGTGTTGCCGCCGCCGTCGGTGACCTTGTCCACCAACTGCGGGCTCTTCAGGTCGCCCCCGTTGGCGATCGCCGAGACCACCATCGCCATCTGGAGCGGGGTGGCCTGGTCGTCGAACTGGCCGATGCCGGAGAGCGCGGTCTGCGCCTGGTCCATGTCCTTGGGGTAGACGCTGGAGGTGGCGCGCACCGGGACGTCCATCTTGGCGTCGTTGAAGCCGAACTTCTCGGCCTGCGCCCGCACCTTGTCCTTGCCCAGGTCGACGGCCATCTTGGCGAAGACGGTGTTGCAGGAGTACTGGAGCGCGGTGCGGATGGTGGCGTTCTCGCAGGGCGCCGAGGCGCTCTCGTTGGTGAGCTGGGTGCGGGTGTTGGGCAGGGTGTACGGGTTGGGGCTCTGGGTGGGTTGGTCCACGGAGGAGTACAGGCCGTTCTCCAGCGCGGCGGCGGCGACCACCAGCTTGAAGGTGGAGCCGGGCGGCAGCGGCTGGCGCAGCGCGCGGTTGAGGTTCGGCTGGTTGCCGTCCTTGGTCAGGGCCTCCCACGCCTTCTGGTCGGCGGTGCCGGAGCCGGCGAACTTGCCCGGGTCGTACGACGGGGTGCTGACCATGCCCAGGATCCGGCCGGTCGCCGGGTCCAGGGCGACGGCCGCGCCGGTCTTGCCACCGAGCGCCTCGTAGCCGGCCTTCTGCACCTTGGCGTCGATGGTGGTGGACACGTCGCCGGCCTTGGGGCGCTCGTGCAGCAGGGTGTCGGCGGGGGTCTGGAGGCGGCTGTCGGAGCCGCCGAGCAACGGGCCGTAGAGGCTCTCCAGTTGGGTGCTGCCGAAGATCTGCGAGGAGAAGCCGGTGACCGGGGCGTAGAGGGCGCCGTCCTTGTAGGTCCGCTTGTACTTGAGCGAGGAGGAGGTGGGGGTGGAGCCGGTGACCGGCTGGCCGTCGACGAGGATGTTGCCCAGGGGTGCCGAGTACTTGGCGATGTTCACCCGGGGGTTGTGCGCGTTCTCCCGGTAGTCGCTGGCCTTGGCGCCCTGGATCCAGGTGGCCCACCCCATCAGCACCAGGATCAACGCGAGGGAGAAGACCGAGATCCGTCGCAGGGGTCGGTTCATGGGCGCGGCTCCTCGGTGCTGGGGGCGGACCGGACATGCGTTTCCGCCGGAACTCCGGCATTCCGGCATTCCGGTCCACGGTGCCTCGGCTTCATGAGAGCGTCATGAGAACCGTGTACCTGCTGGGTGTGAGCGATCGAACCTCCGGGCGGGACAACCTTTCCGCCGCCGCGCCCCCTCTTGGTCGGCGGGGTCTACGGGCGTCGTCGGGTCGACCGGCGACGGCTAAGTGCAAAGCAAGAAAAGTCAGGAAAGCAGGAGCTGAAGAGGCGTGCCGGCAATCAGTCAGCGGATGCATTTGGTGCTGCTCACCGCCTGGACCGTGCTGTGGTTCATGATCGTCGAGCCGCACGGCGGCTTCTCTTGGCACTACCTCCGCGCCGGCGGCGCGCTGATCTACCAGGGCGGCGACGGCACCGGCGGCCTCAACCTCTACGCGCACCACCCCGAGCTCCAGATGGGGCCGATCAGCTTCCTGACGGCCGGGCTGTTCAACCCGTTCCCCGAGGCCACCGGCCAGTTCCTCGCCGCCGCCCTGATGTCCGCCCTGGGCCTGGTCATCCTGGTGCTGGCCGGCCGTAGCGCCGCCCACCACTTCCTGGGCACCGGCACCAACCACCAGCGGCTGCGGCAGCGGGTGTTGATAGCCGGGCTCGCCTTCATCCCCATGTGGATCGAGGTCGCGGTCCGCTTTGGGCACCTCGACGACGTGCTGGCACTGTTCTTCACCGCCCTCGCGGTCCGCTCCGTCACCCGCGGCAACGCCGCCCTGACCGGCGCCTTCCTGGCCCTGGCGATGGACTCCAAGCCGACCGCGCTGGCCTTCGTCCCGCTGCTGCTGGCGCTCCCGAGGCACAAGTGGCTCAAGGCCGGCCTGTGGTGCGCGGGGCTGGTCGCCGTCGCCTGGCTGCCGTTCTTCATCGGCGACACCCAGTCCTTCGCGGCCGCCAAGTTCGCCATCCCCAACCACCCGGCGTCCGCGCTGCGTTGGCTGGGCGTGGCCGCCCCCGAGACGCCCGGCTGGGACCGGCCCGCGCAGTTCGCGCTCGGGCTGGTGCTGGGCGGGATCGCGGTCTGGCGCGGCCGGTGGGCGGCGGTGGTGCTGCTGGGCGCCAACGCCCGGATCGTGCTCGACCCCAGCGTCTACACGTACTACACCGCGTCGGTACTGCTCGGCACGCTGCTGTGGGACGTCATCGGGCAGCGCCGGCTGGTCCCCTGGTGGAGCTGGCTGGCGCTGCTCATCCTCTACGGCAGCGTCTTCGCGGTCCCGGACGACTCCGCGCGGGGCCTGATCCGACTGGCGTTCGTCGCGGTCTCCACGGCGTATGTGCTGCTGTGGCCGGTCCGCGAACGGGGCGGCCGCGGCGGGCCCCGCGGACAGCGCGCGCGCCGGGCACGGAACGGGCCCCCCGCCCATGAGGACGAGGGGCCCGTGGTGCCGGAGGCGGCGTGGCCCGGCGCGCGGCCGGAGCCGCCGGCGACTACGCGCTGGGCAGGGCCGCCAGCTGTGCAGTGATCCGCTCGATGTCGGCCTCCGCGGTCGCCAGCCGACCGCGGATCTTCTCCACCACCGGCTCCGGCGCCTTGCCGAGGAACGCCTCGTTGCCCAGCTTGGCGGTGGCCTGCTTCTGCTCCTTCTCGGCCGCGAGCAGGTCCTTCGTCAGCCGCTTGCGCTCCGCCTCGACGTCGATCGCGCCGGAGAGGTCCAGGGCGACCGTGGCCCCGGCGATGGGCAGCGAGGCGGTGGCGGCGAAGCCCTCGCCGGCCGGCTGCAGGCGCAGCAGCGAGCGCATCGCGGCCTCGTGCGGCGCCAGCGGCGTACCGGTCAGGTCCAGGCGTGCGGGGACCTTCTGGCCCGGCTGGAGGCCCTGGTCGGAGCGGAACCGGCGGACCTCGGTGACGACCTGCTGGAGCGTGACGATCTCCCGCTCGGCGGCCTCGTCGCGGAAGCCGCCCGCGGTGTCCGCGCCGGGGACGGCGACGGCGGTCGGCCACTCGGCGATGACGATCGACTCGCCACCGGTCAGCGCGGTCCACAGCGACTCGGTGACGAACGGGACGACCGGGTGCAGCAGCCGCAGGGTGACGTCGAGGACCTCGCCCAGCACCCGGCGGGAGGCGTCGGCGGCCGGGCCGCCCGCCATGAACGTCGTCTTGGACAGCTCGACGTACCAGTCGAAGACCTCGTCCCAGGCGAAGTGGAAGAGGGCGTCCGACAACTTGGCGAACTGGTAGTCGTCGTAGTACGCGTCGACCTCGGCGACGACCGCGTTGAGCCGGGAGAGGATCCACCGGTCGGTCGCCGACAGCGCCTCGGCGGGCGGCAGTTCGCCCTCCACGGTGGCGCCGTTCATCAGCGCGAAGCGGGTGGCGTTCCAGATCTTGTTGGCGAAGTTGCGGGAGCCCTGGACCCAGTCCTCGCCGATCGGGACGTCAACGCCCGGGTTGGCGCCGCGGGCCAGGGTGAAGCGGACCGCGTCGGAGCCGTAGGTGTCCATCCAGTCCAGCGGGTTGACCGCGTTGCCGAAGGACTTCGACATCTTCTTGCCGAACTGGTCGCGGACCATGCCGTGCAGCGCGATGGTGTGGAACGGCGGGGTGCCGTCCATCGCGTACAGGCCGAACATCATCATCCGGGCGACCCAGAAGAAGAGGATGTCGTAGCCGGTGACCAGGACGGAGTTCGGGTAGAACTTCGTCACGCTCGGGGTCTGCTCGGGCCAGCCCAGCGTGGAGAACGGCCACAGGCCGGACGAGAACCACGTGTCGAGGACGTCGGTGTCCTGGTGCCAGCCCTCGCCGGTGGGCGCCTCGTCGTCGGGGCCGACGCAGACGACCTCGCCGTTCGGCCCGTACCAGACCGGGATGCGGTGGCCCCACCACAACTGCCGCGAGATGCACCAGTCGTGGAGGTTGTCGACCCAGCCGAAGTAGCGGGACTCCATCTCCTTGGGGTGGATCGCGACCTTACCGTCGCGGACCGCGTCACCGGCGGCCTTCGCCAGCGGGCCGACCCTGACCCACCACTGCATCGACAGCCGCGGCTCGATGGTGGTCTTGCAGCGCGAGCAGTGCCCGACGGAGTGGGTGTACGGGCGCTTCTCGGCGACGATCCGGCCCTCGGCGCGCAGTGCGGCGACGATCGCCGAGCGGGCCTCGAAGCGGTCCAGCCCCTGGAACGGGCCGTGCGCGGTGATCACGCCGCGCTCGTCGAGGACGGCGAGGTTGGCCAGGTCGTGCCGGCGGCCGATCTCGAAGTCGTTCGGGTCGTGGGCCGGGGTGACCTTGACCGCGCCGGTGCCGAACTCCGGGTCGACGTGCTCGTCGGCGACGACCGGGATGCGGCGGCCGGTCAGCGGCAACTCGATCTCGGTGCCGACGAGATGGGCGTACCGCTCGTCCTCGGGGTGGACGGCGACGGCGGTGTCACCGAGCATCGTCTCGGCGCGGGTGGTGGCGACGACGATCGACGTGTCCCCTTCCCCGTACCGGATCGAGACCAGCTCGCCGTCGTCGTCCTGGTACTCCACCTCGATGTCCGAGATGGCGGTCAGGCAGCGCGGGCACCAGTTGATGATGCGCTCGGCGCGGTAGATCAGCTCGTCCTCGTAGAGCCGCTTGAAGATCGTCTGGACGGCCTTGGAGAGGCCCTCGTCCATGGTGAACCGCTCGCGCGACCACGCGACGCCGTCACCGAGCCGGCGCATCTGGCCCGAGATCTGGCCACCGGACTCGTTCTTCCACTGCCAGACCCGCTCGACGAACGCCTCGCGCCCGAGGTCGTGCCGGGAGACGCCCTCCTTGGCGAGCTCGCGCTCGACGACGTTCTGGGTGGCGATGCCGGCGTGGTCCATGCCCGGCTGCCACAGCGTCTCGTAACCCTGCATGCGCTTGCGGCGGGTGAGGGCGTCGATCAGCGTGTGCTCGAAAGCGTGGCCCAGGTGGAGCGAGCCGGTGACGTTGGGCGGGGGGATGACGATGGTGTACGGCGGCTTCTCGCTCTTCTCGTCCGCCTCGAAGTAGCCCCGCTCTACCCAGCGCTCGTACAGCGGCCCCTCTACATCGGCCGGCGTGTACTGAGTCGGCAGTTCGGGGACGCTGTGCTTGGGATGCTGAGTGTTCTCGGTCACGACCGACAGTGTACGGGCGCGGATGTGGCGGCTTCGAATCGGTTTCGCCCCCGGGGCACCGCCTGTCAGCGGCGTCATACAGGATGTCGGCAGCGCATAAACATCACGCCCGACGCCCGGGTGCCGCCCGCGGCGGTCCGACGTCATCAGCAGTCACGAGGGGAACCGCTCCATGAGCTTCAACCAGCCGCCGCCGGGCCCGTACGGCCAACAGCCCCAGCAGCCCGGCCCGTACGGCCAGCCGCAGCCGCCCGCCCCGCAGCCCGGCTACGGCTACCCGCAGCAGGGCGGCCCGGTGCCTCCCCAACAGGGCTACGGCTACCCGCAACAGGCCCCCCAACAGTTCCCGCAGCAGGGCGCGCCGCAGCAGTTCCCCCCGCAGCAGGGCGCCCCGCAGCAGCCGTACGGCCAGCCCGCCCCGCCCAACTACGGCCAGCAGCAGCCCTTCGCCGGCCAACAGGGACAGCAGGGTCAGCAGACGCCCTACGGGATGATCCCCCCGGAGCCGGAGACCGGCGGCGGCAACGGCAAGAAGATCGGCCTGATCATCGGCGGGGTCGCGGTGGTCGTGGGGATCGCCGTCGGCGCGTACTTCGCCTTCGGCTCGGGCGGCAAGGTGAAGCCGTACACCATCGCGCTGCCGGACAAGCTGCTGAGCGGGCAGTTCAGCAAGGCGCCGACGCGCGACGACGGCGCCGGCACCCAGGACCTCGCCAACAACAAGGACGCCAAGGCCCTCGGCATCACCGACGGCAAGGGCGTGCAGAGGTTGTACCAGGGCTCCAACGGCCTCACGATGCAGGTCTTCGGTTTCTACGGGAACGTCGGCGACCCGCAGGGGACGGTGACCCGGATGTTCTCCAAGATCAACGACAACACGAAGCAGTCCGCCGGCAACGCCAAGGTGGAGGACGTCACGCCGGTCACCGAGTACTCGCCCAACGACTTCGACGGCGACGTGATGAAGTGCCGTACCCAGAAGGTCGAGGTCGCCACGAACGGCATCACCATCCCCGTCACCTCCTCCACTTGCATCTGGGGCGACAGCAGCGCCGTCGGCGTGGTCTACATGGTCGCGCCGCCCAAGACGAACAGCAGCGGCAGTTCCGCCACCACCCCCGGCGCCAAGGAGCTCTCCGAGACCACCGCCAAGGTCCGCAACGAGGTCCGCAAGGACAAGTGACCCGCCCGCGGACGACAGCACCGCCCGGCAGCAACTCGGCTGCCGGGCGGTGCTGTTGGAAGGGCGGGGCGGCTACGCGCTCTTCTCCTGCGGCTCGCCGGAGTCGCCGCGGGTGCGCGGGACCAGGGTCGGGTTGACGTTGGAGTGCACCACGTCCGCGGTGATGACGACGCGGGCGACGTCCTTGCGGGACGGGATCTCGTACATCACCGCCTGGAGGACCTCCTCCATGATGGCGCGCAGACCGCGGGCGCCGGTGCCGCGGAGGATCGCCTGGTCGGCGATGGCCTCCAGGGCCGGGCGGTCGAAGTCCAGCTCCACGCCGTCGAGTTCGAAGAGCCGCTGGTACTGCTTGACCAGGGCGTTGCGCGGCTCGACGAGGATCTGGAGGAGCGCCTCGCGGTCGAGGTTGTGGACCGAGGTGAGGACCGGGAGGCGGCCGATGAACTCCGGGATCATCCCGAACTTCACCAGGTCCTCGGGCATGACGTCCTGGAGCTGGTCCTTGGACTCGATCTCGCGCTTGGAGCGGATGGTGGCGCCGAAGCCGATGCCCTTGGCGCCGGACCGGGCCTCGATGATCTTCTCCAGGCCCGCGAAGGCACCGCCGACGATGAACAGCACGTTGGTGGTGTCGATTTGGATGAATTCCTGGTGCGGGTGCTTGCGGCCGCCCTGGGGCGGGACCGAGGCGGTGGTGCCCTCCAGGATCTTGAGCAGCGCCTGCTGAACGCCTTCGCCGGAGACGTCCCGGGTGATCGACGGATTTTCGCTCTTCCGGGCGACCTTGTCGATCTCGTCGATGTAGATGATGCCGGTCTCGGCCTTCTTGATGTCGAAGTCCGCGGCCTGGATCAGCTTCAGCAGGATGTTCTCGACGTCCTCACCGACGTAGCCGGCCTCGGTGAGCGCGGTCGCGTCGGCGAAGGCGAAGGGGACGTTGAGCATCCTGGCGAGGGTCTGCGCGAGCAGGGTCTTGCCGGAGCCGGTGGGGCCGAGCAGCAGGATGTTGGACTTGGCCAACTCGATGCCCTCGTCGCCGCGTCCCGGGGCGTTCTCGCCCGCCTGCACGCGCTTGTAGTGGTTGTACACGGCCACCGAGAGCGCCTTCTTGGCGGCTTCCTGGCCGACGACGTAGCCGTTGAGGAACTCGTAGATCTCGCGGGGCTTGGGGAGTTCCTCCCAGCGCACCTCGGAACTCTCCGCGAGCTCCTCCTCGATGATCTCGTTGCAGAGATCGATGCACTCGTCGCAGATGTACACACCAGGTCCCGCGATGAGCTTCTTCACCTGCTTCTGGCTCTTTCCGCAGAACGAGCACTTGAGCAGGTCTCCGCCGTCACCGATGCGTGCCACGAGGTGAATCCCCTTCGCCTGGGATCCGCATTGCTCCGCGGACCCGGGTGCTTGCCTATCGACGGTACCTTGCCGAGCCCCCCGTACGGGCCCCCCTTGGACCGACTCGGTTCACTCGGTCCAAGGGGGCGACGCTCCGGCGCGATTCGCGAAGAACGCGATCAGACGGAGACGGAGGTCTTCCGCGTGGAGACGATCTGGTCGACCAGACCGTACGCCAGGGACTCCTCGGCGGTCAGGATCTTGTCACGCTCGATGTCCTCGCGGATCTTCTCGATCGGCGTGGAGGAGTGCTTGGCCAGCATCTCCTCCAACTGCGTGCGCATCCGCTGGATCTCGCGGGCGGCGATCTCCAGGTCGGAGACCTGGCCACGGCCGGTCTCGCTGAACGGCTGGTGGATCAGGATCCGGGCGTTCGGCAGCGCCATGCGCTTGCCCGGGGTGCCGGCCGCCAGCAGCACGGCCGCGGCGGAGGCCGCCTGGCCCATGCAGACCGTCTGGATGTCGGGCTTGACGAACTGCATCGTGTCGTAGATCGCCGTCAGCGCGGTGAACGAGCCACCGGGGCTGTTGATGTAGACCGAGATGTCGCGGTCCGGGTCCATCGACTCCAGGCACAGGAGCTGCGCCATGACGTCGTTGGCGGAGGCGTCGTCGATCTGCACCCCGAGGAAGATCACCCGCTCCTCGAAGAGCTTCGCGTACGGGTCGTACTCGCGCACGCCCTGCGAGGTGCGCTCGACGAAGCGCGGAACGATGTAGCGGGACTCCGCGGGCATGCCGGAGAACTCGGCCTGCGTGCGCTCGTAGAGACCGCTTCCGGGGTAGTTGTTCATCTGGAGGTTCACCGTCCTGGTGGCGAAGTGGGGCTGGGGGTCGACTGCGGGGCGTGGGCCGGGGGCTCAGGCCCCGGTGCCGCCCCCGCCCGGAACGCCGGTGGCGGAGGGCATCACGTCGTCGATGAGGCCGTACGCCTTGGCCTCCTCGGCGGAGAACCAGCGGTCGCGGTCGGCGTCCTTGGTCCACTGCTCCAGCGTCTGGCCGGTGTGCGCGGCGGAGAGCTCACCCAGGCGCTTCTTCGTGCGGAGCAGTTGCTCGGCGTGGA
Source organism: Streptomyces sp. WZ-12 (assembly GCF_028898845.1). NCBI lineage: Bacteria > Bacillati > Actinomycetota > Actinomycetes > Kitasatosporales > Streptomycetaceae > Streptomyces > Streptomyces sp. WZ-12. Next base: position 5,896,125 of record NZ_CP118574.1, on the reverse strand, counting down.
TCTTGATGTCCGAGGCCGAGCCGGCCAGGCCGGCGGAGGGCTGGTGGATCAGGATCTCGGCGTTCGGCAGCGCGAAGCGCTTGCCCGGGGTGCCGGCGCTCAGCAGGAACTGGCCCATCGAGGCGGCGAGGCCCATGGCGATGGTGACCACGTCGTTCTTGATGTACTGCATGGTGTCGTAGATCGCCATGCCGGCCGTGACCGAGCCGCCCGGGGAGTTGATGTAGAGGTAGATGTCCTTGTCCGGGTCAGCGGCAAGGAGCAACAACTGCGCCGTGATCTTGTTGGCGATGTCGTCGTCGACCGGCTGGCCGAGGAAGATGATCCGCTCGTTGAGCAGCCGGTTGTAGACCTGTTCGCCGAGGCCACCGGAGATCGGCTCAGCGGCGGCGGAAGGCATCGGGATCGTCACGTGTCCACCTGCTCGTTGTCGAAACGGCTCGGGGCCGTCTTCAGCGTCGTCTTCTGAGGCCGGGGACCGCGCCGCGTGGTGCGCCCCACGCACTGTCAGCAACTCCCCTGCCCTCGTATCTACGGACCCTAACGCGCTGGTCGGCGGGCGCCATCCCGGAGCGAGAACTGTTCGCTGTGAGCGCAGGCTCACGGACCGGGACGACACACGGGCCCGAACACGCGGACGTGCGCGTTCGGGCCCGTGATCAGGTACGTCGGCGAGATCGCCGGGGCGGTCAGCCCTCGGTCTTCGCCGCCTTCTCGTCACCCTCGGCCTCGGCGACGACGGCCTCGGCGGCCTCCGTCTCCTCCTCGTCCTCCAGGTCGACGACCTCACCGTTGGTGTCCTTGACCGTGGCGGCCTCGACGACCACCGCGAGGGCCTTGCCGCGGGCGACCTCGCCCACCAGCATCGGCACCTGGCCACCCTCGACGACCGCCTGGGCGAACTGGTCGGGGCTCATGCCGGAGGACTGGGCGCGGCGCATGAGGTGCTCGGTGAGCTCCTCCTGGCTGACGTTCAGCTTCTCCTTGTTGACCAGCTCGTCGAGGACGAACTGGGTCTTGATGCCCTTCTCCGCCTGCTCCTTGGTCTCGGCGTCGAACTCCTCCTCGGTCTTGCCCTGGATCTCCAGGTACTTCGCGAGGTCGAGGCCCATCTGACCGAGCTGGTGGTGCTCCAGGTTGTGCTTGCGGGTGCGGATCTCGTCCTCAAGCAGCTTCTCGGGGATCGGCACCTCGATCAGGCCGAGCAGCGCCTCCAGGACCTTCTCCTGGGCCTGGGTGGCCTGGTCGAACTTCTTCATCCGCGCCAGCCGCGTGCGGCTGTCGTCCTTGAGCGCGTCGAGGGTGTCGAACTCGCTGGCCAGCTGGGCGAACTCGTCGTCCAGCTCGGGCAGTTCGCGGGCCTTGACCTCGGTGACGTCGACCTTAACCTCGGCCTCCTTGCCCTGGGCGGAGCCGCCCTTGAGCTCGGAGGTGAAGGTGGCGCTGCCGCCGGCCGAGAGGCCCTTGACGGCCTCGTCGATGCCGTCGAGGAGCTCGCCGGAGCCGATGGTGTAGCTGACGCCGTTGGCGATGCCGTCGGCCAGCACCTCACCGTCGACCTTGGCCTCCAGGTCCACGGTCACCACGTCGCCGTCCTCGGCGGCGCGCTCGACCACGGAGGTGGAGGCGAAGCGCTCACGGAGCTGCTCGACGGACTTCTCGACGTCCTCGTCGGACACCTCGACGGCGTCGACCTCGACCTCGATGCCGGAGTAGTCCGGGATCTCCAGGGCCGGGCGGATGTCGACCTCGGCGGTGAAGGCCAGCAGCTCGTTGTCCTTGAGCTCGGTGATGTCGACCTCGGGCTGGCCGAGGACGTTGAGCTCGGCCTCGTTGACCGCGTTGGTGTAGAACTTCGGGAGCGCGTCGTTGACGGCCTCTTCGAGCACGGCGCCACGACCGAACCGCTGGTCGATGACGCGGGCAGGGATCTTGCCCTTGCGGAAGCCCTTCACCGTGACCTGCTGGTTGATCTTCTTGTACGCCGCGTCGAGGCTGTCCTTGAGCTCCTCGAAGGGCACCTCGACAGTGAGCCGAACCCGGGTCGGGTTCAGGGTCTCCACGGCGCTCTTCACGGTTCGGTCTCCTTGGGCTGACTTTGGGGTATTGCCTTAGATCCGCCGGCTCCGTCATGTCCGGGACCGGCCGATCGCGCCCGGTCCTTAAGACACACGGGCACGCAGCTTGCATAGTAACCGCAAGGAGGAGGGCGCCCACAACGCGATCTTGAAGGACCGCTTATGCCCGCTTTGTGCGCCTAAGGCACGCGGGACGGGCGCCGAACTGGTCGGGGTGGCCGGATTCGAACCGACGACCTTCCGCTCCCAAAGCGGACGCGCTACCAAGCTGCGCCACACCCCGTCGGTGCGACACGTAGGGTACATGGCCGCGGGCCGTACGGCTGCCCGTTATTCGGGAGCGGGGTGCGGTGTGCGGTCGACGGGCTTCACCCGCTACGATGCTCTGCGTGCCGGGGTCCCAGCGACCGTGGTGCTCGCGGGCGTAGCTCAATGGTAGAGCCCCAGTCTTCCAAACTGGCTACGCGGGTTCGATTCCCGTCGCCCGCTCAACAAGGGGAGCCCCGGGTCGTACGGCCCGGGGCTCTTCGCGTTCCCGGGCGCCGCGAGCGGCCCGCGCGCTTCGCCGCTTCTCTCCCACGACGGGACTCCCTAGGGTGGCCGGCATGGAGATCTGGATCAATCCCGCGTGCTCCAAGTGCCGTTCCGCGGTGGGGATTCTGGACGCCGAGGGCGCCCAGTACACCGTGCGGAAGTACCTGGAAGACCCGCCGACCGCCGACGAACTGCGCGCCGTGCTGGAGCGGTTGAACCTGGAGCCGTGGGACATCACCCGCACCCAGGAAGACGAGGGCAAGGCGCTGGGCATCGGGACGTGGGAGCGCACCGGCGCCGCACGGGAGCGGTGGATCGAGGCGCTGGCGGCGCACCCCCGGCTGATTCAGCGGCCGATCATCACCGCCGACGACGGTTCGGCCTTGGTCGGGCGCAGCGAGGATGCCGTGCGTGACGCGCTGGCGCGGACCGGGGGCGGACGGACCCCCTGAGTCCGGTCCGCGGACCCGAACCCGCGCTAGAACGTGATGTGGTTGATGGTCTGCGCGATGGAGTTCAGGAACCGGTTGATCGACGGCGCCACCCCCGTGGAGGCGAGGAAGAAGCCGAACAGTATGGCGACGAGCGCCGGACCGGCCTTGATCGCCTTCTGTCTGATCAGCACGACAAGGATGATCCCCAACATCAGGACAACTGATAGCGACAGAGCCACAACTGATCACACCCTCGGTCGGAACGCCTCACCGGCCCTGGGGCATGCCGCGCACACCCCCGGCACCCATCGTGCCACCAACTCCCTGCCCATTGCAGGCGGGTGACGAATCATCGGCCAACGCTTTGCCCGTTCGCGGCAGTTACGGCAAAGCCACTTCCGAACGTCCCGCCGGGCCCTCGACCCCGGCGGGACCGGCCCCCAAAAGAGGCCGCACCCGCTCACAACGGTCACCGATCGGCCACCTTGTTAATGGTTTGGTAATCTAAATATTGACCAGTCCTTGACATTGTCTTGACCTTGCGTGCGACCCGTGCCCCGTGCCTGGGCGCACGCCGACGACCAGGAGGAACGGGCCCATCGGACACGCAGACACCCTGATCGCCATGGGCGGTGCCTTTCTCGCCGCCGCCGTCCTCGCCCGCCTCGGCGGCCGGATCGGACTCCCCACCATCCCGCTGTTCATCCTGGCCGGAATCCTGCTCGGCCCGAACACCCCCGGCATCGTGCTGGTCGCCGACCCGCACGACCTGGAAATGCTCTCCCTCCTCGGCCTGGTGCTGCTGCTCTTCTACCTGGGCCTGGAGTTCCACGTCGACGACCTCAAGGCCGGCGGCCGCCGGATGGCGCTGGCCGGCGGGGCGTACCTCATGCTGAACGTCGGCGCCGGGCTCGGCTTCGGCTTCGCGCTCGGCTGGGGCACCTCCGAGGCGCTGGTGCTCGCCGGGGTGTTGGGCATCTCGTCGTCCGCGATCGTCACCAAGGTGCTGGTCGACACGGGGCGGTTGGGCAACCCGGAGACCAAGCCGATCCTCGGCATCATCGTCGTCGAGGACATCTTCCTGGCGCTCTACCTGGCCGCGCTGCAACCGGTGCTCTCCGGAGCCGACTCGCTGGCCTCGGCGGCGCCGGCCGCCGGGAAGGCGTTCGGCTTCCTGCTGCTGCTCGCCGCGGCCGCCCGTTGGGGCACCCGCGTCATCGGCCGGCTGATCGCCACCAAGGACAGCGAGTTGCTGGTGATCTCCTTCCTGGGGGCCGCCGTTCTGGTCGCCGGGATCTCCGAGTGGTTCGGGGTCGCGGACGCCATCGGGGCGTTCATGGTGGGCCTGATGCTGGGCGGGACGAGCACCGGGCCGCGGATCCGCAAGCTGGTACACCCGCTGCGGGACGCGTTCGGGGCGATCTTCTTCTTCGCGTTCGGGCTCTCCATCGACCCCGGCGACCTGCCGAGCGTGGTGTGGCCGGTGCTGATCGCGGTGACGCTGACCCTGCTGATGAACGTCCTGGCGGGGCTGGTCGCGGCCCGGATCTACGGCTTCGGGCCCGGGCCGGCCGCGAACATCGCCACCGCGCTGCTGGCCCGCGGCGAGTTCGCGCTGATCCTGGCGACGATGGCGGCGGGCGCCGGGCTCGACGAGCGGCTGGCGCCGTTCATCGCCGGCTATGTGCTGATCCTGGCCGTCCTCGGGCCGCTGGCGGCCGGCCGCTCCGGGCTGTTGGCCCGGATCCTGCCGGCCGGCGGGGCTCCGCGGGCCGCCGTGGCGGGGGTCGAGCCGGAGGCGGTCAGCCGTCCCGACACAGCAGCAACAGCGCCCGGTCGTCGTTGACGTCCTTGGCGACCGCCTCGATCAGATGCCAGGCGGCACCGGCGAAGCCGGCGTGCACATAGCGCTCGGCCTCGCCGGTCAGCCGGTCGATGCCCTCGGCGATGTCGCGGTCGGCGGCCTCCACCAGGCCGTCGGTGAAGAGCATCAGCACGTCGCCGGGGCGCAGCGTCCCCTTGACCGGGTCGAACTGGGCACCGTCGTAGACCCCGAGCAGCGGGCCCTCCCCCGACTTCTCCTCCCAGCGGCCGGTGCCGGCGCTGAGTTGGAGGGCGGGGAGGTGGCCCGCGGAGAACAACTCGTAGTCGCCGGACTCCAGGTCCAACACGAGGTGGACGGAGGTGGCGAAGCCCTCGTCCCAATCCTGGCGCAACAGATAGCCGTTGGCGGCGGGGAGGAAGCCGTGCGGCGGCAGCGAGCCGAGCAGGCCGCCGAAGGCGCCGGAGAGCAGCAGCGCGCGGGAGGCGGCGTCCATCCCCTTGCCGGAGACGTCGGTGAGCACGACCTCCAGGATGTTGCCGCCCTGGGTGCGGGAGGCCACCACGAAGTCGCCGGAGAAGGACTGGCCGCCGGCCGGGCGGAGCGCCATCTCGTGGTGCCAACCCTTGGGCAGCCCGGGCAACTTGCTCTGCACGCGGATCCGTTCGCGCAGGTCGAAGAGCATGGTGCCGCCGCGCCGCCAGGGCACCCCGACCCGGCTGCGGAACTGCGCGACCAGCAGCCCTGACAACCCCACCGCGGCGACCACCAGGACCGTGCCCGGGGTGATCCGGTCCGGCCCCTGGTCGTACGGGCCGAACAGCGCCGCCTCGACGATCAGTGCGGCCGCGGAGGCCGCGTACAGGACCAGGAGGTTGGCCGGGCGCAGCAGCAGTCCGCCGGCGATGATCGGGAGGACCAGCGCGGTCGGTGCGATCCACTGCGGGCACCAGAGGGTGCCCAGGGCGATGGCGGGGACGGCGGCGAGCAGGGCGGCCAGCGCGACCCAGTCGGAGCCGTCGCCGCGGAAGTAGTCGACCCCGGCCTTGCGCATGCCGATGCGGGCCCGGTGCAGGCGTTTGTGCACCCGGGCCCTCGGACTCTCCGCTCCCGCGCCGCGTGTCATTGCCCTGGGACCTTATCCACCCATTCGGCGGCGCGTCGATTCGTCGCACATCAACCCGGGGATTTGCAGGGAATTCGCGTTCGAAATACGGTCGCGCGGCCGGCGGGCGGACTGCTAGGGATGCCTCATGACAACAGAGTTGCGGCCGTTGCGGGAGACCGATTGGGATGCCTGGTTCGACACCCTGGACGTGGTGTTCGGTGGGGTGCCGGACGGACCCGAGAGGCGCGCGTGGTGGCGCACGGTCACTGAGGTGCCGCGGAACATCGCGGTCTGGGACGGCGACGCGATCGTCGGCACGACCGGGGCGTTCTCGTTCGGGTTGACCGTGCCGGGCGGCGCGGAGGTGGCCGCGGCCGGCGTCACGACCGTCGGGGTGCTGCCCACCCACCGCCGGCGCGGGGTGCTGCGCTCGATGATGCGGCACCAGTTGGCGGACGTGCGCGAGCGCGGCGAGGCGCTGGCGGTGCTGACCGCCACGGAGCCGGCGATCTACGGGCGGTTCGGCTACGGCGCGGCCACCCAGGAGCTGCGGATGTCCGTGGACACCGTGCGGCTGGCGGCCCCCGCGCTGCCGGGCGTGGACGACGTCCGACTGCGGCTGGTGGACCCGGTGGCCGGGCTCGACGCGTGCGAGCGGGTCTACGGGCGCCTGGTGCCGGCCCGGCCCGGGATGCTGGCCCGGCGCCCCGGCTGGGCGCGCCAGGGGGTGCTCGACCCGGAGAGCGAGCGGCGCGACGCCGGCCCCCTCCAGTGCGTGCTGGCCGAGGTGGACGGCGAGGTGCGCGGCTATGCGCGCTACGCGGTCAGGCCCGACTGGGACCAGGCCGGCCCGCGCGGGGTCGTGCAGCTCCGACAGCTCGACGCGCTGGACCCGGTGGTCCACGCGGCGCTGTGGCGGCACCTGTTCGGCATCGACCTGACGGCTTCGGTGGTGACGCGCAGCCGGCCGGTGGACGAGCCGCTGCTGCACCTGGTGCCCGACCAGCGGCGCCTGGACGTCGGGGTGCGGGAGGCGCTGTTCCTGCGGCCGGTGGAGGTGGGGGCGGCGCTGGCGGCCCGGACGTACCGGACGCCGGTGGATGTGGTGTTGGAGGTCGCGGACGACTTCTGCCCGTGGAACGCGGGGCGCTGGCGGCTCTCCGGCGACGCCAAGGGGGCGAGCTGCGAGCGGACCACCGACCCGGCCGAACTCGCGCTGTCGGTACGGGAGTTGGGGTCGGCCTATCTGGGCGGGTTCACGCTGTCGGCGCTGGCCGGGGCCGGGCGGGTGCGGGAGCTGCGGCCGGGGGCGCTGGCGGCGGCGTCGCTGGCGTTCGGGTCGGACCCGGCGCCATGGCTGCCGCACGGGTTCTGACCGGGGGCCGGCGCGGGCCCGTGCGGCGCCCTCAGGGGCGGGCGGCGGCGGGCTGGCAGCCCGGGCACCAGAAGAGGTTGCGGGCGGCGAGGTCGGCGGTGCGGATCTCGCTGCCGCACAGGTGGCAGGCGGCGCCGGTGCGGCGGTAGACGTAGACCTCACCGCCGTGGTCGTCGACCCGCGGCGGGCGGCCCATGGCCTCCGGGGTGTGCTCGGGGCGGACGGTGTCGATCCGGTTGTTCCGCACGCCCTCCCGCATCAGGGCGACCAGGTCGGCCCAGATCGCGTCCCACTGCTGCCGGCGCAGGTCGCGGCCGGGGAGGTAGGGGTCGATGCCGTGCCGGAAGAGGACCTCGGCGCGGTAGACGTTGCCGACGCCGGCGATCACCTTCTGGTCGAGCAGCAGCGCCGCGAGGGTGGTGCGGCTGCGGGCGATCCGGCGCCAGGCGCGGTCGCCGTCGTCGTCCGGGCGCAGCGGGTCGGGGCCCAGCCGCTCGTGTATCGCCTGCTTCTCGGCGTCGGTGATCAGCGCGCAGGTGGTCGGGCCGCGCAGGTCGGCGTAGTGGTCGGCGCCGACCAGCCGCAGCCGGACGGTGTCGGTGGGCGGGGGCGCCGGGGTGGCGCCGAAGCCGAGCTTGCCGAAGAGGCCGAGGTGGATGTGGACCCAGCGGTCGGGGGCGAAGCCGAGGAAGAGGTGTTTGCCGTGGGCCTCTGCCGCCTCCATGACCTGGCGGTCGACGAGGGCGGCGCCGTCGGCGAACTTGCCCTGCGGGCTGGTGGCGCGGACCGGGCTGCCCTCGAAGCGGTCGCGGTGGTCCGCGGCCAGGCGGTGGATGGTGTGCCCCTCGGGCATGGGGTGGTGGCCTCCGGCGGATTCGTGTCAACTACGGCCCGGTGGGCCGGTTTTGTGCCCGCCCGTTCCGCCCCGGCGGAACGCGTGCCCACAAAACCGGCCGAAGGATCAGCCCTGCTGGGGGTGGTGGGCCGGGATCGGGGGGAGCTCGCCGGTGGTCTCGTAGCGGGAGAGCATCTCGATGCGGCGGGTGTGACGCTCCTCGCCCGAGTACGGGGTGGTGAGGAACACCTCGACGAAGCGGGTGGCCTCGTCCTGGGTGTGCATCCGGCCGCCGACGGAGATGACGTTGGCGTCGTTGTGCTCGCGGCCCAGCTTGGCGGTCTCCTCGCTCCACGCCAGCGCGGCCCGCACGCCCTTGACCTTGTTGGCGGCGATCTGCTCGCCGTTGCCGGAGCCGCCGATCACGATGCCGAGGCTGTCCGGGTCGGCGGCGGTCCGCTCCGCGGCGCGCAGGCAGAACGGCGGGTAGTCGTCCTGAGCGTCGTAGATGTGGGGACCGCAGTCGACGGGCTCGTGGCCGTTGGCCTTGAGCCAGTCCACGAGGTGGTTCTTGAGGTCGAAGCCGGCATGATCGGAGCCGATGTACACGCGCATGGCATGAGTGTGGCACGTCGCCGCCTGGGTAGACGCCACGGGGCCGCGGCCCGTCCCGGCGCCGCGGTTCACTTCTTCAAGGCAACCCACCGGTAACGACACGATCGGGATTCAGCTCTTCCAAACGGTCGTTAACAACGTTCTAATGCCTGGGTTCGACACGAGAACCACTGAAGGACGGTGCACATGGGCGCGCACCCGCCTACCTCCCACGCGGTCCCCACTGCCGGCGAACCCGGCGGCGGTACCGCGGGCCGGTCCCCCGACGGGCTCCAGGCCGGCCTCAAGAACCGCCATCTGTCGATGATCGCCATCGGCGGAGTGATCGGCGCCGGCCTGTTCGTCGGTTCCGGTGCCGGCATCGCGGCTGCCGGTCCGGGCATCCTGCTCTCCTACGCGCTGACCGGCCTGTTGGTCGTGCTGGTGATGCGGATGCTGGGCGAGATGGCTGCGGCCTCCCCCACCTCCGGCTCGTTCTCCGCGTACGCGGACCGGGCGCTCGGCCGCTGGGCGGGCTTCACGATCGGCTGGCTGTACTGGTTCTTCTGGTCGGTGGTGCTGGCGGTCGAGGCGACCGCGGCGGCGGCGATCCTGACCAGCTGGATACCGTCGGTGCCGCAGTGGGCCTGGGCGTTGCTGGTGATGATGGTGCTGACCGGCACCAACCTGGTCTCGGTGGGCTCGTTCGGCGAGTTCGAGTTCTGGTTCGCCGGGATCAAGGTCGTGGCGATCGTGATCTTCATCGTGGTCGGTGCGCTGGCGATCTTCGGACTGCCGCCGGGACACCACGCAGTGGGCACCGGCAACCTGTTCGGACACGGCGGGTTCCTACCGAAGGGACCAGGGGCGATCCTCTCCGGGATGCTGCTGGTGGTCTTCTCCTTCATGGGCAGCGAGATCGTCACGCTGGCGGCGAGCGAGTCGCCGAACCCGGTGGCGGCCGTCCGCAAGGCCGTCAACAGCGTGATCTGGCGGATCGCGCTGTTCTACATCGGGTCGATCGCGGTGATCGTGACGCTGCTGCCCTGGGACGACCCGGAGGTGGCCAAGAGCCCGTACGTGGCGGTGCTGAAGTCGCTGCACCTCCCGTACGTGGACGTCCTGATGGACATCGTGGTGCTGACCGCGGTGCTGTCCTGTCTGAACTCCGGCCTCTACACGGCGTCCCGGATGGCGTTCTCGCTCGGTGAGCGCGGCGATGCGCCGAAGTCGTTCGCGACGGTCAACAAGCGCGGCGTGCCGGCGGTGGCTATCTGGGCGTCGGTGGCCTTCGGCTTCGTCGCGACGATCTTCAGCTACACCTCGAAGGACACCATCTTCCAGTTCCTGCTCAACTCCTCGGGCGCGGTGGCCCTGTTCGTCTGGCTGGTGATCTGCTTCTCGCAGCTTCGGATGCGGCGGATCATCGAGCGGGAGATGCCGGAGCGGCTGACGGTGCGGATGTGGCTGTACCCGTGGCTGACCTACGCCACCATCGCGCTGATCATCTTCGTCGTGGGCTACATGTTCTACGACAAGAACGGCCGGCAGCAGATGGTGCTGTCGGTGGTCGCCGCCGTGGTGGTGCTGATCGCCGGGCTGCTGCTGGACAAGCGGCGGCCCCGCGAGGTGGCGCAGCAGCCGGCGGTCACGGAGGAGAAGGCGTAGCCGGTCCGGACGGAGAACGACGGGGCCCGCACCCCTGCGAGGGGTGCGGGCCCCGTCGGCGTCCGGGGTGGCGTCGTCAGCCGCGGCGGCCGGCCAGCTTCCAGGCGGTCGGCAGGGCGCCCATCGCCAGGGCGATCTTGAGGGCGTCGCCGACCAGGAAGGGCACCATGCCGACGGCGACGGCCTGGCCGAGGGAGATGCCGGTGCTGAGCGCCAGGTAGGGCACGCCGATGCCGTAGATCAGGGCGTTGCCGGCGGCCATCGTGACGGCGGTGCGCAGCACCCCGCGGTCGCCGCCGCGGCGGGCCAGCGCGCCCACGGCGGTGGCGGCGAGCAGCATGCCGAGGACGTAACCGAAGGTGGCGCCGCCGGCCCCCGACGCGCCACCGGCGAACCACGGCACGCCGGCCATGCCCACCAGGGCGTAGAGGGCCAGCGACAGCAGCCCGCGGCGGGCGCCGAGCGAGGCGCCCACGAGGAGCGCGGCGAAGGTCTGGGCGGTGACCGGGACCGGGGAGCCGGGGACCGGGACCGCGATCTGGGCGGCCAGGCCGGTGGCCACGGCGCCGCCGACGACCAGCGCGGCGTCGCGGACGCGGGCGCGGCTGACGGAGGCGGCCGGCAGCAGGTCGGCGAGGACCGTGCCGGAAGTGGCGGTGGGGACGGCTGTGCTCATCGAGGACTCCGCGGGTGTGAGTGCGGACCCAGGGCTCGGATCCGGCGCGACGGAATGACGTTAGTTCAGAGGGCGGCGTCGATCATCGGTGGCGCTGACAAAGCCGTACCTGCCGGCTTGGGGAGTTCCGGACAACGGCCAGAACTCCCCAGCCCGTTCGGGAGCGGGACCATCTGCGCAGGTCACGTGATGCGCATCACGGCGAACGCCGCGGCATGGGGCCGGTTTTGTGGTAGTCGCGCACGGCCGGGGACACTGGGACGGCTCCGCGGTCATCTGTGGAGTTCCCCCAAACCGGGCGGCGTTCGTCGCCCTCGCGCCCCTGCGGAGTACGAGCCCATGCACGACGCACCGCCCCTGGTCGAGAAAGAGCCGCTGTCCGGTGGGCTCAAGCAGCGCCATCTGACGATGCTGGGCCTGGGCGGGGTGATCGGCGCGGGGCTGTTCGTCGGTTCCGGTGCCGGCATCGCGGTGGCCGGTCCCGGGATCGTGCTGTCGTACCTGATCGCCGGCGGGCTGGCGATGCTGATCATGCGGATGCTCGGGGAGATGTCGGCGGCGATGCCGGCGTCCGGGGCGTTCTCGGTGCACGCGGAGCGGGCGCTCGGGCGCTGGGCCGGCTTCAGCGTGGGATGGCTGTACTGGTTCCTGCTGGTGGTGGTGTTGGCGGTGGAGGCCACCGGGGCGGCCCAGATCGCGCACGGCTGGGTGCCGTCGGTGCCGCAGTGGGGCTGGGTGCTGATCTTCATGGTCTTCTTCACCGCAGCAAACCTGGCCGCGGTGAAGAACTTCGGTGAATTCGAGTTCTGGTTCGCCACGTTGAAGGTCACCGCGATCGTGCTGTTCCTGGCGCTGAGCCTGCTGGCGATCTTCGGGGTGCTGCCGCACACCGAGCCGGTCGGACTGACCAACCTCACCGGGCAGGGCGGGTTCCTGCCGCACGGCTGGTCCGGGGTGATCTCCGGGGTGCTGGCGGTGGTGTTCGCCTTCGGCGGCCTGGAGGTGGTCACCATCGCGGCGGCCGAATCGGACGACCCGGCGCGGGCGGTGGGCCGGGCGGTGCGCAGCGCGGTGTGGCGGATCCTCTTCTTCTACGTCGGCTCGATGCTGGTCATCGTCTCGGTGCTGCCCTGGTCGTCGATGCAGCCCGGCAAGAGCCCGTACGTGATGGTGCTCGACCACATCGGGGTGCCCGGCGCCGGACAGATCATGAACATCGTGGTGTTCGTGGCGCTGCTGTCGGCGCTCAACGCCAACCTCTACGGCTCCTCGCGCATGGTGTTCTCGTTGGCCGAGCGCGGGGAGGCGCCGCGCGGGCTGCTGAGGGTGACGCGCGGCGGGGTGCCGCGGCGGGCGGTGCTGGCCTCGGTGGCGTTCGGCTTCGCCTCCGTGCTGCTGAACCTCAAGTGGCCGGATTCGGTGTTCCTGTACTTGCTCAACGCGGTAGGCGCGGTACTGCTGTTCGTCTGGGGGCTGATCGCCGTCTCCCAACTGCGGCTGCGGCCCCGGATCGAGCGGGAGGCACCGGAGCGGCTGATGCTGCGGATGTGGGCGTTCCCGTATCTGACGTGGGTGGCGCTGGTGGCGATGGGCGCGGTGATCGTGCTGATGCTGACCGATGCCACGGCCCGGCCGCAGTTGCTGTGGTCGGCCGGCGCGACCGCGGCGGTGCTGGCGGTCGCGGGCCTACGGGAGGTGCGGGCGCGGCGGTCCCGGAGCTGAGCGTGGCGGGGCGGCTGACCGGGCACTTCGGGACGGAAACGAGACGAGCGTCACACGTCATGACATTCAACGATGTGTCAGGCACGCTCGGTCACGATCCCGTCTGAATACCGAACAATCGCTGCACGACTGTTGCCCTGAGCGGACGCGGCCGCTCAGACTGAGCCAGCTTTGCCGAGGACCCCGGAGTGAGCCGTCCGCGGCCCCGGGAGAACGCAGCCCTCGCCCCGCCCGCATCTCACCTACTGGGACAGGTACGACATGAATCGGACACCCTCGTCCGCCGCGTCCGACGGAGCGCGCGCCGCCGCTCCGGGCGCCGGCCAGGACGGCGGCGCACTGTCGCACGGCCTGAAACAGCGCCACCTCTCGATGATCGCCCTCGGTGGCGTGATCGGTGCCGGCCTGTTCGTCGGCTCCCGTGAGGGCATCGCCGCGGCCGGACCGTCGATCGTGCTGGCGTACGCCGTCTCCGGTGCGCTGGTCATGTTGATCATGCGGATGCTGGGTGAGATGTCCGCGGCCCGCCCGGCCTCCGGTTCCTTCTCGGTGCACGCGGAGCGGTCCATCGGCCCCTGGGCCGGCTTCACCGCGGGCTGGATGTTCACCGCGCTGCTGTGCGTGGCGGTGTCCGTCGAGGCGCTCGGCGCCGCGGACGTGTTGCACCAGTGGTTCCCGGCCACCCAGCCGTGGATGTGGGTCCTGCTGATCATGGTGGTCTTCACCGTGACCAACCTGACCGCGGTCTCCAACTTCGGCGAGTTCGAGTTCTGGTTCGCCGCCCTGAAGGTCGCCGCGATCGTCGCCTTCCTGGTCCTCGGCGTCCTGGCCATCCTCGGCCTGCTGCCCGGCAGTTCGGCGCCCGGCACCTCCCATCTGACCGGCGACGGCGGCTTCCTCCCCAAGGGCATGGACGGCCTGATGGTCGGTCTGCTGGCGTCGGTGTTCGCGTACGGCGGCCTGGAGACCGTGACCATCGCGGCCGCCGAGTCCAAGGACCCGGTCCGCGGTGTGGCCCGTGCGGTGCGCACCGCGATGTGGCGGATCGCCCTCTTCTACGTCGGCTCGATGGCGGTCATCGTCACCGTCATCCCCTGGAGCGCGCCGTCGATCGCCAAGAGCGGCCCGTACGTTGCGGTGTTGGACTACCTCAAGATCCCGGCGGCCGGCCAGATCATGAACGTGGTCATCCTGATCGCCCTGCTCTCTGCGGTGAACGCCAACATCTACGGCGCCTCGCGGATGGCGTACTCGCTGATCAGCCGCGGCCAGGGCCCGTCCTTCTTCGGCAAGGTGAGCGGCGGGGTGCCGCGTCGGGCGGTGCTGCTCTGCGTCGCCTTCGGGTTCCTCGCGGTGCTCCTCAGCTTCCTGTGGCCGACCACGGTCTTCCAGTGGCTGCTCAACATGGTCGGCGCCGCCGTCCTGGTGGTCTGGGGCTTCATCGCCGCCGCCCAGCTGCGCACCCGGCGGCAGTTGGAGCGCGAGGCGCCCGAGAAGCTGGTCGTGAAGATGTGGGCCTTCCCCTTCCTCACGTGGGTGGCGCTGGCCGGCATCGCCCTGGTGCTGGTGCTGATGCTGCGCGACGACAGCCAGCGGATCCAACTGCTCTTCACCGGCGGCTTCGGCGTGGTGCTGACGATCATCGGCCTGGTCCGGCAGCGGGCGCTGGCGACCGGCACGCAGTAGGCCGCGGCGGCCCATCGGCCCCTCCGCTCCCAGGCGGGGCGGGACCTCCTCCCGAGGTCCCGCCCCGCCTGGTTCTTTGGGACCAGGAAGCCCGCCACGACGGCCCGGTGATCACTGCTGCTGATAGCGTGCTTCTGCACATTGATTGCAACTACGGCGCTTGCGCAGCTTGGAGGCGGGGTCGGCATGGCGACCTACACACTTCCGGAACTCCCCTACGACTACTCGGAGCTGGCCCCGGTCATCAGCCCGGAGATCATCGAGCTGCACCACGACAAGCACCACGCGGCCTATGTGAAGGGCGCCAACGACACCCTTGAGCAGCTCGCCGAGGCGCGCGACAAGGACCAGTGGGGCAACATCAACGGTCTGGAGAAGAACCTCGCGTTCCACCTCTCCGGCCACATCCTGCACAGCATCTACTGGCACAACATGACCGGCGACGGCGGCGGCGAGCCGCTGGACAAGGACGGCGTGGGCGAGCTCGCCGACGCCATCGCCGAGAGCTTCGGCTCGTTCGCCAAGTTCAAGGCCCAGCTCTCCAAGGCGTCCGCCACCACGCAGGGCTCCGGCTGGGGCGTCCTGGCCTACGAGCCGGTCACCGGCCGCCTCATCGTCGAGCAGATCTACGACCACCAGGGCAACGTCGGCCAGGGCTCGGTGCCGATCCTGGTCTTCGACGCCTGGGAGCACGCCTTCTACCTGCAGTACAAGAACCAGAAGGTCGACTTCATCGAGGCGATGTGGAAGGTCGTCAACTGGCAGGACGTGGCCAAGCGGTACACGGCCGCGAAGGAGCGGGCGAACAACCTGCTGCTGGCTCCCTGAGCCGGCGGCCCCTCGGCCGCCGGCGTGCTGAGCCCGCGGCTCGTTGAACGTCCTGCCTCGTGATCGTCTTCTCACCGTTCGCTTGGCAGGCGCATAGGGCAGGGCCCCCGCGAGGACGTGACTCGCGGGGGCCCTGTCGCGCTGTCGGCCGCACGCCGGATGGGCACGGACAAGAGGCGTCAGTCGAACGTCGGCGCCGCCGTCCGCGTGCGCTTGATCTCGAAGAAGCCGGGGGTGGAGGCGACCATCAGGGTGCCGTCCCAGAGCTTGGCGGCGGCCTCGCCCTTGGGGGCGGGGGTGACCACCGGGCCGAAGAAGGCGATCTGGTCGCCGTCGGGGCCGGGGACCGCGATCACCGGGGTGCCGACCTCCTGGCCGACCAGGTCGATGCCCGCCTTGTGGGAGGCGCGCAACTCGGCGTCGTAGGTGTCCTGGTCGGCG
The DNA here is from genome assembly GCF_028898845.1 of Streptomyces sp. WZ-12. Lineage (NCBI taxonomy): Bacteria > Bacillati > Actinomycetota > Actinomycetes > Kitasatosporales > Streptomycetaceae > Streptomyces > Streptomyces sp. WZ-12. Next base: position 5,880,324 of record NZ_CP118574.1, on the reverse strand, counting down.
TAGTCGATCAGATCGGCGGGCAGGCCGGCGTCGGCGAGGGCGGCGGCGAGGGAGTCGCGGTTCACGCCCTCGCCGCGGGTGTGGAAGCGGGTGCCGAGCGCGGTGTAGAGCCGGCCGACGACCTCGTCGCCGTGGAGCTGCTGGGCGGCGCTCACGACCCGGACCGGACCCCAGGACTTGCCGCCGGGGCGCATGTTCTCCGCGTACTCCGGGGGGAGTTCGTCGAGGCGGTTCTCGTTCAGCACGGCCAGGCTCATCACGTGCCAACGCACCTGGACCGGGCGGACCTTCTCCACCTCCAGCATCCAGCGGGAGGTCAGCCACGCCCAGGGGCAGAGCGGGTCGAACCAGAAGTCTGCCGGGGTCTTCGTGGTCTCGGACACGAGGTCTCCTCTATGAGAGCGTCAACAGCGTTGTTCCGTGCCGGCTTCAACCGCCGGGGCGCGTGCCATGATTCCCCGTGTTCGATATCCGAGACGAGGGTGAGGGAGGCACACCGTGCCAGGCGAGAATCTGTCCCGGGAAGAGGCACGTGAGCGGGGCCGGCTGCTGACGGTCGAGGGGTACCACGTGGCGCTGGACGTCCGCTCAGCGGTCGCCAGCGGCACGGACGCGGCCACCTTCCGCTCCCGGACGACGATCCGGTTCCGGTGCGCCGAGCCCGGCGCGACCAGTTTCGCGGACCTCCTGGCCCCCTCGGTCGCCTCGGTCACCCTCAACGGGCGGGAGTTGGACCCGGCCGAGGTCTTCGACGGCACCCGGATCGCGCTCGCCGACCTGGCCGCCGAGAACACCCTGGTCGTCGACGCGCGGTGCGCCTACAGCCGCACCGGCGAGGGCCTGCACCGCTTCGTCGACCCCGAGGACGGCGAGGTCTACCTCTACACCCAGTACGAGCCCGCCGACTCCCGCCGGGTCTTCGCCAACTTCGAACAGCCGGACCTGAAGGCCCCGTTCACCTTCGAGGTGACGGCGCCGGAGGGCTGGCTGGTGCTGAGCAACGGCGTCCAGGAAGGCCCCGTCGAGGCGGTGCGCGAAGCGCTTCCACTGAAGGGTGGTGGCGGGCGACGGGCGGGCAGCGTGCGGCGGTTCGCGACCACCAAGCCGATCTCGACGTACATCACCGCGGTGATCGCCGGGCCGTACCACTACGTGACCGACACCTACCGCCGCACCTTCGAGGACGGCACCGAGCTGACGGTCCCGCTCGGCGCGCTGTGCCGCAAGGGGCTGGCCCGGCACTTCGACGCGGACGACGTCTTCACCGTCACCAAGCAGGGCCTGGACTTCTTCCACGACCACTTCGACTTCCCGTACCCGTTCGGCAAGTACGACCAGGCGTTCGTGCCGGAGTACAACCTCGGCGCGATGGAGAACCCCGGCTGCGTCACCTTCCGCGAGGAGTTCATCTTCCGCGGCAAGGTCACCGAGGCGTCCTACGAGCGCCGGGCCAACGTCATCCTGCACGAGATGGCGCACATGTGGTTCGGCGACCTGGTCACCATGGACTGGTGGGACGACCTGTGGCTGAAGGAGTCCTACGCGGACTTCATGGGCAGCTTCGCGCAGGTCGGCGCGACCCGCTTCACCGACGGCTGGATCACCTTCGCCAACCGCCGCAAGTCCTGGGCGTACCGGGCCGACCAGCTCCCCTCCACCCACCCGATCACCGCCGACATCCGCGACCTGGAGGACGCCAAGCTCAACTTCGACGGCATCACCTACGCCAAGGGCGCCAGCGTCCTCAAGCAGTTGGTGGCGTACGTCGGCCAGGACGCGTTCCTGGAGGGCGCCCGGCGCTACTTCAAGCGGCACGCCTACGGCAACACCCGGCTGACGGACCTGCTGTCGGTGCTGGAGGAGACCTCCGGGCGGGACCTGGCGGCCTGGTCGCGCGCCTGGTTGGAGACCGCCGGCGTCAACTCCCTCACGCCGCAGGTGACGTACGACGCCCAGGACCGGATCACCGAGCTGAGCATCCTTCAGGAGGCGTCGCCGGACCATCCGGAGCTGCGGCCGCACCGGGTCGCGGTCGGCCTCTACCGCCGGCTGGACGCGGACTCGGCGCTGGTGCGCTACGCCCGCGCCGAGGTGGACGTGACCGGGCCGCGGACGGCGGTTCCGGAGCTGGCCGGGGTCGAGCGCCCGGAGCTGGTCCTGGTCAACGACGAGGACCTGACGTACTGCAAGACCCGTTTCGACGAGGGGTCGTTGGCCACCCTGCGGGCCCGCCTCGGCGACCTCACCGACCCCCTGGCGCGGGCGCTGTGCTGGGCGGCCCTGTGGGGGCTGACCCGGGACGGGCTGATGCCGGCCCGGGACTTCCTCACGCTGGTACGGAAGTTCGCCGGCGCGGAGACCGTGATCGGGGTGCTCCAGTCGGTGCTGGGCCAGGCGGAGAGCGCGCTGACGCACTACGTCGCGCCGGAGTACCGCGAGCGGGCGGCCACTGAGTTGGCCGAGGGCGCGCTGCGCGAGCTGCGGCTGGCCGAGCCGGGCAGCGGCCACCAGCTCAGCTGGGCCCGGCACTTCGCGGCGGTGGCCACCACGCCGGCCGATCTCCAGTTGCTCCAGGGGCTGTTGAAGGGCACCGCGAAGATCGACGGGCTGGCGGTGGACCAGGAGCTGCGCTGGGCGTTCCTGCTGCCGCTGGCCGCGCACGGGGTCGCCGACCGGGCGGCGCTCGACGCCGAACTGGCCCGCGACGACACCGCGTCCGGCAAGCGCCACCAGGTGCGCTGCCTGGCCGCCCGCCCCTCGGCCGAGGTCAAGGCGGCCGCCTGGATCGACGTGGTGGACTCCGACGCGCTCTCCAACGCCCTGGTCGAGGCGACCATCAGCGGCTTCGCCCAGCCCTCGCAGCACGCGCTGCTGGTGCCGTACGCGCCGCGGTACTTCGCGGCGATCGAGCGGATCTGGCGGGAGCGGTCCATCGAGATCGGGATGTCCGTGGTGCGCGGGCTGTTCCCGTTCTGGCAGCCGGACCGGTCCGCGCTGGACGCGACGGACGCCTGGCTGGCCGAGCGTGCCGAGGCGGCGCCCGCACTGCGCCGACTGGTGCTGGAGGAGCGCGACGACCTGGCGCGGGCGCTGCGCGCACAGGCTTGTGACGAGGCGGCCGGACCGAGGCCGTAACCCGGTCCTCGACCAGCCTTAATCGGCCGTCGAACGCCCGTACTTGAGGGCATTATTGTCCCGCTTGTGCCACAGGCGGGTAACAACGGTTAGGGGGTGGAGCGGGGCCGGGAATCGACCGGACATGAGCCACGACACCCCGCTCTCCCCGCTCCCCCTCCACCACCTCTCCGACGGCCGCTGCCCGGTGTTGACCACCCATCAGCTCCGGGAGCACGGCGTACCGTCCGCCGAGATCACCGAGCGCTGCCGGCCGGGCGGCCCCTGGCAGCAACTGCTCCCCGGCGTCCACCTGTTGCACCAGGGGCCGCCCACCAGCGAGGAGCGGCTGCACGCGGCGCTGCTCTACGCCCGGCACCGCGCGCCGTCGGTGCCGACCCAGGCCCGGGTCCCGGAGTCCGGCCCGGAACCGATGGTCACCGGGCTGGCGGCGCTCGCGCTGCACGGCTTCTCGGCCGCTCCCCCGCTGCTCGCCCTGGACCGCATCGACGTGCTGGTGGCCCGCACCCGGCGGCTGCGCCCGGCCGGCTTCGCCGGGATCATCCGGGGTGCGGACCTGCCGGACGCCCAGGAGATCACCGGGGTACCCACCGCGCCCGTCCCGCGGGCGCTGTCGGACGCGGTGGCCATGCTCACCGACCCCACCGTGGTGCGCCGGCTGCTGACCGAGGCGGTGCGCGGCGGGCACTGCGAGGCGGCCGCGGTGGTGCGGGAGCTGAGCCGCGCCCGGCTGCTGACCCGGCCGCACGTGGTGGACGCGGTGGACGCCCTGATGGCCGAGGGCCGGGCCCTGGCCGAGCAGCAGCTCTACGACATGGTGCGCGGCTTCGGGCTGCCCGACCCGCTGTGGAACGTCGACCTGCGGCTGCCGGGCGGCCCGTACCTGGGCGCGGTGGACGCGTACTGGTCGGACTACGGGGTGGCGGTGGAGATCGACACCCGGACCCCGCACCCGTCCGGCGAGCCGCCCCGCGACGCCTACCGGGAGCAGTTGGAGCGGCTCGGCATCATCCTCGTCCGCTGCCGGCCGCGCACCCTGCGGGAGGCCCCCGAGCAGCAGGCGACGGTGGTCCGCACGGCGCTGATGGCGGCGACGGACCGGGAGCCGCCGGCGTACGTGGTGGTCCTCCCGCACTGAACCGCCGGCCCGCTCGGCACCCCGCGCCACGGACGGTGACCTCCGGGCACGTTCCGTGGGCAACCAGGCGCCCCGCATCTCCATCTATTGGAACGGATTGGACAAGGCGACGGGTCTCACACACATGATGGGAACGCCACTGAGCAGGTGTTCCAGCAGACACCCGGAGCCGGGCCAGCGAGCCAGGCCAGAACGAAGGAGTCCCATGAGGATCGGAATCGTCGGCGCCACCGGACAGGTCGGCGGCGTGATGCGGCGCATTCTCGCCGAGCGCAACTTCCCGGTCGAGCAGCTCCGGCTGTTCGCCTCGGCCCGGTCCGCTGGACGGACGCTGCCCTGGCAGGACACCGAGATCACGGTCGAGGACGCGGCCACCGCGGACTACTCCGGCCTGGACATCGTGCTCTTCTCGGCCGGCGGCGCGACCTCCAAGGCACTGGCGGAGAAGGTCGCCGACGCCGGCCCGGTCGTGATCGACAACTCCTCCGCCTGGCGCCGCGACCCGCAGGTGCCGCTGGTGGTCGCCGAGGTCAACCCGCAGGCCATCGCCGACCGCCCCAAGGGCATCATCGCCAACCCCAACTGCACCACCATGGCCGCCATGCCCGTGCTGCGCCCGCTGCACGACGAGGCCGGGCTGGTCTCCCTGGTCGTCGCCACCTACCAGGCGGTCTCCGGCAGCGGCCTGGCCGGCGTCGCCGAGCTGGACGGGCAGGCCCGCAAGGTCATCGAGCAGGACGCCACCAAGCTCACCCACGACGGCTCGGCCGTGGAGTTCCCGGCCCCGGACAACTACGTCCGCCCGATCGCCTTCAACGTCCTGCCGATGGCCGGCAAGATCGTCGACGACGGGCTGAACGAGACCGACGAGGAGCAGAAGCTCCGCCACGAGAGCCGCAAGATCCTGGACATCCCGGAGCTGAAGGTCTCCGGCACCTGCGTCCGCGTCCCGGTCTTCACCGGCCACTCCCTCCAGGTCAACGCCCGCTTCGCGCGCCCGATCTCCCCCGAGCGCGCCCAGGAGCTGCTGGCCGGCGCCCCCGGCGTGGCCCTCTCCGACGTCCCCACCCCGCTCCAGGCCGCCGGCCAGGACCCCTCCTTCGTGGGCCGGATCCGCCGCGACGAGACCGTCGACAACGGCCTCGCCCTGTTCGTCTCCAACGACAACCTCCGCAAGGGCGCGGCCCTCAACGCCGTCCAGATCGCCGAACTGGTCGCCGCCGAACTCCACGGCTGACCCACCGCACCACGCCGACGCCGGGGCCCGTACGGATCAACGTCCGCACGGGCCCCGGCGGTTGGGTGGGGCGCCTCAGAGCGACAGATGCCGACGCAGGGCGACGTCGATCTCCCTCATGCGCTGCTGGGCACCGAGCCGAGGAAGCGGAGCAACCGCTCCGGAGCCAGTGAGCGCACCTGTTCACACTGCACCTTGGAGTCCTTGAGCAGGCCGCTTTCGTCAGCCGGCAGGAGCACCTGGAACGGGTAGACCCGAGAGACGTTGGTCGTCAGTGGGACCGCGGTGACCACGCCCCTCCTGGTCCGGTCCACCACCTCGTTAGCTCCGTCGTTGGAGACGACCACCGCGGGGCGTGGCTTGTTGGCCTCGCCGCCGCGCGTCGGCGCGTAGTCGACCAGGTAGATGTCACCGCGCCTCATCAGTCAGCCCGTCCCCCGTGAATTGGTCCCAGAACGCCGCGTCCTCGCTCGCGTCCCATTCGGCGAAAGCCGCCTCGTAATCCGCCCGCAGTTCGGCCTCGCGCAGTTGCTCGATGGCGGCGTGTATCACGGCCGACCGGGAGTCCACCGCTCTCTTGGCGGCGTACGCGTCGACGAACTCAACGTCCTCCTGCGCCACAACCACCGCCCCCGTCCCGACCCCCGCCGTGGAAGGATGGCCCGACGATGCGCTAACGATCGGGAGTAGGGAGACGAGCGGGTGCCTGGTACGAATCTGACCCGGGAAGAAGCTCAGGAGCGGGCGCGGCTGTTGACCGTGGACGCGTACGAGATCGAGCTGGACCTGACCGGGGCGCAGGAGGGGGGCACGTTCCGGTCCGTGACGACGGTCCGGTTCGATGCCGCGCAGGACGGCGCCGCGTCCTTCATCGACCTGCTCGCGCCGACGGTGCACGAGGTGGTGCTCAACGGCACGGCGCTGGACGCGGCGGAGGCGTTCGCGGACTCGCGGATCGCGCTGCCCGGGCTGCGGGCCGGCCGCAACGAGCTGCGGGTGGTCGCGGACTGCGCGTACACCAACACCGGTGAGGGCCTGCACCGGTTCGTCGATCCGGTGGACCAACAGGCGTACCTCTACACGCAGTTCGAGGTGCCGGACGCCCGGCGGGTGTTCGCCAGCTTCGAGCAGCCGGACCTGAAGGCGACGTTCCAGTTCACCGTGACCGCGCCCGAGGGCTGGACGGTGATCTCGAACTCGCCGACCCCCGAGCCGGCGGAGAACGTCTGGCGCTTCGAGCCGACGCCGCGGATCTCCACCTACATCACCGCGCTGATCGTCGGCCCGTACCACAGCGTGCACAGCACCTGGGACGGCGCGGACGGCCGTTCGGTGCCGCTGGGGATCTACTGCCGGCCGTCGCTGGCCGAGCACCTGGACGCGGAGGAGATCTTCGCCGTCACCCGGCAGGGCTTCGACTGGTTCCAGGAGAAGTTCGACTACCCGTACCCGTTCGCCAAGTACGACCAGCTCTTCGTGCCGGAGTTCAACGCCGGCGCGATGGAGAACGCCGGCGCGGTGACCATCCGCGACCAGTACGTGTTCCGCTCGAAGGTGACCGACGCGGCCTACGAGGTGCGCGCCGAGACGATCCTGCACGAGCTGGCGCACATGTGGTTCGGCGACCTGGTCACCATGGAGTGGTGGAACGACCTGTGGCTGAACGAGTCGTTCGCCACCTACACCTCGATCGCCTGCCAGGCGTACGCGCCGGGCAGCAAGTGGCCGCACTCCTGGACCACGTTCGCCAACTCCATGAAGACCTGGGCCTACCGGCAGGACCAACTGCCCTCCACCCACCCGATCATGGCCGAGATCCGCGACCTGGACGACGTCCTGGTCAACTTCGACGGCATCACCTACGCCAAGGGCGCCTCGGTCCTCAAGCAACTGGTCGCCTACGTCGGCATGGACGAGTTCTTCACCGGCGTGCAGGCGTACTTCAAGGCGCACGCCTACGGCAACACCCGCCTGTCCGACCTGCTCGGCGCGCTGGAGGAGACCAGCGGCCGGGACCTGGCGACCTGGTCGAAGAAGTGGCTCCAGACCGCCGGCATCAACGTGCTGCGGCCGGAGATCGAGGTGGCCGCGGACGGCACCGTCACCGCCTTCGCGGTGCGGCAGGAGGCCCCCGCGCTGCCCGCCGGGGCGACCGGTGAGCCGGTGCTGCGCCCGCACCGGATCGGGATCGGCTACTACGACCTGACGGACGGCAAGCTGGTCCGCACCGGCGGGATCGAGCTGGACGTGGACGGCGAGCGCACCGAGGTTCCCTTCCCCGAGGGCTTCCGCCGGCCGGACGTGATCCTGCTCAACGACGGCGATCTGTCGTACGCCAAGGTGCGCCTCGACGAGGAGTCGCTGAAGGTCGTCACCGAACACCTCGGCGACTTCACCGAGTCGCTGCCGCGCGCCCTGTCGTGGGCCTCCTCCTGGGACATGACCCGGGACGGCGAGCTGCCCGCCCGGGACTACCTGGCGCTGGTCCTCTCCGGCATCGGCAAGGAGACCGACATCGGCGTCGTCCAGTCCCTGCACCGCCAGGTGAAGCTGGCCCTCGACCTCTACGCGGCGCCGGAGTGGCGCGAGACGGGGCTGGCCACCTGGACCGAGGCGACGCTGGAACACCTGCGGGCGGCCGAGCCGGGCAGCGACCACCAGCTCGCGTGGGCCCGGGCGTTCGCCGCTTCGGCCCGCACGGACGCGCAACTGGACGTGCTCCAGGGGCTGTTGGACGGAACCGAGGAGATCGCCGGGCTGGCCGTGGACACCGAGCTGCGCTGGGCGCTGCTGGAGCGGCTGGCGGCCACCGGCCGGGCCGACGAGCCGGCGATCGCCGCCGAGTTGGCGCGGGACGCGACCTCCGCCGGCGAGCGGCACGCCGCGACCGCCCGCGCCGCCCGGCCGACCGCGGAGGCGAAGGCCGAGGCGTGGGCGTCGGTGGTGGAGTCGGACAAGCTCCCCAACGCCGTCCAGGAGGCCGTCATCGCCGGCTTCGTCCAGCCCGACCAGCGGGAGCTGCTGGCGCCCTACACCGCCAAGTACTTCGAGGCGGTCAAGGGCGTCTGGGCCAACCGCAGCCACGAGATGGCGCAGCAGATCGTGGTGGGCCACTACCCGGCCCTCCAGGTCTCCCAGGAGACCCTGGACGCCACCGACGCCTGGCTGGCGGCGCACGACCCGAGCCCGGCGCTGCGCCGGCTGGTGACGGAGTCCCGGGCGGGCGTCGAGCGGGCGCTCAGGGCCCGGGCGGCGGACGCGGCGGCCGGCGCCGCCTGACGGCCGGCGCGAACAGCAGTGCGGGGCGTGCCCCGGAACCGGGTCGGTTCCGGGGCACGCCCCTTGGGTGAGCGGGGAGTTGGAGCGCCCGACGGACGGCGCGTCAGGAGCGGGACCGTCCGCCGGGCGGGTCGTGGCGCCGGGCCCCGGCCCCCTCCCCCGGGGCCCGGCCGGCGGTGCGGGTCAGCCGCTCAACTCGTCGAAGCGGCGGACCAGTTCGGCCCGGCCGGCCTCGGTGAGGTCGCCGTGCACCCGCATCCGGGCCAGGCCGCCGTCGGGGTAGACGTCCAGCCGGACGTGGGTGGCGGTGACCCGGCGGGGCAGCGCGAAGCGGTGCGGGGTGTCGGGCTGGAGCCGGGTCCTGGGCAGGATCTCGAACCACCCGGACTCCTCGTCCGGGTTCCCGTCGCAGCCCGAAAGCCGAGCCCAGCCGGCGGAGTTGCCCTTGAGGTAGGCGGTGTCGATCTCGATCGCGCGCAGCTCGCCCTGTGCGGCCAGCTTGAACCGCACCCAGTCGTTGGTGCCCCGCACCCGGCGGCGGCGGTTCTCCCAGCCGTCGTCCATCTTGCGGGAGAGGTCGGGCTGGATGATCTGGGTGGGCGAGGAGTAGAAGCGGTCGGAGGCGTCCTCGACGGTGCCGCCGTGCAGCACCGACGCCAGGTCCAGGGTGCCCAGCACGTCCAGCCACTCCGGGTCGGGTATCACCTCGCCGTGGACCCGGAGGCGGGCTATGCCGCCGTCGGGGTGCTGCTTGAGGCGGAGGTGGGTGAAGCGGCGCTCGGCGGTGATCTCGAAGCCGTTGGCGGCGTGGCCGCGGACGGGGGTGCGCGGGACGATCTCCTCCCACTTCACGCCGTCGGCGAGCAGCTCCTCGGGCCCGGGGCTGCCGGGCAGCGCGGTGGCCTCGACGGTGACCTGCTGCGGGTAGTTGCCGCGGAAGTGGGCGGTGTCGACGATGATCCCGCGGATCACGCCGGGGGCGGCCAGGCGGATCAGCGCCCAGTCGTGCTCGTCCTCGGTGGGGAAGGGGTTCTCGCCGTCGGCGCCGCGCCGGCGCCGGGTCTCCCAGCCGTCCATGATCTTGCCCTTGTGGCCGAAGCGCTCGGGGTCGAAGACCGCCGGGTCGGACTTCAGCAGGTTCTCCCGCTCGGCGAAGAACTCGTCGTTGGCGGCGAGCACGCCGGCGCCGAAGCGGCGGTCGGCGAGGTCGACGAGCGAGGTGAAGGCGAAGTCACCACCGCGGTAGTCGGCGTACGGATCGCCGCCTGCGTACGGCTGGGCGTCGTTGGCGTGCGGATCGGTGGCATCGGCTGCCGGGGTGGCGGACATGCGTTTCCCTTCTGCTCCTGCGGACGGTGCTGGGGACCGGTCCACCGTCGCAGTGGGACACCCGACAGGTCCATCGAAAGTTTTTGAGGAATATCTTCAGCCGGACTGAAAGGTTGCCGGTCCGCCGTCGCTTCCGGTGCGGCCCGCGGTCGCCTGGCGGGCGGCGGCCTGGCGCAGCGCGGCCAGCACCCGGGCCAGCCCCGGCGCGCCCTCGGAGCCCCGCCGGGTGGCCGCGACGACGTGCCGGCGCGGCTGGTCGGCGTGGAGCACCCGCAGCGCGACCCCGCTGCCGTGCCCCGGCGCCCGCAGCCCGCCCGCCATCGCCATCCGCGGCACCAGCGCCACCCCCATGCCGGCGGCCACCATCGCCCAGATCGCGCTCCAGTCCGCGGCGGCGTGCGCCTGCTCCGGGACGAAGCCGGCGTTCTCGCAGGCGGCGGTGGTGATGTGGGACCAGGGGCCGCTGCTGCCGAAGATCCACGGCTCGCCGGCCAAGTCGGCCAGCCGCAACCCCGGTTCGCCGGCCAACGGGTGGCCGGCCGGCAGCGCCACGTCCAACGGGTCGGCGAGCAGCGAGACCCGGGTGAACTTCGGGTCGCGCGGGGTCGGCGCGTGCGCGGCCAGCGACAACGCCAGGTCCACGCTGCCCTCGGCGAGCAGCTCGTAGGCCGCCTCCGCCTCGGCCTCCCGTACGGCGACGGCCAGGCCCGGGTGGGTGCGGCGCAGCTCCTGGAGGGCCGGGACCACCAGCGCCGGGATGGCGGTGGAGAACGCCCCGACCCGTACGGTGCCGGCCTCCCCCTGGAGGTAGCCGAGGAGGTCCGCGTCGGCCCGCTCCAACTGCGCGAAGACCGCGTCCGCGTGCCGCAGCACCAGTTGGGCGGCGCCGGTGAGCCGGACCCGCCGGCCGTGCGCCTCCAGGAGCGTCACCCCGAGGGACTTGGCGAGCCCGGTCAGCTGCTGCGAGACCGCCGAGGGCGTCATGTGCAGCGCCTCGGCGGTCGCGGTGACCGTGCCCAGCTCCTGGAGCGTGCGCAGGATGCGGAGCTTCTTGATGTCCCAGTCGGCCATGCGGGCAGCGTACGCACCCGGCGCGGCCGGGGCGTTCACCGCGTGCGGCCCGCCGCCCCCAGGGCCACCCCGGCGACGATCAGCGCCATGCAGACCACCTGGACCGCGCCGACGCCCTCGCCCAGGAGGGCCAGCGAGAGCAGGGCCACGCACACCGGCTGGAGGTAGTACACCGCCCCGGCGCGGGCGGCGCCCACCAGGGCGATCGCCTTGTTCCAGGTGAAGTAGGCGACGGCGGAGGAGCACACCCCGATGTAGAGCAGCGGCCCGACCGTCCCCGCGGTGAGCGGGAAGCCGCCCTCGACGGCGAGGCTGACCCCGTAGGCGGGCACCAGCATCGCCGCCCCCAGGGCGAACGTCATGAACAGGAACGCCAACCCGCCGATCCCCTCCGGCCGTCGGCGCAGCAGCGCGCTGTACCCGGCGAAGGTCGCGGTGGCGGCCACCATCCACAGGTCACCGCCGGCGAAGTCCAGGTGCAGCACCGCGGTGGGCGACCCCTTGCCCACCAGGGTGACCACGCCCAGCAGTGCCAGCACCATGCCCGCGACGCGCCGGGCGCCCAGCCGCTCGCGCCCGCCGCGCCCCCCGCCGACCAGGTCGAACAGCGCGATCATCATCGGCGAAGCGGCCGCGATCATCGCCATGTTGGTGGCCGAGGTGCTCCTCCCGGCCGTGTAGATCAGGGTGTTGAAGAGCGTGACGCCCAACAGGGCGGCCAGCGCCAGGAATCCGAGGTGCGCCCGGATCACCGCCCACTGCCGCCGGACCTGCCCCAGCGCGAACGGGGCGACCGCCACCAGCGCAACGACCCAGCGCCAGAAGGCGGTTTGGACGGGCGGCACGGTCGCGTGCAGCGCGCGGGCGATGACGAAGTTGCCGGACCAGACGACGGTCGCCGCCAGGGCCAACGCCAGCCCCACGGCCTGGGTGGACGGTGTGCGGTGTGCGCGGACCCGCTCCAGGACTGCCACGGTTTCCTCTCCCTCGACGGTGGATACGGATCACCGTGGCAGCCCGGAACACATCAGGTCCATCGAAAACTTCGCCCTATTTCTTTCAGTAAACCTGAAAGGTGGCGCTCATGGGCCGCCCTCAGGCGCGGCCGGCCGCCCGCCGCCGCGCCAGGATCGCCGCCTGCCGCTCGTCGAAGCGGCGCGCCTGCCCGTCCAGGCCGTCCAGGAACGCCCCCAGCTCCTCCTGCGCGGCCAGCCCCTCCGGGCCCAGCCCGCCGCGCTCCAGCACCTTCAGATAGCGCAGCACCGGCTGGAGCACATCGTCGTGGTGGATCCGCAGGTTGTAGATCCCGCCGAGCGCCATCCGCGCGGCGGACCGCTCGAAGCCGGGCATACCGTGACCGGGCATCCGGAAGCCGGTGACCACGTCCCGCACCGCGCACATCGTGCGGTCCGGGGCCAACTCGAAGGCGGCGCCCAGGAGGTTGCGGTAGAAGACCATGTGGAGGTTCTCGTCGGTGGCGATCCGGGCCAGCATCCGGTCGCACACCGGATCGCCGGAGTGCCGGCCGGTGTTGCGGTGCGAGATCCGGGTGGCCAGCTCCTGGAAGGCCACGTACGCGACCGAGTGCAGCATGCTGTGCCCGTTGTCGGACTCGAACCCCTCCGACATGTGCGCCATCCGGAACCGCTCCAGCTCGACCGGGTCCACCGCGCGGCTGGTCAGCAGGTAGTCCCGCATCACGATGCCGTGCCGGCCCTCCTCCGCGGTCCAGCGGTGGACCCAGGTGCCCCAGGCGCCGTCCCGACCGAAGAGGGTGGCGATCTCGTGGTGGTAGCTGGGGAGGTTGTCCTCGGTGAGGAGGTTGACCACCAGCGCGATCCGCCCGATGTCGCTGACCTTGGACTGCTCGGGCGCCCAGGGCTCGCCCTCCAGCACCCCGTCGAAGTTCCGCCCGTCGCTCCACGGCACGTACTCGTGCGGCATCCACTCCTTGGCGATCGCCAGATGCCGGTTGAGCTCCTTCTCGACGACCTCCTCCAGGGCGTAGAGCAGCCGGGCGTCGGTCCAGGCGGCCTGGCCGCGCGCTCCGTCGAGGCGGTCGGGGGCGATGGTCACGGGGAACTCCTGGGGACGACGGACCTACGGTTCCGTAGGTCAGGACTTACGGCCCCGTAGGTTACGCCATCGTAGGTACGCCCCAGGTAAGCATCCCGTCAACGGACAGAATGCCCCTAAATCTCCCAACTGCGGCCCCATATCCGACATTTACCGCCACCCTCGACCACCCCGGACAACGCAAAAAGGGGCGCCCACCGGTCCGGGAAGAACCGGTGGGCGCCCCTTCGATAAGGCGTCACGCGGGCGGGCGGCCCGCTGCGGGCTGGGTCAGCCCTTGACCTTCTTGCGGGACTTGTCGGTCAGCATGACCAGCCCGGCAATGATCAGGAAGAGCACGATGGGCGTCACGACGAAGAGGCCGACCGTCTGGATCACACTCAGGCCCGGCCCCGGGTCGTCTCCATCGTCGCGGGTGAGCGCAAACGCGGGAGACGACATCAGCAGCATCAGCGCGGTGCCGGCGGTGATGGTTCCGGCGCGCAGGGCGTTCTTCTTATTGCTCACCCGTTCAACGTAGCGGATGGCGCGCGGGGGCGCGCCTTTGGGTCCCAGGTTGCCGCTGCGCTTGGCTTGTTGCCCACGTTGCCGCTGCGCTTGGCGGGCTTCCCACGTTGGTGGCTTTCCCGCCGTGCCGCTGCGCGGGCCTCGCCCACGTTGGCGGCTTTCCCGCCGTGCCGCTGCGCGGGGCCTCGCCCACGTTGGTGGCTTTCCCGCCGTGGCGCCTGCGGCGGGCCAGTCCGCTGCGCGGGGCTGTTGGGTTGCGGTGACGGGCCTCCGGGGGCGGCATGCCAGACTGCTTCGCTTTACGTCTGGCACACCGCCCCCTCCGGCCCGTCCCCTCCCGTTGAGGGGTGGATTTCTCTGGGACGGGGCTGGTCCTTGTGGTCCTCTGACGGTCACCACACAGGCTCACGCGTCCTCGTCCTCTGACGGTCACCGCGCAACAAGCTCATGCGTCTTCTTACGGTCACCACTCAACCCAGCAGCCCGAGTTGGCCCACCGGGCGGACGTGGCACCCACCGTTTTTAACCCACCTCCAACGGGAGAGGACGGGCCGGAGGGGTGGGTGTGCAGGACGTAAAGCGAAGCAGTCCTGCACACCCACCCCGGAGGTCCGTCACCGCACCCCGACAGCCCCGCGCAGCGGACAACAACCCCACCCGCCCCGCGCAGCGAACCGGCAGCGGACAACAAACCCGCGCCGCAAGGCGCAAAACACAGCAACCCGCGCGGCGGGACAGCCAACAACGTGGGAACCAGCCGGCCGCAGGCCCTACGTGGGAGGTGCAAGCTCGCGCAGCAGCGCGCGCAGACGACGGGACGACGTGACGGCCTCCAGGGGCATCGGGCGGCCGTCCGGGCCGGCTACGGGGAGGCGCCAGTTTGGGTACTGGGTGCCCGTGGTGCCGGGGAGGTTTTGGGGGCGGCGGTCGCCCACCGCGTCGGGGAGCCAGACGCCGACCATGCGGGCCGGGGTGCGCAGCAGGAAGCGGTGGACGGCCTTGACCACCGCCTCCTCGTCGCCGGTGCCCTCCGGCAGCAGGCCGTGGCGGGTGAGGGCGGCGAACCACTCGCGGAGTTCGTAGGAGGCCCGGGCCCGTTCCCGTTCCTCGGGGGCGGCGAGCAGGCCGAGGCGGGCGCGCAGGGCGACGTCCTCGCCGGTGAGCCGGGCGGCGGTGGGCGGCAGGTCGTGCGTGGTGACGGTGGCCAGGCAGGCGGCGCGCCACTCGCCGGGGGCGAGGATGCGGGGCGCGTCGGCGGCCGGGGACGGGGCACCGTCGGCGTCCTCGGGCGCACGGGGGCCGTAGTCGCGTTCGAACCAGAGGACGGATGTGCCGAGGACGCCCCGTTCCGCGAGGGCCTCGCGGACGCCCGGTTCGACCGTGCCGAGGTCCTCGCCGATCACCGCGGCGCCGGCCCGGTGGGCCTCCAGGGCGAGTACCGAGAGCATCGCCTCACCGTCGTAGCGGACGTAGGCGCCGTCGGTCGGCGGGCGGCCCTCGGGGACCCACCAGAGGCGGAAGTGGCCCATCACGTGGTCGATGCGGAGCGCGCCGGCGTGCCGGAGGAGGCCGCGCAGCAGCTCGCGGTAGGGGGCGTAGCCGGTGGCGGCCAGGGCGTCGGGGCGCCAGGGCGGCAGGCCCCAGTCCTGGCCGCGGGGGTTGAAGGCGTCCGGCGGGGCGCCGATGGACATGCCGGCGGCGAAGGCGTCCTGCTGGGCCCAGGTGTCCGCGCCGGAGGGGTGGACGCCGACGGCGAGGTCGTGGACCAGCCCGATGGGCATGCCGGCCTCGCGGGCGGCCCGTTGGGCGGCGGCGAGTTGCTGGTCGGTGAACCAGGCGAGTCGGGAGTGGAAGTCGATGCGGTCCAGCAGCCGGTGGCGGATCCGGGCGGTCTCCGGCGAGCGGGGGTCGCGCAGGCCGCCGGGCCAGCCGCGCCAGTCGGTGCCGTGCCGCTCGGCGAGCGCGCACCAGGTGGCGTGGTCATCCAGGGCCCGGCCCTGTTCGGCGAGGAAGTCGCAGTAGGCGGCGCGGCGGCCGGGGCTGAGCGGGACGGCGCAGAGGAGTTCCAGGGCCTCGCGCTTGAGAGCCCAGACCGCGTCCCGGTCGATCAGTCCGCCGCGCAGCAGGACGTCGTCACGCAACTCCCCGGCGCGGGCGGTGAGTTCGTCGATGCGGGCGCGGGCGGGGCCGGAGAGGTGGGCGTACTCGGGGAGTTGCTCGATGCGGAGGTGGACCGGGTCGGGGAAGCGGCGGGAGGAGGGGCGGTAGGGGGACGGATCGGTGGGCCGGCCGGGCACCGCCGCGTGCAGCGGGTTGAGTTGGACGAAGCCGGTGCCCAGGGTGCGGCCGGACCAGGCGGCGAGGTCGGCGAGGTCCCCGAGGTCGCCCATGCCCCAAGAACGGCGGGAGAGCAGGGAGTAGAGCTGGACGAGGAAGCCGTGGCTGCGGCCGGGCGGGGCGGGCACCGCGCCGGGGGCGACGATCAGCCGGGCGCGGGCGGTGCGGCCGTCGGGGGCGTCGGCCCTGAGGTCGTGGACGCCCAGGGGGAGCGCGGCGAGCGCCGCCGGGCCCTGGGGGTCGCCGTGCCCGGTGCCGTCCCGTACTTCCGCACCGAGGAGCGTGCCGTCCTCGGCGCGCACGCTCAGGGTCGTGCCCTCGGGGAGGTCCGGCAGGCGCGGCGGGCGGCCGGCACGGGCGGTGACCGTGGGGGGCAGCAGGGCGCGGCCGGCGGTCTCCGCGTGAGCGGCCAGGGCCTCGCTGACGGCCTGCGGGGTGGAGGCGTCGACGCCCAGGGCGGCGAGCACGGCGACGACGGTGTCCTCGGTGACGTGGACGGTGCGGCCCGGTGCGGGCTCGTAGGACGTGGCGATGCCGTGGAGCCGGGCGAGCCGGGCGCGGCCCATGGCTGCTCAGACCTCCATCGACTCCGTGCCCAGGCCGGCGGCCGTCGGCTCGCTGGTCAGCGGGAGTTCGGCGGCGATGGGGACCTCGCTGGTGAGCGGGGCGCTGTCGGCGAGCGGGGGCTCGCTGGTCAGCGGCGGCTCGGCGAAGCGGAACGAACCGGAGCCCTCCAGGCCGGAGTCGGGGCCGGAGACGCCTTCGTAGGGGTCGGGTTCCGTGCTGAGCATCGAGGGTCCCCCCGGCTCGAACGAGGCTGAGAGTTTGGGGGACACGAGCGCGTCGAGGAGCAACTGAGCGGATGCGGCCACGAGGGGCCTCCCGTTCATCGGTAATGGGACACGTCTGGCCCTACCCCGTCCCGGCGGGCGCAGACGTCTCTACCCAGTAAACGTGACTCACGTCACAGTAGAACCTCCGCGGGCGATTTGACGGTGGAGGGCGCGGTGCGGCGCACAGAACGTCGAAGGATGGGGGGTCGCGGCGTAATTTCTGCGGGAGGGGCGCGTCATGAATGTGTCGCGACCGGGGGAGGAATAGGGCGAATCGGTGGCCGGCCCGGGGTGGGCCGGAGGCCCGGTTGACACCCTCGCCGCCGCAATGGTGGGCTCGCTGCCGAAGGTCTGTCCGAAACGGTCCGGCAGGGTGCTTCGGGCCCCCGGATCCACACCGCGCGCACCACGACACCACGCCCGCCCGCGGCTCCCGCCGGGCGGGCGCGCGGGCGCGTCGCGACGGCCCGCAGGGAGCACAGGGGGAACCGGCGGGAGCCGGGGAGCGCGAGATGACGGGGACACGAGGAGCGACCGTGCGAGTCCGGGGTGTATGGGGCGGCAGGGGCGGCGGCCGGGCGCGGGTGGCGGGCACCACCGCGCTGGCGGCAGCGGTCATCACGGGACTGCTCGGCGGGGCACCGACCGCGCAGGCGGCGCCGGCCGACTCCGTCGCCGGCACCCCCGACCAACCGGACCGCCCCACCGACACCGGGGCGCCGCCCGCGGTCTGGCCGCGCCCCCAGACGATCCAGCGGCTCGGCGCGGCGGTCCCGCTCGGCCCGACGGCGGTGCTGGTGGCCGCGCCGGACGCCGACCCGTACGCCCTGGACGTGCTGCGCGGGCTGCTGCGGGACGCCGGGGTGCGCACCGTGCGGCAGGCCGCGCCCGGCGACCATGTGCCGGCGGGCGGGCCGGTGTTGCTGGTCGGCGGTCCCGCGCAGGACGCGTTGCGGGCGCTGCGGGCGCCGGCCCGCGGGGACCTGCCGTCGGGCGGCTACCGGCTGGCCGTGGGCCAGGTCGCCGGCCGGGACACCGTCGCGCTGGACGGCGTCGGGCCCGACGGTCTCTTCCACGCCGCGCAGACCCTGCGCCAGTTGGTGACCGACGGGCCGGATCAAAAGGAGGCATCGCGCAGCGATTCCGGCCGGGGCGGTGGCGGGAGTCGGGTGGGCGGGCGGCAGTTGGCCTCGGTGAGCGTGCGGGACTGGCCGGCCACCGGGGTCCGCGGCACCGCCGAGGGCTTCTACGGGCAGCCGTGGACCCGTGCGCAACGGCTGGCCCAGCTCGACTTCATGGGCCGCACCAAGCAGAACCAGTACCTCTACGCCCCCGGGGACGACCCCTACCGACAGGCCCGTTGGCGCGACCCGTACCCGGCCGAACAGCGCGCCGACTTCCGGGCGTTGGCCGAGCGGGCCCGCGCCAACCACGTCACCCTCGGCTGGGCGGTGGCGCCGGGGCAGTCGATGTGCCTGTCCTCGCAGGACGACCTGCGGGCGCTGCGCCGCAAGGTGGACGCCATGTGGGCGCTGGGGGTGCGCTCCTTCCAACTCCAGTTCCAGGACGTCAGCTACAGCGAATGGCACTGCGCCGCCGACGAGGAGACCTTCGGCTCCGGCCCGCAGGCCGCCGCCAAGGCCCAGGCCGGGGTCGCCAACGCGCTGGCCCAGTACCTCGCCGAGCGGCACCCGGGCGGGGCGCCGCTGTCCCTGATGCCGACCGAGTTCTACCAGGACGGCGCGACCGCCTACCGCAGCGCGCTGGCCGCGGCGCTCGACGACCGGGTGGAGGTGGCCTGGACGGGCGTCGGGGTGGTGCCGCGGACCATCACCGGCGGCGAACTGTCCGCCGCCCGCCAGGCGTTCCGCCACCCGCTGGTCACCCTGGACAACTACCCGGTCAACGACTTCGCCCAGGACCGGCTCTTCCTCGGCCCCTACACCGGCCGCGAACCGGCCGTCGCCACCGGCTCGGCGGCGCTGCTCGCCAACGCCATGGAGCAGCCGCTGGCCTCCCGCATCCCGCTGTTCACCGCCGCCGACTACGCCTGGAACCCGCGCGACTACCGCCCCGCGCAGTCCTGGGAGGCGGCCATCGACGACCTCGCGGGCGGCGACGCGAAGGCCCGTACGGCGCTGCGGGCGCTGGCCGGCAACGCCTCGTCGTCCATGATCAACCGCACCGAGTCGGGGTACCTCCGCCCGCTCATCGAACGCTTCTGGCAGGCCCGCGAGGCGGCCGTCAACGGCGGACGGCCCGGCGACGACCCGGAGTTCGCCAAGGCGGGCGCCGCGCTGCGGGCCGCCTTCCGCGCCATGACCACCGCGCCCCAGGGGCTGACCGCCGACCTGCGGGCCGAAGTGGGGCCGTGGGCCGAGCAGTTGGCCCGCTTCGGGGACGCCGGCGCGCAGGCCGTGGACACCCTGCTGGCGCAGGCGCGGGACGACGGGGACGCGGGCTGGGCGGCGCAGCGCGCGGTGCGGCGGCTGCGCGGCCAGATCGACGGCAGCCCGGTGACGGTCGGCAAGGGCGTGCTGGCGCCGTTCCTGGACCGGGCGATGTCCGAGGCCGACGCCTGGACGGGGGCCCGCGGCGGCGCCCCGAAGCCGGACCGCGGCGACGGCCGGACGTCGCTGACCGTGCCCTTCGCCCGGGTCCGCCCGTTGACGGCGGTCACCGCGCTCACCGAACCGGGGCCGGCCAGCGGCGCGGTGTCCCTGGAGGCGCATGTGCCGGGGGCCGGCTGGCAGCGCCTGGGCGCGCTGTCCGCGACCGGCTGGACAGAGACCCGCACGGCCGGAATGCGCGCCGACGCGGTGCGGGTGGCCTGGGACGGCGATGCCGCGCCGCCCGCCGTGCGGGCGCTCGTCCCCTGGTTCGACGACACCCCGCAGGCCGGCCTGGAGCTGTCCCGCACCGCCCTCGACGCCCAGACCGGCGGCCGCACGGAGATCCAGGCCCGGATCTCCTCGCACCGTCCCGGCGCGGTCCACGGCCCGTTGAAGGTCACCGCTCCCCAGGGGATCACCGTGCGCGCGCCCGGCGAACTGACCGCTCCCCGGGGCGGCACCGCCCTCGTCCCGCTCACCGTGGACGTCCCCAAGGACACCCCCTCCGGGACGTACCGGGTCTCGGTCGCCTTCGCCGGCCAGGAACAGCAGTTGACCGTGCGGGTCTTCCCGCCCACCGGCGGCCCGGACCTGGCGCGCGGCGCACCGACCACCTCCTCCGGCGACGAGACGGACGACTTCCCGGCGTCCGCGGCCACCGACGGCGACCCCAAGACCCGCTGGTCCTCCCCCGCCGAGGACGACGCCTGGCTGCAGTTCACGCTGCCCGAGCCGACCCGGCTCGGCCTGGTCGTGCTGCGCTGGCAGGACGCCTACGCCGCCGCGTACCGCATCCAGGTCTCGTCCGACGGCCGCACCTGGCGCACCGCCGCCACCGTCCGCGACGGCAAGGGCGGCCGGGAGGCGATCCGGATGGACGCCGAGGACGTCCGCTACGTCCGGGTCCAGGGCGACAAGCGGGCGACGCGGTTCGGGTACTCGCTGTGGGAGGTGGAGGCGTACGCGGTCACGCCCGCGTCCTGAGCCCGGTACGGCGCGGGGCCCGGCGGGTGCTCGTCCCGCCGGGCCCCGGGCCGGGCCGCGGCCTCACTGACGCAAAAACCCGGATCTACGCCGATACGGCATCGATCCGGGCCAACGCGTCATCCGCGCCGTACGGCTGCAAATAAGGCAGCCAGCGCGGATCCCTATGCCCCGTGCCGATGATCCGCCAGGCCAGTCCCGACGGCGGTGCGGGCTGATGGCGCAGCCGCCAGCCGATCTCGGCGACATGGCGGTCGGCCTTGACGTGGTTGCAACGCCGGCACGCGGCGACGACGTTCTCCCAGGTGTGCTGGCCGCCGCGGCTGCGCGGGACGACGTGGTCGACGCTGGTTGCGACGCCACCGCAGTACATGCACCGCCCACCGTCCCGGGCGAAGAGCGCCCGGCGGGTCAGCGGGACGGGGCCCCGAAAGGGCACTCTCACAAACCGCTTCAAGCGGACCACGCTCGGAGCGGGGATGACACGGGTCGCGCTGTGCATCAGGGCGCCGGATTCCTCAAGGCTGACGGCCTTCTCATTGAGGACGAGGATGAGCGCACGGCGGAGCGGTACGACGCCGAGCGGCTCGTACGACGCATTGAGGACCAGGACATGCGGCACGGGTGCCTCCTTGTACGCCGGCGGCGCGTGGCTCGCGCCGGGACGATCTCCCCACAGTGTCCCCCGGTGCCTGGTCACGGCGCCACCATGACCGGGTAACGGGCCGGAGGTGTTTTCCACCACAGCGCCGCAGATCCCACCAGATCCGGCACTTTCCGGCCGTCCCGGGCGCCCCATGATCGAACACAGGCTCGGACCGCCCGCGTTGCCCCGTTAGTGTGTTAGGTCTGCCCGGCCCCTCGGGTCCTCCCTGGCGGCCCGGGTGCGCTGTCCCTCACGGAAGGTTCCGCTGTGTACTGGTCCGCCCCGATGGTCGCCGCCGCGCCGCCGCGCTCCGCCGCGGCCGGCTCAACCGGTCCGACCTCCCTCGACGAGGCCACCCAGAAGGCCACCAACGCCGCCGACTGGGTCCAGGCGAACTGGGGGACGTGGCTCACGTCCGGACTCCAGATCATCCTGATCATCGTGATCGCGGTGGTCCTGCGGCACGTCATACGCCGCACCATCACCAAGCTCATCGAGCGGATGAACCGCACCGCGACCGCCGCCCAGGGCACCGCGCTGGGCGGGCTGCTGGTCAACGCCGAGCGGCGGCGGCAGCGGTCCGAGGCGATCGGCTCGGTGCTGCGCAGCGTCGCCTCCTTCCTGATCATGGGCACGGCCGCGATGACCGTGCTCTCGGTCCTGCAGATCAACCTGGCGCCGCTGCTGGCCAGCGCGGGCGTGGCCGGCGTCGCGATCGGTTTCGGCGCCCGCAACCTCGTCACCGACTTCCTCTCCGGCGTCTTCATGATCCTGGAGGACCAGTACGGCGTCGGCGACGAGATCGACGCGGGCGTGGCCACCGGCACGGTCATCGAGGTCGGGCTGCGGGTCACCAAGCTGCGCGGCCCCAACGGCGCGATCTGGTACATCCGCAACGGCGAGGTCAAGCGGATCGGCAACCTCAGCCAGGGCTGGTCCACCGCCCACGTCGACGTCCTGGTCTCCGCGGACCAGGACCTGGAGCGGGCCCGTTCGGTGATCGCCGAGGCCGGTGAGGAGATGTCCAAGGCCGAGCCGTGGAACGAGCAACTGTGGGAGCCGGTGGAGGTGTTGGGCCTGAGCGAGGTCTCGCTGGACACCGTCACGGTCAGCATCTCGGCCAAGACCATGCCGGGCAAGGCGGGCGGCGTCGAGCGCGAGCTGCGCTGGCGGGTCAAGCACGCACTGGACGCGGCCGGCATCCACCTGGCGCCGCGCCCGGCCCCCGTGGAGGGCGAGGCGGCGGCGGCCGACCCGTCCGCCGCGATGGCCGCCCCCTCGGCGCTGGGCAACCCCACCTCGCCGCAGTCGTTGGCGACGAACCCGATACCGCCGCCGCAGCTCAACAAGTAACGCGCCACCACAGAAGGGCATGTGACTCGGCTCACATGCCCTTCTGTCATGCGTACCGTCGTCCCGCTTCGGGTGCGAGGGGTCGGCAGCGTCAACGGGGAAAACAGGGAAGAGGGCCTGATCCTCCGGAACGGTGGCCCGACCCCCTGGGGCACCGAGGGGCGCACCGGCCGAACGCCGGGCGCCCCTCGCGCAGTTCCCGCGCCCTCGCCCGTACGCGCCGCACGAACTCGCGGAACCGAAAGCCGCGTTGGGACCATTGACGCACCCCTGACCGGCGGCCTACCTTCCTTGCCAGCAATTGGAAGGTTTCCTAACAGACACCTTCCGGACAGTTTCCGCACGGAACTACGGGGTGGGGGCAGCGACATGGCCGGAGCTGGACAGGGAACGCCGGGCACCCCCAGGGTGCTGCGCGCCATGAACGACCGGGCCGCGCTGGACCTGTTGGTCTCCCAGGGGCCGCTGACCCGCACCCAGATCGGCGAGTTGACCGGCCTGTCCAAGCCCACCGCCTCCCAACTGCTGGGCCGGCTGACCGCGGCGGGGCTCGTCCGCACCACCGGGAACGTCATCGGCCGCCCCGGCCCCAGCGCCCAGCTCTACGAGGTCAACCCGGCCGCCGCCTACGTCGCCGCGCTCGCCGTCGACCAGGAGGGCCTGACCGCGGCCGTCGCCGACATCACCGGGCGGGTGCTCGGCGAGGCGCGGGTCGACACCGACGCGGTCCCCGCGGACGCCACCGACCTCACCGCCCGGCTGGTGGTCCGGGCCGTGGACGGCGCGCTGGCCAAGTCCGGCCTGGAACGCGGGCAGTTGCACCGCGCGGTGATCGGCACGCCCGGCGCCCTCGACCCGGGCACCGGCCTGCTGCGGTACGCGCCCCACCTACCCGGCTGGCAGTCCCGGGCGCTGCGGGAGGAGTTGGCCGAGGCCCTCGGCGTGCCGCTGGTCATCGAGAACGATGTGAACCTCGCCGCGGTGGCCGAGCAACACGACGGCGCCGCCCAGGACTTCGACGACTTCGTGCTGGTGTGGGTCGACGAGGGCGTGGGCGCCGCGATCGTGCTGGACGGCCGGCTGCTGCGCGGCGCCACCGGGGGCGCGGGCGAGATCGGCTATATGCCGCTGCCCGGCGCGCCGTTGGCCCGGGACGGCGACCGCAGCGCCGCCCGGCCGGACGCCGGCGGCGGCTTCCAGCGGCTGGTCGGCGCGCCCAGCGTCGTCGAACTCGCCCACGAGCGCGGCGCGTCGGACGTCCGCACCGTCGCCGAGGCGCTGGCCCTCAGGGACGTGCGGGTCGAGGTGGCGCGGCGGCTGGCGACCGGGCTGGCCGCGGTGGTCGCGGTGGTCGACCCCCGGCTGGTGGTGCTCTCCGGCGAGGTCCCGCAGGCCGGCGGCGAGCCGCTGCGGGCCCTGGTCGAGGAGGAGTTCACCGGCCTGGCGCTGCCCCGCCCCGAGATCCGGATCAGCGACATCGCCGGCAACCCGATCCTCACCGGCGCGCTGCGCACCGCGCTCGCCGAGGCCCGCGACGCGGTCTTCGACACCGCCTGACCTCCGCACGCCCCGGCCGGGGAGCCCCTACGGGCCCCAAGGAACCCTTGACGTAAGGAAGTCCGCATGCCGCTCCCCCACCCGGCCGCCCGCATCCGTCCTCGTCCCCGTGGCCGGTTCCGCCGTCCGGGCCGCCGTCTGCTGGTCGGGCTGGCCGCCGTCGGGGTGCTCACCGCGGGGTGCGCCCACCCCAGCGTCGGCAGCGACCGCGACGACCCCAGCAAGCCCGTCACCCTCACCTTCTGGCACGGCTGGTCCGAGGCGGGCGAGGTCAAGGCGATCGACGACAGCATCGCGCGGTTCGAGAAGCTGCACCCCAACATCACCGTGAAGGCCGTCGGCAACGTCTCCGACGACACCATGAACCAGGCGCTGCGGGCCGGCGGCAGCGACGCACCCGACGTGGTGTCCTCGTTCACCACCAACAACGTGGGCCAGTACTGCTCGTCCGGCATGTGGGCGGACCTCGACCCGTTCCTGAAGAAGAGCGGCGTGGTGAAGGAGAAGGTCTTCCCGAAGACCCTGCTCGACTACACCCGATACCGCGGCCGGCAATGCGCCCTCCCCCTGCTCGCCGACACCTACGGCCTCTACTACAACAAGGACGCCTTCCGACGCGCCGGCATCGACCGGCCGCCGCACACCATGTCGGAGCTGAAACGGGACGCCGCGAAACTCACCCGCCGCGCCCCGAACGGCTCCTATCGACAAGTCGGCTTCATGCCCAACTTCCGCCTCTACCAGAACAGTCCGGACCGGCTCTTCGCCCAATGGGGCCCCACCTACTTCGACCACAGCGGCAAGGCGCAGCTCGCCGAGGACCCCAAGACCCGGGAATTCTTCACCACCCAGCGGGCCCTCATCGACGCCCAGGGCGGCTATTTCGCGATGGAGAAGTTCCGCGCCGGATTCGGCGACGAAATGTCCTCGCAGAACGCCTTCCTGCGGCAGAAGGTGGCCATGCACATGGACGGCGAATGGCGCGGCCTGCTCCTCAAGGAGGCCAAGGCGCCGTTCGCCTGGGGCGTCGCGCCGATGCCGGTGCCGGACGACCAGGCGGACACCTACGGCCGCGGCTACCTCACCGGCACCATCGCCGGCATCGCGCACAGCAGCCAACACCAGAACGCGGCATGGGAGTTGGTGAGATTCCTGACCGTGAACACCGACCAGGTCGTCGCGTTCGCCAACGCCATTCACAACGTCCCGTCCACCAATGCCGCGCTCACCTCCCCCAAGCTGGACGCCGACCCGGAATTCCGCACCTTCCTCGGCATCGCCCGCAATCCGCACAGCACCGCACTGCCCCCGTCCAACAACGGCGACATGTACGTCACCTCGCTCCAGGACTTCGCCTACGCCGAGGAGGCCGGAAAGGTCCCCGACCTCGGCGCGGGACTGCGCCGACTCGACGCGCGGATCGACGCCGACAACCTCCAGTCCGAGAACTGACGGAGCCCGCCATGGCAGCCACCCTCCCCACCGCGCCGGCGCTGCGGCGCAAACACCTCCGCGAACGCCTGCGCATCCTGGGATTCCTCTCCCCCTGGCTCGTCGGATTCTCGGTGTTCTTCGGCTATCCGCTGATCGCCACCGTCTATTTCTCCTTCATGCACTACAACCAGATCGAGCAACCCACCTTCGTGGGCCTGCGGAACTGGACCTACGTCCTGACCCAGATGCCGCTCTTCGGGCCGGCGCTGTGGAACACGCTCTGGCTGGTCGTGGTGATGGTGGCGCTCCGGGTCGTCTTCGGCCTGGGCATCGGCCTGCTGATCACCAAGGTGAAATCGGGCGCCGGATTCTTCCGCACCGCGTTCTACCTCCCGTACCTGGCACCGCCGGTGGCCGCCACCGTCGCCTTCGTCTTCCTGCTCAACCCGGCGACCGGCCCGGTCAACGAGATCCTCGGATCGCTCGGCATCCCGGCCCCTCAGTGGTTCAACGACCCGGCCTGGTCCAAGCCGTCGCTGGTGCTGCTGTCCCTGTGGGGCATCGGCGACCTGATGGTGATCTTCATGGCCGCGCTGCTGGACGTCCCCAAGGAGCAGTACGAGGCCGCCGAGTTGGACGGCGCGGGCGCCTGGGGGAAGTTCCGCTATGTGACCTGGCCGTCGATCACCCCGATCGTGCTGTTCGCGGTGGTCACCGGCGTGGTCCAGACCATGCAGTACTACACCCAGGCGCTGGTCGCCGGGAAGCTGGCGTCCGGCGTCACCATCGGCCCCGGCAGCGTCATCCAGCCCGGCTATCCGGACCACTCCACCCTGACCGTGCCGCAGCTCGTCTACTCGGTGGGCTTCCAGAACTTCAACACCGGTGCGGCCTGCGCCCTTTCCCTGGTGCTCTTCGCCCTCGCGATGGCCGTCACCACCCTGTTGATGCGCAAGCGCGCCGGCCTGCTCCCGGCGGAGGACTGACCCGCCATGACGGAGGACTGACCCGACGTGACCAGCACGACGCTCGCCCGCCGCCGCCCGGCGCGGGCCACCGCCCCCGGCACCGCCGGCTCCCCGGCCGCCCGCGCCCGCCGCAAGCGGCTGCTGCACTGGATCGCCGTGCACGCGCTGGCGATCGCCGCCGCCCTGTTCTTCCTCCTCCCCTTCGTCTTCGTCTTCCTGACCTCCGTCATGACCGACGACCAGGCGATGAGCGGCGAACTGTGGCCGCACCAGTGGAAGTGGTCCAACTACACGGCGGTGTTCACCACCCCCGGCTTCCTCGACTGGTGGAAGAACTCCCTGCTCTACGCGGGCCTGGGCACCCTCTTCACGGTCTGCTCGGCGGTCCCCGTCGCCTATGCGCTGGCCCGCTTCCGCTTCCGCGGCCGCCGCACCGCGATGATCCTCGTGATCGCCACGATGATGCTGCCGCCCCAGGTCATCGTCATCCCGATGTATCTGGTGTGGGCCCAGCAACTCCATCTGACCGGCTCCATCTGGCCGTTGGTCATCCCGATGGCGTTCGGCGACGCCTACTCCATCTTCCTGCTGCGACAGTTCCTGCTGACGATCCCGCAGGAGTACGTGGAGTCCGCGAAGGTGGACGGCTGCGGCGAAGTGCGCACCCTGCTGCGGATCATCGTCCCGATGGCCCGCCCCGGCATCGCCGCCATCGCCCTCTTCCAGTTCTTCTACTGCTGGAACGACTACTTCGGCCCGCAGATCTACGCCGCGCAGAACCCGGCCGCCTGGACGCTCTCCTACGGCCTGGAGTCCTTCAAGAGCGCGCACAGCGTCAACTGGAACCTCACCATGGCCGCGACGCTGCTGGTCATGGCCCCCGTCATCCTCGTCTTCTTCTTCGCGCAGAAAGCCTTCGTCGAAGGCGTCACACTCACCGGAGTGAAGGGCTGAAACGGACATGCTGCCAACTTCCGGGGCGCGCGCCCCGTACTCCCGCATCAAGATCGCCGTGGTCGGCGGCGGCTCGACCTACACCCCCGAACTCATCGACGGCTTCGCGCGGTTGCGGGACGCCCTGCCGGTCGCCGAGCTCACCCTGATCGACCCGGCCACCGACCGGCTGGAGCTGGTCGGCCAGCTGGCCCGGCGGATCTTCGCCGCCCAGGGCCACCCGGGCCGGATCACCTGGACCGACGACCTGGACGCCGGCCTCGACGGCGCCGACGCCGTCCTCCTCCAACTGCGGGTCGGCGGGCAGGCCGCCCGCAACCAGGACGAGACCTGGCCGCTCACCTGCGGCTGCGTCGGCCAGGAGACCACCGGCGCGGGCGGCCTGGCCAAGGCGCTGCGCACCGTCCCGGTCGTGCTGGACATCGCCGAACGGGTGCGCCGGCGCTGCCCGGACGCCTGGATCGTGGACTTCACCAACCCGGTCGGCATCGTCACCCGGGCCCTGCTCAACCACGGCCACAAGGCCGTCGGCCTGTGCAACGTCGCCATCGGCTTCCAACGCAAGTTCGCCCGCCTGCTGGGCGTCGCCCCCGAGCGGGTGCAGTTGGAGCACGTCGGCCTCAACCACCTCACCTGGGAGCGCGCCGTCCGCGTCGACGGCGAGGACGTGCTCCCCAAGCTGCTCGCCGAGCACGGCGGGGCCATCGCCGACGACATCCGGATGCCCCGCGCGCTCCTCGACCACCTGGGCGTCGTCCCCTCCTACTACCTGCGCTACTTCTACCAACACGACGCGGTCGTGTCGGAGTTGCGCACCAAGCCCTCGCGCGCCGCCGAGGTCGCCGCCATCGAACGCCAGCTCCTCGACCTCTACGCCGACCCCACCCTCGCCGAAAAGCCAGAACTCCTCTCCCGCCGCGGCGGCGCCTTCTACTCGGAAGCGGCGGTGGCCCTGACGTCGTCCCTGCTCGGAGGTGGCCGCACCGCGGGTGGGGCCGGGGCGCCGGTTGGGCTCACTGCCGCTGGTGGGCGTGGGGTTGGTGGTGCCGAGGCTGCGGGTGCCGGGAGCACGGGCGCCGGCGCCGGCGCTGGGGCTCCGATCGTTGGAACTCCGTTTGGTGGGGCTCCGGTTGGTGGGGCTCCGGTTGGTGAGGGCGTTGGTGCTGTTGGTGCTGACGGTGACGGCGGGGTTGTCAGTGCCGTTGGCGGAGCCGGTGCTAATGGTGGCGGCAGTGCCATCGGTGTCGGCGGTGCTACAGGTGGCGGCGCTGACGCCGCCGCCGTCGGTGACGTTCAGATCGTCAATACGCGGAACAACGGAACGTTGCCGTTCCTGCCGGATGATGCGGTGATCGAGGTGCCGGCGGCCGTTGGCCCCGGGGGGGCCTCCCCCCTCCCCCTCCGCCCCCTCGCCCCCCTGTTCGCCGGATTGGTCGGCAACGTCACGGCCTACGAGGACCTGGCCCTGGAGGCAGCCCTCAAGGGCGGCCGCGACCGGGTCTTCTCGGCACTCCTCGCACACCCCCTCATCGGACAGATCGACTACGCGGACCGGCTCACCGACGAGCTGATCGCACACAACCGGGAGCACCTCACGTGGGCCTGACCGGCACGGCGCTCGCCATCGACGCGGGCAACAGCAAGACCGACGTGGCCCTGGTGGCCACGGACGGCCGGGTCCTCGGCCGGGCCCGCGGCGGCGGCTTCCAACCGCCGCTGGTGGGCACCGCCCAAGCCGTAGACGTCCTCACCCCCTTGATCACCTCGGCCCGGGCGCAGGCCGGACTGACCGGCGACGCCCCGGTCACCCAGCTCTCCGCCTTCCTCGCCAACGCCGACCTCCCCGTCGAGGTGACCCGCCTGACCGCCGAACTGACCTCGCGCGGCTGGGCGGAAGCCGTCACCGTCCACAACGACACCTTCGCCCTGCTCCGGACCGGACTCCCCGACGGCGGCGAGCAGTTGGGCGTCGCCGTGGTCTGCGGCGCCGGCATCAACTGCGTCGGCCGCGGCCGCGGCGGAGCCACCGCCCGCTTCCCGTCCATCGGCCGCATCTCCGGCGACTGGGGCGGCGGCTCCTTCCTCGCCGACGAGGCGCTGTGGCACGCGGCACGCGCCGAGGACGGCCGGGGCGCCCCCAGCGAACTCGCCCGCGCGCTCCCCGCCCACTTCGGCCTGACCACCATGCTGGAGCTCATCGAGGCCCTACACCTGCACCGGATACCCGACGCCCGCCGGCACGAACTCGCCCCCCTCCTCTTCGACATCGCGGCGGGCGGCGACGCCGTCGCCCGCTCCATCGTGGGGCACCAGGCGGAGGAGGTCGCCACGATGGCCACCGTCGCCCTCCGGCGGCTCGACCTCCTCGCCGAGCCGACCCCGGTCATCCTCGGCGGCAGCGTCCTCGCCGCCCGGCACCCCCTCCTCCACGACCTTCTCACCCAACTCCTCGCCGAACGCGCCCCGAAGGCGCTCCCGCACGTCCTCACCGCCCCACCGATCCTCGGCGCCGCCCTGGACGCACTGGACCGGGCGACCCCGACGCCCCACCCGAACGCCTATCAACGGCTGCGAACGGAGTGGCCGTAGACCGGACCGGACCAGATCGGACCGGACCGGACCGGATCAGACTGGACTGGGTCGGACCCGGCCGGATCGGATCGGACCAGGCCAAGCCAGGCCGACTCGGGTCGTGTCGGGCCGACTTGGCTCGGCTCGGCTCAGGCCGGCTCGGGTCGGCTCGACCACGGCGGACCGTGCGCCTCGGCGCGGGCCGGGGGATGCGACACGGGGTCGCCCCAACCGGCCCTGCCCGGCGGCCTCGTGGGCGTGCGTCGCGAGCGTGCTCACCCCACCTGCACGCAGTCGCCTCTTCGCGTCTCGATGCGTTCGCCGGGGGTGAGGAGGAGGTCGGGCGGTGCGGGCGAGTGGTCGCGTTCCGTGATGATGATGAGGGGATGGTCGGTGTCGTTGATGATGAGGGTGGGGGTGCCGTCGGCGGAGTGGTAGACGGGGTAGGTACCGGCCGGGTTGATGTAGGTCGTGCCGCCGATGGTGAGGAAACCGCTGGCCGTAGTGGGGTGTTCGGGGACCGTCGGGGCGCCGGCGGCGGCCTTGAGGAGGGGGCTCAGGAGTCGGGTGATGCGGCGCATGGCGTGCCTCCGTTGCGTGGGTGGGGTCGGCGGGATCGCCAACCCTTCGTCACTCAGCGTAGTTTGAGAGGGATGCGTTCGGCAGCGGCGCGTGGGGTGAGGCAGGGGCGCGAGGAGAGATGGCCCGCGCCCCTCGGTGAGGGGCGCGGGCGGGCGGGAGTTGGCCCGGGGCTCAGTCGTCGAGCGGGAGGGCCAGGTCACGGACGTGGCCGGCGAGGAGGAGGACCGCGGCGTCGACGGCGGCCTGCGGGTCCTGGGCACGGATGGCGTCGGTGAGGCGGGAGTGCGGGTCGGTGGGGGCGGCGTCGGCGGTGTCCAGGCAGGCGGCGCGGCGGAGTTCCGCGCGCAGGGCGACGCTGAGCGAGCGGTAGATGTCGGCGAGGACGGGGTTGGCGCTGGCCTCCGCGACCAGGACGTGGAACTCGGCGTCGGCGGCGGTGAACGCGTCGCTGTCGTGCGTCGCGAGCGCGACCCGACGGCGGTCCAGGGCCGCCTCGATGCCGGCCAGTTGGGCGTCGGTGCGGTGTTTGGCGGCCTGACGGGCGGCGACCACGTCGAGACCCTGGCGGACCTGGGTGACATGGCTGAGCTCGGCGCGTTCCAGGCGGCGGCGGAGGGCGACCGCGCTGTCGTCGTCGGAGATCACGAACGTGCCGTCGCCCTGCCGGGGTTCGAGGAGGCCGGTGTGGACCAGGGAGCGGACCGCCTCGCGGACCGAGGCGCGGCTGACGCCGAGCGCCTCGGAGAGCGCGCTCTCCGGCGGGATGCGGCTGCCAACGGGCCAGACGCCGTTGACGATCTGGGTGCGGATCTCGTCGGTCGCACACTCCACGAGCGACACCCGGCCCTTACGGACGGTCTGCACGCGCTCACTCCTCCCCGGGGCGGCCGACGGCGGCGGGCCTCCGGTCCCGGTCACCTGATGTCCGGCGACTCCTCGCAAGGGTAATGCGGGGGCGGTGCACGGCGCGCTGCCCCGGAGGGGCACGGCTCCGGGAACCGGGGCGTGCCGGGCGGCGTGATGAGTCGTGACGGCCTGCGGCGGGCGTCGGGGCGCGCCCGTGGCGGGTGGCGATCCGAACAAGATCGGGTCAAGTCCGGTGTGCTGGTCGGGCGCTGCGGACATACTGACCGCCATGTGTCCGTGCCCGCAGCCAGCGCCCCAGGGGGTGGTTCTTCGGTGACGTCGGTGACGCCGGTCTCCTCGGTGACGTCCGCGCCGTCCGCGACCCCGTACGCCCCCGCGCCGGTCGTGGGACCCGGCGCGCGCCGGCGCACCGCGTGGGCCGAGGGGCTGGACCGGCTGCGGGCCGCCGCGACGACGGAGCCGGGACGGCTGCGGGCGCTCGGGGCGGTGCTGGCGCTGCTGGTCGTGGTGTTCGGTGCGGCCACCGCCTGGCAGGTGTCCGACCGTTCGGCGGCCGCCGACGACGTCGTGCGGCGCAGCCAGCCGCTGACCGCGGACGCGGCGGACGTCTACCGCTCGCTGGCGGACGCCGACACCACCGCCGCCGCCGGGTTCCTGGCCGGCGGGGCGGAGCCCGAGGCGACCCGGCAGCGGTACGCGGCGGACCTCGCCAAGGCGTCGCACCTGCTGGTCAAGGCGGCGGCGAACGCGCGGGTACCGGACGCGGAGGGCGGCCCGGCGGACCCGGCCGGGGCGCAGATCGCCCGGCTGAACCGGCTGTTGCCGCGGTACGCGGGCCTGGTGGAGACGGCCCGGGCCAACAACCGGCTCGGGCTGCCACTGGGCGGCGCCTATCTGCGGTACGCGAACGAGCAGATGCGCTCGGAACTCCTGCCGGCCGCCCGGGCGTTGTACGTGGCGGAGACGGAGCGGCTGGCCGCGGACCACCAACGGGCCACGGCCTGGCCCTGGTTCGCACTGGCGGCGGGGGTGATGGCCATCGGGGCACTGGCCTGGGCGCAGCGCCGGCACTACCGACGCACCAATCGGGTGTTCAACCGCGGTCTGCTCGCGGCGACGGTGGCGACGGCCGCGGCACTGCTGTGGCTGGCGGCGGGGCACACGGTGGCGCGCGCCGGGCTGTCCGACGCGTACGGGCACGGCGTCCGCTCGTTGGAGGCGCTCAACGTCGCCCGGATCGAGGCCCTACGGGCGCGCGGGGACGAGAACCTGACGCTGGTGGCGCGCGGCGCGGTGCTGACCAAGGACCAGAAGGACTTCTACGAGGTCGACTACCAGGCGGGGATGCGCGCGCTGGCCGGCCCCGGTCCGAAGGCCACCGGTGAGCTGGGGAGGGCGCTGGCGCTGTCGGACGACGCGGCGGGCCGGAGCCCGGTGCGGGACGCGGTGGCGGCCGCCGGGCAGTGGCGGGACCGGCACGCCGAGGCCCGACGGGCGGACGACCGGGGCGACTACGAGCGGGCGTTGGCCAAGGTGATCGGCGGGACGGGCTCCACCGGGGCGTCGTTCGACCGGGTGGACACCGGGCTGGGCCGGGCGCTGGTCCACGAGCAGCAGCGGTTCCGGTCGACGGCGGACGGCGGGCGCGCGGCGTTCGACGGGCTGGCGGTGGGCGGCGCGGCGCTGGCCGTATTGGCCGCGGCGGCCGCGCTGCTGGGTGTCGGGCGCAGGCTGTCGGAGTACCGGTGAGGGGGTCTGGGGAGATGGTGGTGCGCGGGCGGAGGCTGCGGGATCTGCGGGCCGTGCTGGCGCCGGTCGCGGCGGGCATGGCCGTGATGGCGGCGGCCGCGACGGTGTTGGTGCCCGCGCTCGGCCATGGTGGCCACTCCCAGGGCCCCGGGCCGGCGGCGATGCACCGGGCGTACGGGCCGGGTGCCGGCCGCGCGCAGCCGGCCGCGGCGGGCTGCACGCCGGCCACCGCGACCCGGAGCCTTAGGCCCTCGTCGGCCGACGGCCCGGCGGTGGAGCGGATCAAGAAGAAGGGCCAACTGGTCGTCGGGGTGGACCAGAACACCTACCGGTGGGGCTACCGCAATCCGGACACCGGCCAGTTGGAGGGCTTCGACATCGATCTGGCGCGGGCCATCGCCAAGGACATCCTGGGGCCGGACGCCAAGGTCGTCTTCCAGGCGGTGCCGACCAACCAGCGGATCCCGGCGGTCCAGCAGCGCGCGGTCGACATGGTGGTGCGGACCATGACGATCAACTGCGAGCGCACGTCCCAAGTGGCCTTCTCCACAGCGTACTTCCAGGCCGGGCAGCAGGTGCTCGCCCCCAAGACGTCGCCGATCACCGCGTTCGACGACTCGCTGCGCGGCAAACGGGTGTGCACCGCGGCCGGTTCGACGGGCGAGGCGGAGCTGGCGAGACGGAGCCACGGCGCGCGGGTGCTGACCGCGCCCAACCAGCTGGACTGCCTGGTGCGGCTCCAGTTGGGCGAGGCGGACGCGGTGGTCACCGACAGCGCGCTGGCCGCGGCGCAGGCGGCGCAGGACCCGACGGTGGAGCTGAAGGGCAAGCAGTTCACCGACGAGTCGTACGGGGTGGCGATCAACAAGGCCGATCCGGACCTGGTGCGCCGGGTCAACGCGGTCCTGGTCGACTACCGCAGCGGCGGGGACGACAGCCCCTGGATGCGGGCGTACCGGAAGTGGTTGAAGGCCGATCTGCCCGGTATATCGGGGCCGCCGGCGCCCCAGTACAGCGACTGAGGCGGTCCGGCGACGGCCGGGTGCCCCACGGGGCGGCCGATGGGGTCACTATGGAGGGGCTGGAGCGGGAGAAGGGGTTGTCGACCAAGGACCGGCGAGCGCCGGGGGCATCAACCGCCGTGCACGGTACGCGTATTGGAGAGGTGAGCGATGGGGGTCCCTGGACCCTTCCCCGGCTCGGCGGGGAGACCCGATGCCCCGGTGTGGGACCGGGAGGAGGTGGACCGCGCCCTGGCGCGGCTCGGCGCCGAGTACGAGGCGCTGGAGACGTCGCTGCTCGCGCTGCAGGACCACGCCGGCCGCCGGCTCCTGGAGGGCGCCGAACTGTCGGGCGTCACCAAGGAGCGCTGGGCCGAGACGGAGCGGTCGATCGCGGTGCTGTGGGCGCTGTTCGACGCCTATACGGAGGCGTTGACGGCCGCCCGGAAGCTGCGGGCGCGCCGGCGTTGGCCGTCCACCGAGGAGCTCGCGGAGCTGTCGGAGCTGTTGCGGCACGGCGAGGTGACGGTGCCGGCCGCGGCGATCCACGACGTCGGCGGCGGGCGGCTGGGCCTGCCAGAGCTGGTCGCCCGGATGACCGGGCTCTACGCGCGCTCGCTGGACGTGATCGTGGCGGCCGACGCGGTGTGGTCGGCGCTGCCCGCCCGGATAGACCTGCTGGCCGAGGAGTTGCGGCGGACCCGGTCGCTGGCCCACTCGGTGGGGGTGCGCCCCGGTGAGCATCCGGCGGGCGACGATCTGGAGCGGATCACCGCGGAGTTGGCGCGGCTGCGCGCCCAGGTGATCGTGGATCCGTTGGCGTTCTGGGCGTCGGCGGGGGCCGGCAGCGCGGCGCCCGGCGGAGGCCGTCCGGACACCGCCCGCTACGACCGGGCGGCGCGGGCGCTGGAGGACATCCGGCGCGAGGTGGCGGCGGTGCTGGACGTGCGGCAGGACGCGGAGCGGCGGCTGATGCTGCTGCGGGACGTGCTGTCGCGGGCGGACCGGACGCTGACCGAGGCGCGGCAGGCGCGCGGCGAGGTGCTGGCGAAGATCGCCGCGACGGAGGTGCCGGCGGTCAGCGGCCCGTCGACGGCGCTGCACGAGCAGTTGGTGACGGCCGCGGAGTACCGCCGGCGGGCGCTGTGGCACCGGTTGTCACCGCTGCTCGATAGCCTGGAGGAGCGGGCGGAGGACGAACTGCGGCGGGCCCGCGAGTCGTTGACGGCGGTGACCGCGCCGCTGGCGGTGCGGGCCGAGCTGCGCGGCCGGTTGGACGCCTGCCGGGCGCGGGTGGCACGGCACGGGCTGGCGGCGGATCCGCTGCTGGTGGAGCGGTACGACCTGGCGCGCCGGATGCTGTGGAGCGCGCCGTGCGATCTGCGGGTCGCGGAGCAGGCGGTTTGGCGTTATCAGGAGGCGGCGGCGGAGGCGATGGTTCCGGAGCCGCGGAACGGCCGGGGGGAGAGTTGAGCGAACGGGACGGGGGACGCTGCCAGCGCCGGGAGTGCGAGGGGCACTACGAGGACGTCGGCGGCGGTGAACTGTACTGCGACGTCTGCGGGTTGGCGCCGGTGGTCTCCGTCGAGGGGCTGCTGTCGGTGACCGCGACGGTGCTGACGCGGCGGGCGGAGGCCGGGGGCGCGACGGTCGCCGCGCCGCCGCCGTCCGGGGCCCGCGCGCGCCGGGCGGCCGGAGCGCACGTCCCCGAGCGGTCGGCGGACGGCGACGGGCCCGGGAGCGGGTCGGCGAGCGGGTCGGGCAGCCGGGCGCCGGTGGTGGTGCGCGGCACCGGCGGCGGGCCGGGCGCGGGCTCCGGGAGCGGTTCCGGGGCCGCGCGCGGGCGGCTGGGCGCGGGGCTGGTGACGGTGCCGCAGGTGCCGCGGCGCGATCCCCTGGCGGCGGTGCTGGACGATCCGCAGGTGCCCGAACGCAAGCGGTTTTGCAGTCGGGGGGAGTGCGGGGCGCCGGTGGGCCGGGGCCGGGACGGCCGGCCGGGCCAGCCGGAGGGCTTCTGCACCAGGTGCGGGCATCCGTACAGCTTCGTACCGAAGTTGCGGTCCGGGGAGCTGGTGCACGACCAGTACGAGGTCGCGGGATGTCTGGCGCACGGCGGGCTGGGCTGGATCTATCTGGCCCGGGACCGCGCGGTGGACGACCGGTGGGTGGTGCTCAAGGGGCTGCTGGACACCGGCGACGAGGAGGCGCTGGCGGCGGCGGTGTCCGAGCGGCGGTTCCTGGCCGCCATCGAGCACCCGAACATCGTCCGGATCTACAACTTCGTGGAGCACCTGGACCGTTCGACGGGCAGCCGGGACGGCTACATCGTCATGGAGTACGTCGACGGCACCTCCCTGAAGGACCTCGCCAACGAGCGGCGCACGCCCCAGGGGCGGCGCGACCCGATGCCGGTGGAACAGGCGTGCGCGTACGGCATCGAGGCGCTGGAGGCGCTCGGGCACCTGCACGCCCGGGAGTTGCTGTACTGCGACTTCAAGGTCGACAACGCCATCCAGCAGCACGACCGGCTGAAGCTGATCGACCTGGGCGCGGTGCGGCGGGCGGACGACCACGAGAGCCCCATCTACGGCACCATCGGCTACCAGGCGCCCGAGGTCGGCGAGGCGGGCCCGTCGATCGCCTCCGACCTCTACACCGTCGCCCGCACCCTGGCCGTCCTCACCTTCGACTTCCAGGGCTACACCAACGTCTTCGCCGACTCCCTGCCGGATCCGGACCACATCGAGGTGTTCCGCCGCTACGAGTCCTTCTACCGGCTGCTGGTGCGGGCCACCGACCCCGATCCGGCGCGCCGCTTCGGGTCAGCGGAGGAGATGGCCGAGCAGCTGACGGGGGTGCTGCGGGAGGTGGTGGCGCTCCGTACGGGCGAGCCGCGGCCGGCGCTGTCCACCTTGTTCGGGCCGGAACTCCGGGTGGTGGGCACCGAACTGCTGCCGCCGCCGGCCGGCGACAGCTCGCTGCTGGGCGCCCGACGGGCCGGCCGGCGGCGGGCCGCCCGTACTACGGGCGCCGAGGACCCGGCGCGGGCGGCGGAGCGCCCGGCGCCGCTCCCGTTGGACGTGGCCGCCGCGGCGCTGGCGCTGCCGGTGCCGCGGGCCGACCCGGACGACCCCAACGCCGGCTTCCTGGCCGGGCTGCACGCCGCGACGCCGGCGGAGCTGCTGGGCGCCCTGCGCGCGGCGCCCGCCGACTCGCCGGAGGTGCGACTGCGGGCGCTGCGCGCCCAGTTGGAGCTGGCGGCGGACCCCGGCGCTCCGGTGCCCGGCGCACCGCCCCCGGCAACGGGGTGGGACGGCACCGCCCCGCCCACGGGTGACCAGGTGGACACCGACGGCCCGGTGGGCGCCGACCCCGCGTCGGACGCGGACGACGGGAGCGGGGACTGGCGGGCGGTGTGGCACCGCGGGCTGGGGGCGCTGGCCAGCGGCGACCGGGAGGGCGCGGCGCTGGCGTTCGACGCGGTCCTCGACGCCTTCCCCGGCGAGCCGGCGCCGAAGCTGGCGCTGGGCATCAGCGCCGAACTACTGGGGCAGTTGGACAACGCCGCGGAGTACTACCGACTCGTGTGGGCGACCGACCACGGTTATGTGAGTGCCGCGTTCGGGCTGGCCCGGGTGCGGCTGGCGGCCGGCGACCGGGAGGGCGCGGTGGCGGCACTGGAGTCCGTCCCGGAGGCGTCCATCCACTACACGGCGGCCCGGATCGCGGCGGTGCGGGCCCGGCTGCGGCAGCGCTCGCCCCAAGAGCCCCTGCTGCCGGATCTCACGGCCGCCGCCCAACAGGTCGAGACGCTGGCCGACTTCGGGCTGGACGACCGGCGCCGGGAACAACTGGCCACCGAGGTACTGGGCGGTGCCCTGGACTGGGTACTCTCCGGG
This sequence comes from Streptomyces sp. WZ-12, assembly GCF_028898845.1. Taxonomy (NCBI): domain Bacteria; kingdom Bacillati; phylum Actinomycetota; class Actinomycetes; order Kitasatosporales; family Streptomycetaceae; genus Streptomyces; species Streptomyces sp. WZ-12. Next base: position 5,842,205 of record NZ_CP118574.1, on the reverse strand, counting down.
AGCCACGGCGACGGGCCCGGCCACGGGGCCGGGGCCGACGGGCCGGACGGGCCGGTGCTTCCGCGGCAGCGGCCGGCGCTGCTCGGCAGTCCGCTGGACGAGCGCGGGCTGCGGTTCGGGCTGGAGCGGTCGTACCGCCTGCTGGCGCGGCTGGCGCAGCGTGGTGAGGAAAGGATCGAACTGGTGGAGCGGGCCAACCGCTTCCGCCCCAGGACATGGGTGTGACATGGGTATGAGTGGGCCGTCCCGGTGCCGGAACTGCGCTGAGCCGCTCGTCGCGGGGGACAACTACTGCGGGCGGTGTGGCGCCGATCCCCTGGCGCCGGCCGGGTTCGGCGGGGCCGCGGGATTCGGGGCCCCGCCGGCGGCGGGCTACGCGGCGGGCCCGACGGCACAGGCGGGCCCGCCACCGCCCGACCCCACGACCCGCCTGTCGTTCGGGGACGCGGTGGCGCCGCCGGCCGGTGGCGCCGCGGACCGGCCGGCCGACCCGCGAGTGGTCGGCTACGAGGCGGTCGCGGACGCCGCCGCCGGCACCCGGCCCGAAGGGGACGCCCCCGCCTGGGCGTTGACCGGCGCCGACGCCGGAGCGGAAGCGGAGCCCACCGCGGGCGCCCGCACCGCCCCCCTGCCCGGGACCGAAACGGAATCCGTAGCGGCGGACGGGGCGCCGACCGCGGCCTCGGACGCACCGGGGCCCGACGCGGCTTCCGGAGCGGCGTCCGGAACCCCCGCCGCGGCGGCCGCCGACCCCGACCCGGCGCCCGCCGCGGCCGGATCCGGAGCCACCCCGCCGGCCCCGACCGCGCGCGAACGGGACCACTTCGAGCGGGAGTCGGCCGGCGCCGCTGCGGTCAGCGACCGCGGCCGCCGGCACCACCGCAACGAGGACTTCTTCGCCCTGGCCGACACCGCGCTGCCGGACGGCTCGCCCGCGGTGATCGCGGTGGTCTGCGACGGCGTCTCCTCGGCGACCCGGCCGGACGACGCGTCCCTGGCCGCCGCCGAACGGGCCGCCGGGGCGCTGCGGATGTCGCTGCCGCGCGGCGAGCACCCGCAGCAGGCGATGCACGACGCGGTGCTGGCGGCCTCGGCGGCGGTCGACGCGCTGGCCGACGACCCGTCGATAGCGCACCACGAGTACCGCCAACAGAACGCCCCCGCCTGCACGTTCGTCGGCGCGGTGGTCGGCGGCGGGCTGCTGACCATCGGCTGGGTCGGCGACAGCCGGGCGTACTGGATCCCCGACGACCGCACCGCACCGCCGGTCCGGCTCACCGAGGACGACTCATGGGCCGCCCAGATGGTCGCGAACAACCTGATGACGGCGGCCGAGGCCAACGCCGACGAGCGGGCGCACGCCATCACCGGCTGGCTGGGCGCGGACGCCTACGAAGTCGAGCCGCACGTCGCGGCGTTCCGGCCGGACGGGCCGGGGAGCGTGGTGGTGTGCACGGACGGGCTGTGGAACTACGCCGAGTCGGCCGCGGCACTGGCCGCGGTGCTGCCCCTGGACGCGCCCGCCCGGCCGCTGCACGCCGCGCGGACGCTGGTCGGCCACGCCCTGGACGGCGGCGGCCACGACAACGTCACGGTCGCGGTGGTGCCGTTCCGGGCGGCCGCGACGGGGGCAGGATCGGCCTGAGCACCCGCGCGCCCCTCCCCCTCAGCTACCGGGGAGACCCCCGGCCCGGCCGTCAACCCCGCGCCGTCCGCCCACCGGTGGCCCGGCCGGCCGGCGGCGGCCACAAGGAGCGGAACGTCACCCATGGCCAACTTCGCCAAGTCGCGGGCACCGCGCTTCACCGCCGAGGTGCACCAGAACCCCCATCTGCCCGAGGGCGGGCGGGAGGTGCACGCCGTCATCACGGTCACCGCGACCGGCGGCGGCTCCACCGGCGGGCGCCCGGTGCCCCTACCGCGGCCGGAGCCGGTGGTTCCGGTCGCGGCCGCACAAGAAGGCGGGACCCTCGGCCCGGATGCCGGGGTCGTCCTGCGGGTGCGGACCCCGATGGGCGCCGAGGTGCGGTCGCTGCGCCAAGTGGCGCCCCCCGCCGGGGAACTGACCGGCCGGCGAAGAGCGTCGGGGCCGCGCGCGGGCGACTACCCGACCGGCCCCTGGGGCGACGAGTCCCGCGACTTCCACCTCTGCCTGCGCGTCCCGGACCCCGGGCTCGGCCGGGAGATGCTCGCCGCCCGGATCACGGTGCTGCTGCCCGCGCCCGACGGCAGCGCGCCCCGGGCCGTGGCGCAGGGCCTGGTGCGGGCCGTATGGACGGACGATCCGGCCGCCGCGGTACGGATCGATCCACAAGTGGCGCACCACACGGGACGGTCCGAACTGGCCCAAGCCGTTCAGCAGGTACTGGATGCGGCGAAGTCCCAAGATGCCGGTCGTGCCCTGGCGGAACTGCGGCGCGCACGCCGACTGGCCGTTGCCCCGGAGGACGGGGACACTACGAAACTCCTTGCGAAGGTGGTGGACGGCGTCGACACCGCGACCGGTACTGTGCGACAGGCGGCGAAGGCGACCGAGGCCCCGCGGGAGAGTTCCCGGGAGGCGTCCGGCCCCCGTTCCTCGCCCGGAGAAACCGCAATGAACAACCATGAACAGCCATGAACAGCACTGATCAGTACCACCGGAAGTAACGGTACGGAGGGGGAAGAACCGACATGCCTACCTGCCCGAGCGGCCACCAGTCGGCGGCCGAAGACTGGTGCGAGGTGTGCGGCCAGCGCATGGCGGGCGCCGTCCCCCCGCCGCCCTCCCTGCCCGCCGGTTTCCTGAACGCGCCGCCGCCCGCCGAGCCGACCGGCCAGCCCGGCCCGCCGCCCGCCCAGCCCGGCCCCCCGCCCGGTGGCCCGGAGGGCTTCGGCGCTCCCGGTGGCTTCGGTGGCCCTGGCGGGCCCGGTGGTCCCGGTACTCCGCCGTCCGGCGCGCCGATGCCCGGCCCCGGCGGCCAACCGCCGCAGGGCGGCTACGGGTTCCCGCCGCCCGCACCCGGCCCCGGTGCTCCCGGTGCTCCCCAAGGTTTCGGCGGGCCCGGTGCGCCCGAGGGCTTCGGAGGTCCTGGCGGTCCGGGCGGACCCGGTACCCCGCCGCCCGGTGCGCCCCTGCCCGGCCCCGGCGGCCAACCGCCGCAGGGCGGCTACGGCTTCCCGCCGCCCGCCCCCGGCGCGCCCGGTGGCCCCATGCCCGGCGGCCCCGGCCCCGGGCAGGCCGTTGAGCCGCAGGCGTGCCCGCAGTGCCGCGCGCCGCGCGAGGGCGCGGCACCGTTCTGCGCCGAGTGCCAGTACAACTTCCTCACCAACTCCCCGGCGTCGTTCGCCCCGCCGCCCGGCGCCCCCCTGCCCGGCCCCGGCGGCCAACTGCCGCAGGGCGGCTACGGGTTCCCGCCGCCCGCACCCGGCCCCGGTGGCCCCGGTGCGCCCGGTCCCGGCCCGCAGGGCGCCCCGGGCGGCCAGCCGCCCCAGGGCGGTTACGGCTTCCCGCCGCCGGGGGCCCCGCAGCCCCAGCCGCCGGGCCCGCCGCCCGGTATGCCCGGCCCCGGCGGCTACCCGGGCCAGCCCGGCCCGCCCCCCGGCATGCCCGGCCCCGGTCAGCCCGGCCCGCCGCCCCAACAGGGCGGCGACGACTGGACGCTGAACCCGCCGGCCCAGCAGCACGCCGCGCCGATGGCGCCCCCGCAGCAGCCCGGGCCCGGCCCGCAGGCCCCCTTCGAGCAGCAGCCGCCGGCCCCGTTCCCGCCGCAACAGCCGCCGCAGCCGGGCCCGTTCGAGCAGCAGCCCCCGCAGGGCGGCCCCGAGCAGTTCGGCCAGCCGGGACCCGGCGGCCAGTGGGGCGGCGCCCCCGGCCAGGCCCCGGCGCCGCCGCAGGGCCCGCCGCCGGTCGTCGGCGACGGCTGGGTGGTGGCCGTCGCGCCGGACCGCGAGTACTTCATGGCGATGATGAGCCGCAGCGGCCCGGAGGCGGCGGGGCTCAACCTGCCCTCGTACTCCCCCGAGCAGGTGCTGCCGCTCGCCAACGGCCAGATCTCGGTCGGCCGGCGCCGGAACAGCACCGGCGAGTCCCCGGACGTCGACCTGGGCCGGACCCCGGAGGACCCGGGCGTCTCGCACCAGCACGCCCTCCTCGTCCAGCAGCAGGACGGCAGTTGGGCCGTGGTGGACCAGAACTCCACCAACGGCACCACGGTCAACCTCACCGAGGAGCCGATCCAGCCGTACGTCCCGGTGCCGCTCCACGAAGGCGACCGGGTGCACGTCGGCGCCTGGACGACGCTGACCGTCCGCCGCGGCTGACGCCGGGGCGCCACCCACCCCAACTCCGGGGCGTGATCGACCGATCACGCCCCGGAGTTGCGTCGTGTCGCGGACCGCCCTAAGTCCGGAGTCCTCGGTCGGGGCGTCTGCCACCATGGACCGGTGAACAACATTCCGCACGGCACTCTTCAGGAGCAGACCTTCTACGAGCAGGTAGGCGGCGAGGACACCTTCCGCCGCCTGGTGCGCCGCTTCTACGAGGGCGTCGCCGAGGACCCGCTGCTGCGGCCGATGTACCCGGAGGAGGACCTCGGGCCGGCCGAGGAGCGCCTCGTCCTCTTCCTCATGCAGTACTGGGGCGGCCCCCGCACCTACAGCGAGAACCGCGGCCACCCCCGACTGCGGTTGCGGCACGCCCCGTTCACCGTCGACCGGGCCGCGCACGACGCCTGGCTGCGGCACATGCGGGACGCGGTGGACTCCCTCAACCTGTCCGAGGAACACGCGACGCAGCTGTGGAACTACCTGACGTACGCGGCCGCCTCCATGGTCAACACCGCCGGCTGAGAGAACGGTCACACCGCCCGGGCCGCCGCGCGTCGCCACCGTCCGGCACCGCACCCGCCGAGCCAAGAGCCGCCGCCGGCGCGCCCACACCGGAGGACCGGGACGCTCCGGGGGCTCGCACCGCGTCCGGCACCATCGCGCAGCGGGTACGCGTGCACCGCACGCTGCTGAGACCGCCGCCCCGGCGTTCGGCGGCCGCGCCACCCTCGAACTCCCCGACGCGCCGGGCGCGTTGCAACGGTCGCTTGCCGCCCAGCCCGTCCGGCGGGTGAGGACGAACCCGCGCGGGGCGACAAGCGAGGGCCCGCAGCAGCGAGCGGACAGAGGAGGCCCCGGGCCCAACCGGGAGCCGGGGGCAGGAGAAACGGGCCCCAAGGGGGCCGGGGCCCGGCCCGGTTTCGGGAAGGGGCGGGTCCGGGGCGCCTCGCACCAACGACGGCGGAGCGACGTCACGTCAGGGCGCCGAGGGCACCAAGACGTCAGGGCCGCAGGGCGACAGCCCCACACCCCCACGGCGGCCCTCAAACTGGCGTAACCGTAAGCCCCGACAACCCCGTCCGCCCCGCAGGTCCCCCTACCCGCACGGCAACCGACCCATACGGCGTGCTCAACCGCAGCCACCCTCCGGCAGCCAACAACGCCACCACCGGAGCCGCACCACCAACACCGGCACGCGCCCCCGGCACCCCGGCCCCCGTCGCACCCCGCAAGAACCCGAGCGACTGCGCCGCATGCACCACCCGCAACGGCAGCTCCGTATCGCCGAGCGTCCGCGACCAGATCTCCCGCCCGATCCGGTCCCGCTCGCTCCGAGTACGCCCCTGCGGGGGCAACGCCTCGTCCCGGGCCCGGAATTCGGCCACCGCGGCGGACACCGTACGCACCAACGCGTCCGGCGACGGCAACCCGGGCACCCGCGTCCAACCGCCCCGCGGCGGCAACACCCCGGCCCACGGCGGCCCGGTCACCGCGGCGGGCACGATGACGCTGCCCTCCGACTCCGTGATCCCTTCGAGCAGTTCCCCGGCCGAGACGGTCACGTCCAGCCCGAGACCACCCACACCGCCCTCAACGCCAACGGACGCACCACCGGGCGCACCGGCACGGGCATCGGCGCCCCGCTCCGCCAAGCGCGCCGTCCGAATGGCCAACACCTCGAACGACGGCGGACGGCCGAAGACGGCCAACACGCCGCCCCCGGCCTGGAGCCGCACCGCGGCCCCCCGGTCGTAGTGGATCAGCCGGCCGAGGAAGGCGGCGAGATCCGCTGCCTCCCCGGCGTCGGCGAACCGCAACACCGTCATCCCGCGACGGCCCCTTCCTGATGCGCGGCGTCGTCCAGGTATTCCTTGAGGATCGCCTTCTCCTCCGCCATGAGGCGACGCGGCCGCCCCGCGGCGAAGTCGAACGGCACGACCACGGTCGCGGCCCGCAGATAGACCGTGTCCGCGTCCTTCACCTCGTACCCCACCGTCAGCGACGCGGCACTGATCTTCTTCACCCACAGCTCGACGGTCACCGGCTCCGGCCGGTACACCAACTGCCGCAGGTAGTCGACCTCGTGGCGCGCCACGACCGAGCCGCCCTTGAACGCCGCACTGTCGCCCCCCGGCGCCAGCCGTCGCATGTAGTCGATCCGCGCCTCTTCGAGGTAGCGGACGAACACCGCGTTGTTGACATGGCCGTTGGCGTCCATGTCCGACCAGCGCAGGGGGCAGGAGTACAGGTACCGCACGGCGGTCAGCCCCGGGTCAGCTTCTTGTACGTCGCCCGGTGCGGACGGGCCGCGTCGGCACCCAGCCGCTCGATCTTGTTCTTCTCGTACGACTCGAAGTTGCCCTCGAACCAGAACCACTTGGAGTTGCCCTCGTAGGCCAGGATGTGCGTGGCGACACGGTCCAGGAACCAGCGGTCGTGGGAGACGACCACGGCGCAGCCGGGGAAGTCCAGCAGCGCGTTCTCCAGGGAGGACAGCGTCTCGACGTCGAGGTCGTTGGTCGGCTCGTCGAGGAGCAGCAGGTTGCCGCCCTGCTTGAGGGTGAGCGCGAGGTTGAGGCGGTTGCGCTCACCGCCGGAGAGCACGCCGGCCGGCTTCTGCTGGTCCGGGCCCTTGAAGCCGAACGCCGAGACGTAGGCCCGCGAGGGCATCTCGACCTGGCCGACGTTGATGTAGTCGAGCTCGTCGGAGACCACGGCCCACAGGGTCTTCTTGGGGTCGATGTTCTCGCGGCTCTGGTCGACGTAGGAGACCTTGACGGTCTCGCCGACCTTGATGTCGCCGGCGTCCGGGGTCTCCAGGCCCTGGATCATCTTGAACAGCGTGGTCTTACCGGCACCGTTGGGGCCGATGACGCCGACGATGCCGTTGCGCGGCAGCGTGAAGCTGAGGTCCTCGATGAGCACCTTCTCGCCGAACGCCTTGCTGAGGTTGTTGACCTCGACGACGACGTTGCCCAGACGGGGGCCCGGCGGGATCTGGATCTCCTCGAAGTCCAGCTTCCGCATCTTGTCCGCCTCGGCGGCCATCTCCTCGTAACGCGCCAGACGCGCCTTGGACTTGGCCTGCCGCCCCTTGGCGTTGGAGCGGACCCACTCCAGCTCGTCCTTCAGGCGCTTGGCGCGCTTGGCGTCCTTCTGGCCCTCGACCTTCAGACGGGTCTGCTTGGTCTCCAGGTACTTGGAGTAGTTGCCCTCGTAGCCGTGCAGGCGGCCGCGGTCGACCTCGCAGATCCAGCCGGCGACGTTGTCGAGGAAGTACCGGTCGTGGGTGACGGCGACGACGGTGCCGGGGTACTTGGCCAGGTGCTGCTCCAGCCACTGCACCGACTCGGCGTCGAGGTGGTTGGTGGGCTCGTCGAGGAGCAGCAGGTCGGGCGCCTCCAGCAGCAGCTTGCACAGCGCGACGCGACGGCGCTCACCACCGGAGAGGTTGGTGACCGGCCAGTCGCCGGGCGGGCAGCCCAGCGCGTCCATGGCCTGCTCAAGCTGGGTGTCGAGGTCCCAGGCGCCTGCGTGGTCCAGGTCTTCCTGGAGCTTGCCCATCTCCTCCATCAGCGCGTCGGAGTAGTCGGTCGCCATCAGCTCGGCGACCTCGTTGAAGCGCTTGAGCTTGTCCATGATCTCGCGCGCGCCGTCCTGGACGTTCTCCAGGACCGTCTTCGACTCGTCGAGCGGCGGCTCCTGGAGGAGCATGCCGACGGTGTAACCGGGCGAGAGGAAGGCGTCACCGTTCGACGGCTGCTCAAGACCGGCCATGATCTTCAGCACCGTGGACTTACCGGCGCCGTTGGGGCCCACGACGCCGATCTTCGCGCCCGGCAGGAAGGCGAGCGTCACGTCATCGAGGATGACCTTGTCGCCGTGCGCCTTACGCGCCTTGCGCATCGTGTAGATGTACTCAGCCAAGAGAAACCGTCCGGCAGTTTGGATCTATCAGGTGGTCTGGTGGCTCCGCCGCGTGGGCCGTGGTGCGGCGTGGCCGCGCGAAGGCAGATACACCCCATCTTGCCGTACGTCCATCGCAGGACGGAAACGGGTTCCGGGAGATGGACGGCGAAGGCCCCGGAGCGGACGTTACGCTCCGGGGCCTTCGCGCTGCGCGCTGGGTGACCACCCGCTCACGGCGTGCCGACGGCCCGCTCACCGGTGGTCACCGCGTCGCGTACGGCGGTGACGGCTGACTGCCTCCGCCTGTCCCGCTCACGCGGATGCCTTGCTTACGCCCGGGTCTTCTTCTTGCGCAGGAAGAACACCGCCGCGCCGCCGACCACGACGAGGGCGACCGCGACGCCCGCGATCACCGGGGTGGCGCTGCTGGAACCGGTCTCGGCGAGGTCTGTGCCGTGACCACCGGTGCTGCCGGCGCTGGTGCCGCCGGCCGAGGCCGGGCTGGGGTGCGGCGAGGGCTGGCCGCCGGTACCCGCGGTCTTGCAGTCCAGGACGCCGGAGAAGGTCTTCTTGAAGCCCTCCGCGCCGGTGATCGTGATCTGGTACGGCTGGTCCTCGCCGACCGGAACCGTCACCGTCTTGGACGCGCCCGGCGCGACCTCGTAGTCCTTGCCGGAGAGCTGGAAGCGGAACGCCTGGTCGCCCTTGTTGGTGGCGGTGACGTCCACGCCGCCCTTGGAGCAGTTCTTCTCCGCGGTGATCGCGGGGATCGCGCCCTGCTTCTTCCAGGAGACGGTGGCGGCCGCGGAGACCGTGGACTCGCTGGAGCCGGCCAGGATCTGGGTCTGGCTCTTGGCGTGTTCACCGATACCGGTGAAGGCCCGGCCCACCGGGACCTTGGTCGCGGCCTGCGCGGTCAGCGAGGTGTTGCCGTCGGCGGTCCCCTTGGGGACGTCGAAGAACAACTGGGTGCCGTCGGCGGCGCTGGTGACCGGCTTGCCGTCCTTGCCCACGATCTTCACGCCGGCCGGCACGTCCGACGCCGGGGAGACGGTGACGCTGTCGGCGTTGGTGTGCACGGTGACCGGGCCGATCTTGCTGCCGGACTTCCCCGAGACCGCCGGCGGGTCCAGGATCAGCGACGCCTTGGGCTCGGAGACGCTCTGCGCGCTCCTCTCCAGGTAGTCGGCCAGCTTCTCGGCGGCCGGGTCGACGGCGTCCACCTTGGCGTGGTCGGAGAAGCGCCAGATCGCGACCTGGGTGCCGGCCGCGGCGGTCTTCTCCGACAACTGCCCGGCACCGGCCTTGGCGGAGAGCGCCGCCAGGTCGTTCACCTGCGGGTAGGAGTTCTGCAGGATCCAACGGATCTTGCCCGCGTCCGCGTTGTTGTGCAGCGACGACGCGCTCCACGGCACTTCCTGGTAACGCGCCTGCTGCTGCGTCGGGTTGTGTATGTCGATGCAGTACGTCTGCAGCGTGCCGCCGTGGTCGACCGACATCTCGAAGAGGCCGGCACCGATGCGCTGGTCCCCTCCGTTGCCGTGCACCACGGCCTGGTCGAAGGTCTTCAGACCGCCGAGCGTCGCGGTGGCGCCCCCGTGCGACATGGCCGGGTCGTCCGCCGCGGCGGTCCCCGCGGTGGCTATCGTGCCCGCCGCGATCAGGCCCGAGGCCACGACCGCGGCGGCAAGGCGGGCTGCGCCCCGCCCCTTCATCGAAAGCATGATTTCCCCTCTGGGCGAGGCGGTCGGCTTGAGAGGAGCCTCGCCGGAAAGATCCCAAGAACTCAACGGCCGAACTGGTCAGCCTGGTCAGCCCCCGTGAGTACTCGTCGGATCCTATGGAGCGGGCACATCACGGCCCCCGGTAATAGCGTCCTATAAGCGATCCGAATCGCAATCGTTACCGAATACCTGCATCACGGGCCGACATTATCGACAAATCACTGATGCGTTTTCAGGGCACAGACACCTTCTGTGGCGAATTGCCGGGCCCTCTCGCCGCCCCTGTCGACGCCGCCGCCCGACGATCCGCGGGCCCCCTCATTCCCGCCGTCGTATCCGATTCAACCTTTCCCAACGCCCCCACTTCCGCCCCCCGTTGACTCCTCTCGGACACATTCCGCACCCTCACCACCCGACGGAATGCGGACGTCCCGCGCGAAAGGTCGTGCCCGATCGCGAAGGCGTCGACCTCGACCGCGAACCAGCGCTGTCCCCCCTTCTCCGGCGCCTGTTCCCCCTCCCGCACCCGCAACCTCCCCTGTACGACGAGCGGTTCGCCGACCGCCACCGATGCCGCGACATTGTCCGCGAGCGCGCGCCAGGACCGCACGGTATAGAAACTCGTCTCCCCGTCGGTCCAGCACTCCCGCGCCTTGTCCCACCGCCGCGAAGTCGCCGCCATCCGGAACCGCGCCACCGGAACCCCCGCCGCGGTCTCCCGGTGCTCCACCGCCGTGGCCACGTTCCCCACCAGCGTCACCATCGTGTCGTTCATGAAAGTCCCCCGTTTCCGCGTTACTTCGTCGCGTCGTTCCTTCTTTATGACATCGCTTCCACACGCCACTTCACTTCGCTGCTTCACTTCGCTGCTTCAGCCGTCGCTTCGGCCGTCGCTTCGGCGCGCGGTGTTGCTTTGCGGTGCCGCCGCGCGGTTCCGTGTGGCTGGGTGCCGTTCCGCGCTGGGCTTCGCGAAATCCATGTTGCACGGAATCGACGCGGGCCGCGGCGGGCTGTGGACAGTCCCGCCGGCGAACACTCCCACCTGTGGACAACTCCGCCACTCCTCAGGGGAGTTCGGCACTCCATCCACCGCACCGCCGCGCCACCTCACACGCCCGACGCCACCGCGTACCGCTCCCGCACCTCGCGGTACCGCAGGAGTTCCGCGGCCACCGGCTCCAGCACCCGCGCCCGCCCGCACCCGGCCGCCGCCCCCCGCAACCGCCGCTCGGCCTCCTGCCCGTACCGCCGGGCCGGCCCCCGGGCCGCCAGCCCGCACAGCCAGGTCAACGCCGGCCCGCCCACCGAGCCCACGACGGCGGGCACCAGCCCCGACAACCACTCCGACGTCGCGACCACATCCGTCACAGAACCCAACACCCACAACACACCGACCACTTGCAACACGAACAGCAACCCCTGCAGCGCGGCCGCCACCGACCACCACCGCGGCTTCCCCTCCGGCCCGCGGCGCAACGCCCCCTCGGCCTCGGCCGCCACCGCGTCCAGCGCCTCCGGCAGCCCCTCGGCGCCCCGCACCGCCGCCTCCCGCACCGCCTGCGCCCACGGCACCGGAAGCCCCTGCGCCGCCTCGACCGCCACGCCCCGGACCGCCTGCTCCACCACCGGCCGCGCCGCCGCCCGCCCGTCTTCACCCCACCCGGAGCCAACAACCGCCGCGGAAGCGGTACGTCCCTTTCCGCCTCGCCCCTCCCCAACACGGTGCTCTTCCTCGTTCCGGAGCCGCTCCTCACCACGGCCCGCCTCGGCACCGGCGTCCCCCGCCCCGGTACGCGGCCCGGCGATCCGCACCGCCCCCGTGCCGTTGCCGCCCCCGCCCGCCGCCGTCATCGCGCCCGGCCGCGCCGCTCTCCAGCCCTTCCGCCGGGACCGCAGCCGCGACCACGGTGAGCCGCACGCCCGCTCCGCGAGCCACAGCCAGTCCCGTTCCGCCGCCCGCCCGGTGGCCGCCGCCCCCACCGCCTCGGCCAGCCGGTCGTCGAACTCCTCCCTGGCCCGTTCGGTCAGCCCCACCCGGCTCTCCGCGACATACGCCGCCCGCAGCCGTTCCGCCGCGGTGTCCACGTCCGCCGTCAGCCGGCGGTCCGCCGCGCCCCGTTCGGCGACGAACTGGGCGAGCGCCTCCCGTAGTTCCGCCACCCCTTCACCGGTCGCGGCGGAGAGCGCCATGACCTCCGCCCCCGGTTCCCCGTGCTCGCCGAGCGCCAACCCGTCCTCGTCCAGCAGCCGGCGCAGATCGTCGACCACCTGGTCGGCGGCGTCGCCCGGTAGCCGGTCCACCTGGTTGAGCACCACGAACGTGACCTCGGCGTAGCCCGCCAACGGCCGCAGATACCGCTCGTGGAGCACCGCGTCCGCGTACTTCTCCGGGTCCACCACCCAGATCACCGCGTCCACCAACTTCAGCATGCGGTCGACCTGTTCGCGGTTGCTGGTGGCCGAGGAGTCGTGGTCGGGAAGGTCGAGCAGGACCAGCCCGGCCAGTTCGGGGCTGCCCTGTGCGGGGGTGTGCCGGCGGTGCACCGGCACCCCGAGCCGGCGCAGCAACCCCTCCGCGCCCGGCCGGCCACCGGACCAGACGCAGGCCACCGATTCGCCGGTCGTCGGTCGACGCGCGCCGACCTCCGAACGGGGCGCCCCCGCCAGGACGTTGAACAGCGACGACTTCCCGCTGCCGGTCGCCCCCGCGAGGGCGACGACGGTGTGCTCGCCGGACAGCCGGTACCGCTCGTCCGCCGTCTCCAGCACCCGCCCGGCCTCGTCCAACGCCGTCCCGTCCAGCCGGCTCCGGGACAGCGCGATCAGCTCCCGCAACGCGTCCAACCGGGACCGCAGGCCCTCTCCTACGGCCCGTCGCGCCCCACCAGGCACCCACTTGTACCCGGGCCCACAGGCATCGACCTCGACGCCCGCCTCATCGACACCCGCACCCGTCCCCTGAGCCACAGAAGCATCAACTGCCTCTCCCGCCCCACGAGGTCGCCCCGCGCCACCTGACTCGCCGCTCTCTCCCGACATCAACGGAACTTCCGCCCCGCCGGCGCCCGCCTCGGCCTGCCCCCCGCCCCTCGACGCCCTGCGCCGCACCCGCCGCGCAATCACCCCGTCGTCCCACGCACCGCCGTCCCGCGCCCTCTCGTCCCAAGCCGCGCCCTCTCCTGCCCCTTCCTCGCTCATCGCCGGCTCGCCCACCCTGCTCTCCGCCCCTCGCTCCGCGGACTCCCTCACCCCGTCACCGCCTCCCGCTCACAGCGGTCCGCCACCGGGCGCCCGCGCTCCGTCTCCCACTGACCCGCCCGATCCGCCCGCTCCACGGAGCGCCTCCGACGCTGCTCCCGCTGCACCACCGACAGCGCGGCGATCAACTCGGCCTGTTGGTCCGGCGCCACCGTCAACCGGTCCAACGGGGCCAGCCGGCGCTCCCGTTCACCGTCGAGGGCGCGTTCCAGGTACGTGGTCAGCAGCCGCGCGCCCTGGTCGCACAACCGCAGCGCGCTCTGCGCCCCCAAGAGGTCGGCGAGGTTCTCCCCCGCCGTACGAGCCCGACGCCCGCCCAACAGCGCGGTGGCCAGTAGGGCCGCCGGTTCCTCGGCGTCCACCGGGTCGTTCCGTTCGCCGGCCTGGCCGCCGCGCGCCTCGCGGGTCTCCTCCTCGGCGAGCTCCTCCAGGCAGCGCCGCCAACGCCGGACGACCACGCCGATCCGCCCGGCGGCACCCGCGGCCCCGTCCGCCGCGGTCCGTACCACCTCGGCCGCGGCGGGATCGTGCCGCCAGGCCCCCGCCGCCCGCTCGTCGGCCGCCTCGACGGCGCAGGCCAGCAGCGCGGCCAGGCCCTGGGTCAGCGCGTCCAGCAGTTCGTCGGCGCGGCCACCGAGCCTGTGCGCGTGCCAGTGCGCGCGGGCGTCACCGGCCAGGACCTCGCCGGCCGCGACCTCGCCCCGCACCCGCTCCGCGGCCGCCTCGTACGCCTCCTCGACCCGGCCGGCCAGCCGCAGCGCCGCGGCGTGCTGCGCGGCGGCGGCCCCGGCCAGCGCGGGCAGCCGGCTGCGCAACGAGGCGATGACCCCGGAAGCGGTCCGTTCAGCGGCCGCATTACGGGCCACGGGGTCCTGCGCATGCCGTTCCAGCCACTCCCGCAGCCCGGCCACCGCAGTCGCGGGCAGCAACCCACGGCCCCCGCCCGCCGATTCGGGCAGCTCGGGAATGGTGAACCGGGGCACATGGCCGAGCCCGGCGCGCTGCAACAGTTCGGCGTAGCGCGCGGAGATCTCGGGGGCGATCTGGTGCGGCACCCGGTCCAGCACGGTGACCAGCGTGACGTCGTACTCCTTGGCGGTGCGCAGCAGATGCCAGGGCACCGCGTCCGCGTACCGGGCCGCCGTGGTGACCAGGACCCAGACGTCGGCCGCGCAGATCAGCTCGGCGGCCAGCTCGCGGTTGCCGGCCACCAACGAGTCGATGTCCGGGGCGTCCAGCAGCGCCAAGCCACCGGGCAGCGCGGAATCCGTCTCGATCCGCACGGTCGGCGCCCCCGGCTCACACCCGTCCCGACCGCGCCCCGCATCGCTCCCGCCCTCCCTGCCATCGCCCCGCGCGGTCCCTTCACCGCCGTCCTGCTCCGGCACCCACACCCGGGCGAACCCGGGCAGCACCCGCTGCCCGGCGAACCAGCGGTGGTCATCGGGATGGCAGACCAGCACCGGCGTACGGGTCGTGGGCCGCAGCACCCCCGCCTCCGAGACCCGCCGCCCCACCAACGAGTTGACCAGGGTGGACTTGCCCGCCCCCGTGGAGCCCCCGATGACGGCGAGGAGCGGTGCCTTAGGGGCGCGCAGGCGGGGCATCACATAGTCGTCCAGTTGGGAGAGCAGCTCGGCCCGGTTGCGCCGGGCGCGGGCGGCGCCCCCGAGCGGCAGCGGAAAACGTGCGGCGTCGACACGGTCCCGCAGAACGGACAGTGCATCGATCAGCCGGGGTCCTACGTCCAAGGTCGCCACATGTGAAGAATGCCCAATTTCGGTAGCTTTTTGAAGCGTATAGCCCCTTGTGTGCGCCGCAAGAATCACGCAGAACAAGAAAGGGACATATAGGATTTTAAGGAAATCCGAGACGCAGGCATAACGAGTACACAACACCCGCCACGCGAGGCGCCAAAAGCCGTGCAGGATTCGTACCTGCCTGCGATTATCGGGATCGCTTCACCGAACCTCCACAACGTGCCACGGAGGTGAAGCAACCGGGACGAGGCACCCGGACCTCTATCCTGGTCCGCGGTCCGTGATCCACGCCCACCACCGGCCCCCGTAGCTCAGTGGATAGAGCAGGTGCCTTCTAAGCACTTGGCCGCAGGTTCGAGTCCTGCCGGGGGCGCCAGGCCAGGCCCTCCTTCGGGAGGGCCTTTTTGCTGGTCAGCAGCCGCGTGACCAGCAACAAAGGAACGCCGGACGCCCCCCTGGTGTTCCAGGAAGCGTCCGGCACCGTCCGGCTGCCACCGGGGCGTCGACGGGTAGCTGTGCTGCGTCGAATGCGCGTCGAAGTCCTCCGGGGCCCTCAGCCGATCTCGGGCACCTCCGGGAGATCTCCCTTGACCTCCATCCGACGCTTGAAGTCCGGCAACTGCCCTCGACGCGGCCGGCGTAGACGGCCGTGGCTGGGCGCCCGAGAGGGGCGGTGCCACCTGAAGCACGACTGCACACGTCCTGCACCGCGAACCGCACCACCCGCACTCCACACCCTCGCCGGGCTCCCCCTGCGCTCGCGACACTCGCGACATCGGACTACGCGTCATCATCACCAGCAACACTGCCAGCAGCAGCCCACGCCGACTTCAAAGCCTCAACTCGCCGCCTGAAGAAACGCGGCACCCAGGGCGTCACCTGAACCACCGCTCCGCTCGACCGTATTCAGGAAGTCCAGAATCCTCATTGCTCTATCCCAAGCGGCATAAGGGCAGTTGCATTGCGGCGCAGAGGTCACGTCGTTCCCGCCCCCACGCCCAGTCGCCTTCCTGACGATCGGGAACCGCACCTACCGACGCCTTCCACTCCATCCGCCGCACTCCCGGCACATTCGGTCCGGCTCCCACTGCACCCGACGTACCCAGCCCTGCACCCCCAGGGCACACCCCGACCCGGAACCGCCACCGCCCCATCGAACGGACCCGATACCCCTCGCCGGCCGACCGACCCCACCGAATCGAGACCGCCCAGCCAATCCACCGCCCCAGATCCGCCACTGCCGCGACGCCGTAAGGGACGGCTCACGATGCCGCTCCACCTGCGCCCGGCAGTCAAATACGTCGATCTACTCAATCTGGCCGGAATCATCACAGCTACCGAACTCGCCCACACTTTCCTTGAAAGCGAAGCGAGGAAGCGGACTCCGGTATGCGCAGGGGGCTCGCAGGCGCGGGGGGCGTTATAGGTAGATCGGGATGCCTTTGCTGAACGAACATACAGTCGTTCTCCTCTGCGGGTGGCTCGACGGGCTCCTGACCTGCGGTTACGGGCAGGACTGGGTGTCGCATCCAAGCACGTACACGGAAACGCCTGTGGAAACGGCGGGGGAAACGCCAACACATACTTCATGCCTCACAAAGGTGGCTCGCAATGACGCTGAGCCGCGCCTTTGCTCAACTACCGGTGCCGCCCAGCCCAATTGGCCTCACTCTCGCCAGAATCTCCTCAAAGCCCTGCCAACACACCCTCGTTGTACCCGAACCGATTACCTCCCCTACAACGCCGAGAAAGCAAGGAATTATCGAGACGTCCGCAACTCACCCTGCGGCGAGCGAAATCCGACCTCCGCCACCCACCACTGCCCAACCACTGCCATCCGTCCAACTCGGGCATGAAGCCGTCTTCGACGGGCACCTGGGCAGAAGTCCCCGTCTCACGGCCCCTGACCTGTGGTCTCCCGCCAAGCCCACGCAGGTACCCTTCGTCGCGCAAGCGGGGAGTGGCTTGCGGCAGGACACTGGTGCCGTCACGAGGGTCACCGTCCTACCCGGGGTGGCCCGACAACCCCACTCGGCGGCCGCCGCCTTGGCCGCTCCCGTGGTGATACGGGTGAAGCGGGCCAGTTGCTCAGGAGCAGCCAGTCCGGCCCCGTCTCGGAGTAGGCGCTGGCCTGGATGACGCAGCTCTCCTCGCCTCCCTCTCCCGAGCCCTTCTCCTTCGCGCAGCCGACCACCACGGCCGCCCGCAGGGTGCCGTCACCCGGCGCGTTCAGCACGCCGTGCCAGCCGTTGCCCATCGGCACGACCAGCCGACCGCTGGTGGCATAACTGGCCTCCCGGCCAAGCGCGCACAGCAGGTCAGTCGCTGACTTCGTCCTGCGGCAGAACGCCCCGGCATGCCTGCGCCACGGCGTGGTCGTCGCGCCAACTACCCTTACGCGCCCCAGTAGTAGAGCGCGCCCGGAAGGAGGTGGACCTGCTGCCCGACAGCCGGATCGTGGCGGTCTGCACGCGCGGCAGGTACCGGCAGGCGAGGGGAGTTCTCGACCTTCCTTTACCGGATCCGGCGCCGAGGGGCTGAACGGATTGCGGCCTACCGGCGCCGGGGCCGTGAAGGCACCCAGGTCGGTTGCCACCCTGCGGCGCCAGTCGGTAGCCCTGATTGGCGAGCCATGCCGGAGCCCGGCCATACTGCCGCTCGGCTGCGAACAGCCGGTACCTCGACTCAGTGCCGAGCAGGCAGCACGCAACCGAGTTTCAACAGCGAGACGCGGAAGGCCGGCAGGTCTCCCGGCGCCACCATGAGGTGTTGCTGACCGATCCGTGAGCACAGCGCACCAGCTCCACGGTCGCTCGCGATCACCACGGCCTGTGCCTCGTCCACACGCTCCAGCACATGGCTGGTCCCCAGATCCCGAACCTTCTCGGTGCGCGCGGCCGCGTCAGCCAGCAACGCCGTGACGGTCTGCGGGAGTTGCTCCCCTACGTCGTTGTCGGTGAGGAAGCGGCGCAGCTCCTCCGGGCCCGCGGCCCGTGTGCAGGGCCTTGAGCAGGGAGGCGGTGGACAGCGTCCAGACGCGGTCGGCGGACCGGGGGGCGAACGCATCGAGCAGCAGCGACGCGGCGGGGGTCAGCGCATCCAACGCCACGACGTCGAAGTTCGGCAGGATCCTGACCGGACTCCGCGCCTCAACGGCGGGCGCCGGACCCGGCCGGTACTCGTCGACGCGCCCCGCCGCGTACGCCCCGAGCGGGTTCAACCGGACGGCAAGCAGCCCGCCGTAGCGGCTGAACTGCTCCAGCCGGTCGGCGCCCCACATGTGCCGGAAATCGTCCCGGGCCCCCTCCGGGGCGACGTACCGGACGTCGACGAGCCCGAGGGTGGCCGCGTACTCAAACAGCACACAGAGGGCGTAACGGCCCTGCACCACCGGCCAGTCGTGGTGTCCGTCGTAGCCGAGGCTGCCGTACTGCGCTTCCTGCACCTACAGCTTCCACAGCACCCGGCCGGAGCGGACCGGGTACGGGGCGTGCCCGGCGGCCCGCATCGCCTTGAACAACTCGTCCGCCGTCGCCCATTCCCCGGGCTGGCAGCGCTCGGCGAGCGCCACGCCCACCGCCTTGCGGCGCGGACCCGCCGCGCTGAGAACGTCCGACGCGCGCTGCCCCTTGACCTCCTCGATGCGGCTGAACCATCCAGCACCCCGCGGTTCAGCCAGCGCCGCCACAAGTGACGGATCGTCTCGTGAGCCGGCCAGCCCAGTGCCTTGCGCCCCTGCTCGGTCAACTCCAGCCGGCCGCTGGACACTTCTGAGAGACCGCCGGCTTGCAGCAGCGGCCAGCAAAGGCCCTGACCGCCTCGTCCTCGTAGAAGTCACCGTCGGTGAGAACCTCTCCCAGCGCGCGGATCGTGGCCGCGGAAGGGCGCTTCGTCTTGTCGCTACACCGCACCCTGCCCGCGACCACCAGCCTTAGCACCGCGGCCAGTTCCGCCGTTGCCCCACGCTCCGTCGTCCGCTCGGTTCACACGCCCGCCACAGCACGCTCTCTCTGAACCGCTCGCCTCGACTCACCTTACGGCGTTCGCATCCGGCGCCCGGCCGCCTCCGCGGCCGCTCAACGTCCACGCCGACTCACGGCGGCGGTAGGGTCCGCCCCGTGAGCGAGTACCAGTATTACGAGTTCCAAGCCCTCGACCGCCCGCTCAGCCACGCGGAACAGGACCAGCTGCGGTCCATCTCCACCCGGGCCCGGATCACCGCCACCAGCTTCACCAACACCTACAACTGGGGGGATCTGAGCGGCGATCCGCGCCGCATGGTCGAGCGCTACTTCGACGCCCATCTGTACGTCGCCAACTGGGGTACCCACCGGCTGACGCTCCGCCTTCCCAAGCAAACCCTGGACCTGCCCACGGTGCAGCCCTACTGCCTGGACTTCCACGTCGACGCCTGGACCACCCGCACCCACCTCCTGCTCGACCTCACCAGCGAGGACGAAGACGGTAACTGGATCGAGGACGCTGACGACTCACTGGCCTCCCTCATCGGCGTACGTGACGAGCTCGCCGCGGGCGACCTGCGCCCCCTCTACCTCGCGTGGCTGTCCGCACTCTCCGGCCGGGAACTTGAGGACGATGACGAAGAGGATTACCAAGCCTGGTCCGAACCGTCTGTCCCGGCCGGGCTCGGTGAACTGACCGCCCCACAACGGGCGCTCGCCGACTTCCTGCGCGTGGACAACGACCTCCTGGAAATCGCCACCCGGGCTAGTTCCACCACGCCCAGGAAACCGGCCAAGCCTACGAAGAAGGAACTCGCCCCGCTCATCGCCGCGATGCCACAGAAGGAAAAGGACGCGCTGTTGCTCCGGTTCGCCCTCGGCCCGGAACCCCGGCTGCACACCGACCTCCTGCACCGCCTGCGTGGCACCATCGCCCCCGCCACCACTCCTGGGTATCGCTCCGCCACCCAACTCCTGGAAGCAGCCCGCACCTTACGCACAGAACGTCAACGGCACACCGAACGCGAACGGGCCAAAGCGCGCGACCAGCACCTAAGCGCCCCCGCGAGCGAGCTCGAATCCGCCTGGCGGCAGATCGAAGCGCATATCGCCACCAAGAAGACCCGTGCCTACGACCAGGCCGCCACCCTCCTCGCGGAGCTGCGCGACGCCTACGCACACACCGGCCAAGACACAGAATTCCGGCGACGCCTCTCTCGCCTCCGCGAAAGCAATCAACGCCGCCCCGGCCTCATCCACCGCCTCGACCGCCGCGGCCTCCGTTAGCCCGTCTCGACCCTGATCGCTGCAGCTCAGAGCCACACCGTGTCGATAAATACCAACGCCTGCTAAACGCCCGTCACGAATGGGCACAACGCAAAAAAGGCTCCGGCCCCCGAATCTTACGATTCAGGGGCCGGAGCCATAAAAGGAGTTCGGCGGCGTCCTACTCTCCCACAGGGTCCCCCCTGCAGTACCATCGGCGCTGAAAGGCTTAGCTTCCGGGTTCGAAATGTAACCGGGCGTTTCCCTAACGCTAAAACCACCGAAACACTATGAAACTTAGAACAACCGTTGGTCTGTTCGTGGCTTCAGAACCAACACAGTGGACGCGAGCAACTGAGGACAAGCCCTCGGCCTATTAGTACCAGTCAACTCCACACCTTACGATGCTTCCATATCTGGCCTATCAACCCAGTCATCTACTGGGAGCCTTACCCCATCAAGTGGGAGGGAGCCCTCATCTCGAAGCAGGCTTCCCGCTTAGATGCTTTCAGCGGTTATCCTTTCCGAACGTAGCCAACCAGCCATGCCCTTGGCAGAACAACTGGCACACCAGAGGTCCGTCCGTCCCGGTCCTCTCGTACTAGGGACAGCCCTTCTCAAGACTCCTACGCGCGCAGCGGATAGGGACCGAACTGTCTCACGACGTTCTAAACCCAGCTCGCGTACCGCTTTAATGGGCGAACAGCCCAACCCTTGGGACCGACTCCAGCCCCAGGATGCGACGAGCCGACATCGAGGTGCCAAACCATCCCGTCGATATGGACTCTTGGGGAAGATCAGCCTGTTATCCCCGGGGTACCTTTTATCCGTTGAGCGACGGCGCTTCCACAAGCCACCGCCGGATCACTAGTCCCTACTTTCGTACCTGCTCGACCCGTCAGTCTCACAGTCAAGCTCCCTTGTGCACTTACACTCAACACCTGATTACCAACCAGGCTGAGGGAACCTTTGGGCGCCTCCGTTACCCTTTAGGAGGCAACCGCCCCAGTTAAACTACCCACCAGACACTGTCCCTGATCCGGATCACGGACCCAGGTTAGACATCCAGCACGACCAGAGTGGTATTTCAACAACGACTCCACACCAACTGGCGTTGGCGCTTCACAGTCTCCCACCTATCCTACACAAGCCGAACCGAACACCAATATCAAGCTATAGTAAAGGTCCCGGGGTCTTTCCGTCCTGCTGCGCGAAACGAGCATCTTTACTCGTAATGCAATTTCACCGGGCCTATGGTTGAGACAGTCGAGAAGTCGTTACGCCATTCGTGCAGGTCGGAACTTACCCGACAAGGAATTTCGCTACCTTAGGATGGTTATAGTTACCACCGCCGTTTACTGGCGCTTAAGTTCTCAGCTTCGCCTGAACGAATCCAGACTAACCGGTCCCCTTAACGTTCCAGCACCGGGCAGGCGTCAGTCCGTATACATCGCCTTACGGCTTCGCACGGACCTGTGTTTTTAGTAAACAGTCGCTTCTCGCTGGTCTCTGCGGCCACCCCCAGCTCAGACAGAAAATGTCATCACCAGAAATGGCCCCCCTTCTCCCGAAGTTACGGGGGCATTTTGCCGAGTTCCTTAACCATAGTTCACCCGAACGCCTCGGTATTCTCTACCTGACCACCTGAGTCGGTTTAGGGTACGGGCCGCCATGAAGCTCGCTAGAGGCTTTTCTCGACAGCATAGGATCATCCACTTCACCACAATCGGCTCGGCATCAGGTCTCAGCCTTAACATGTGACGGATTTACCTACCACACGGCCTACACCCTTACCCCGGGACAACCACCGCCCGGGCTGGACTACCTTCCTGCGTCACCCCATCGCTTACCTACTACAAGTCTGGTCCGTCGGCTCCACCACTCCCCTTTGCCCGAAGGCTCCAGGGCGGCTTCACGGACTTAGCATCGCCTGATTCAGTATTGGGCGCTCCAAAGCGGGTACCGGAATATCAACCGGTTGTCCATCGACTACGCCTGTCGGCCTCGCCTTAGGTCCCGACTTACCCTGGGCAGATCAGCTTGACCCAGGAACCCTTAGTCAATCGGCGCAAGAGTTTCCCACTCTTGTATCGCTACTCATGCCTGCATTCTCACTCGTGAACCGTCCACAACTCGTTTCCACGGCTGCTTCACCCGGCACACGACGCTCCCCTACCCATCACCACACCCGTTAGGGCTCTCATGGCAATGACACGACTTCGGCGGTGTACTTGAGCCCCGCTACATTGTCGGCGCAGAATCACTTGACCAGTGAGCTATTACGCACTCTTTCAAGGATGGCTGCTTCTAAGCCAACCTCCTGGTTGTCTCTGCGACTCCACATCCTTTCCCACTTAGCACACGCTTAGGGGCCTTAGTCGATGCTCTGGGCTGTTTCCCTCTCGACCATGGAGCTTATCCCCCACAGTCTCACTGCCGCGCTCTCACTTACCGGCATTCGGAGTTTGGCTAAGGTCAGTAACCCGGTAGGGCCCATCGCCTATCCAGTGCTCTACCTCCGGCAAGAAACACACGACGCTGCACCTAAATGCATTTCGGGGAGAACCAGCTATCACGGAGTTTGATTGGCCTTTCACCCCTAACCACAGGTCATCCCCCAGGTTTTCAACCCTGGTGGGTTCGGTCCTCCACGAAGTCTTACCTCCGCTTCAACCTGCCCATGGCTAGATCACTCCGCTTCGGGTCTAGAGCGTGCAACTCAACGCCCTCTTCGGACTCGCTTTCGCTACGGCTTCCCCACACGGGTTAACCTCGCTACACACCGCTAACTCGCAGGCTCATTCTTCAAAAGGCACGCAGTCACGACGCAGAAACAAAGTCTCTGCGCGACGCTCCCACGGCTTGTAGGCACACGGTTTCAGGTACTATTTCACTCCGCTCCCGCGGTACTTTTCACCATTCCCTCACGGTACTATCCGCTATCGGTCACCAGGGAATATTTAGGCTTAACGGGTGGTCCCGCCAGATTCACACGGGATTTCTCGGGCCCCGTGCTACTTGGGTGGCTCTCAAGCAAGCCGCTGACGTTTCAGCTACGGGGGTCTTACCCTCTACGCCGGACCTTTCGCATGTCCTTCGCCTACATCAACGGTTTCTGACTCACCGACCGGCCGGCAGACCGATCAAGAAAGCTCCCACAACCCCGCACTGGCAACCCCTGCCGGGTATCACACCAATACGGTTTAGCCTCATCCAGTTTCGCTCGCCACTACTCCCGGAATCACGGTTGTTTTCTCTTCCTGCGGGTACTGAGATGTTTCACTTCCCCGCGTTCCCTCCACACTGCCTATGTGTTCAGCAGCGGGTGACAGCCCATGACGACTGCCGGGTTTCCCCATTCGGACACCCCCGGATCAAAGCTCGGTTGACAGCTCCCCGGGGCCTATCGCGGCCTCCCACGTCCTTCATCGGTTCCTGGTGCCAAGGCATCCACCGTGCGCCCTTAAAAACTTGGCCACAGATGCTCGCGTCCACTGTGCAGTTCTCAAACAACGACCAGCCACCCGTCACAACCTGCACCAAGCAGACCTACACCGGGACCGGCACACCGAAGGACGAGCAACGCTCGCACCCTCAGACACCCAACAGCGCGCCCAACACAACCAGCCAAGACCCCGCGTTCCACGCCGAAGCAGTACTAACAGTCCCAAACCGATCGTGCCGAATAGTCAACGTTCCACCCATGAGCAACCAGCATCAGACACTCGCCGATGTACTGGCCCCTGACCAAGCACAAAACTTGGTAAGAAGTGCTCCTTAGAAAGGAGGTGATCCAGCCGCACCTTCCGGTACGGCTACCTTGTTACGACTTCGTCCCAATCGCCAGTCCCACCTTCGACGATTCCCTCCCACAAGGGGTTGGGCCACCGGCTTCGGGTGTTACCGACTTTCGTGACGTGACGGGCGGTGTGTACAAGGCCCGGGAACGTATTCACCGCAGCAATGCTGATCTGCGATTACTAGCAACTCCGACTTCATGGGGTCGAGTTGCAGACCCCAATCCGAACTGAGACCGGCTTTTTGAGATTCGCTCCACCTCACGGCATCGCAGCTCATTGTACCGGCCATTGTAGCACGTGTGCAGCCCAAGACATAAGGGGCATGATGACTTGACGTCGTCCCCACCTTCCTCCGAGTTGACCCCGGCAGTCTCCTGTGAGTCCCCATCACCCCGAAAGGCATGCTGGCAACACAGAACAAGGGTTGCGCTCGTTGCGGGACTTAACCCAACATCTCACGACACGAGCTGACGACAGCCATGCACCACCTGTACACCGACCACAAGGGGGCGACCATCTCTGGCCGTTTCCGGTGTATGTCAAGCCTTGGTAAGGTTCTTCGCGTTGCGTCGAATTAAGCCACATGCTCCGCTGCTTGTGCGGGCCCCCGTCAATTCCTTTGAGTTTTAGCCTTGCGGCCGTACTCCCCAGGCGGGGAACTTAATGCGTTAGCTGCGGCACGGACGACGTGGAATGTCGCCCACACCTAGTTCCCAACGTTTACGGCGTGGACTACCAGGGTATCTAATCCTGTTCGCTCCCCACGCTTTCGCTCCTCAGCGTCAGTATCGGCCCAGAGATCCGCCTTCGCCACCGGTGTTCCTCCTGATATCTGCGCATTTCACCGCTACACCAGGAATTCCGATCTCCCCTACCGAACTCTAGCCTGCCCGTATCGAATGCAGACCCGGGGTTAAGCCCCGGGCTTTCACATCCGACGCGACAAGCCGCCTACGAGCTCTTTACGCCCAATAATTCCGGACAACGCTTGCGCCCTACGTATTACCGCGGCTGCTGGCACGTAGTTAGCCGGCGCTTCTTCTGCAGGTACCGTCACTCTCGCTTCTTCCCTGCTGAAAGAGGTTTACAACCCGAAGGCCGTCATCCCTCACGCGGCGTCGCTGCATCAGGCTTTCGCCCATTGTGCAATATTCCCCACTGCTGCCTCCCGTAGGAGTCTGGGCCGTGTCTCAGTCCCAGTGTGGCCGGTCGCCCTCTCAGGCCGGCTACCCGTCGTCGCCTTGGTAGGCCATCACCCCACCAACAAGCTGATAGGCCGCGGGCTCATCCTTCACCGCCGGAGCTTTCCACACGAAACCATGCGATCCCGTGTCATATCCGGTATTAGACCCCGTTTCCAGGGCTTGTCCCAGAGTGAAGGGCAGATTGCCCACGTGTTACTCACCCGTTCGCCACTAATCCCCTCCCGAAAGAGGTTCATCGTTCGACTTGCATGTGTTAAGCACGCCGCCAGCGTTCGTCCTGAGCCAGGATCAAACTCTCCGTGAATGCTTTACCCGACTGCGTTTAACTAAAAACCGCCGGTGAGACACTCGCGTTGAGCGGAACCACAAGGAGGAATAATCCCCGTGGTTCACAGCGTCCTCGCTGTGTGCGCCTCCCAAGAAACTTGGAAGGACTTTTCAAAGGAACCTCATCCCCCACGATGTGGGGAACGGGGTATCAACATATCTGGCGTTGACTTTTGGCACGCTGTTGAGTTCTCAAGGAACGGACGCTTCCTTCGGCCTGCCCTCGCGGGCTTCCTCCGGGCGCTTCCCTTCGGTCTTGCGTCTCCGACTCTATCAGATCCTTTCGGCCCTGATTTTCGCCGGTGCGATTCGACCTTTCGGCTTCTTCGCGATTCCAACCTTACCAGATCCGTTTCCGTCTCCGGCCCCCCGTTGGAGCGGGGTTCGACCGCTTCGCTTTCGCTTTTCGGCCTTTCCGACTTTATCAGATCTTCCTTCGTTCCGGGCGGCTCCAGGAGGAGCTGCGGTCGGTTCGAATTTCGTTCCGATTCCCCGTCGGCGGGGTGATCACTACGTTAGCGGAATTCCTCGGTGACGCCTAATCAGACGCCCGGAATGAATTTCGACATGCGGAATTCAATCCCGTTGAAGGGCCGTGCAGTAGTGAGGTGCCGCTGAAGTGCGGCGTAGTGGCTGCCGTGGAACCTGTCGGCTCCGTGGCAACTCGAAGACTCTACATGACCTCGCGGGTGCGGAACGACTTGGGAGCGCGTCCACGGTGGGTGGAGCTGGCTCCACCCGCTGAGTCGCCCCCCGAAGGGCCTGGTCATCGAGTTGCCGGTGAGCGTGGGTGCTGTCTTCTCGCTCCGCTGACGGCTCGTTGCTGGCTGCTGGCCGGGGGGTGTGCTGAACGTCGTCGACAGCCGTGGCGGCGGCAGCGGCGATGGCGCCTCGACGGGCTCGTCGCCTCCGTCAGGAGAGCTGGAGGTGTCTGTGTTTGGTGCTTGAGTGCTGAGTACTTACGGGACGTGGGGGGCTTCGGGTGCCCGCGTGACTGTGGAGGTGCGTCGAGTCACGGCTTGGGCGCGCTTGCCACGGGGATGCGCTGGAGGCGCTCTGTCGGAGCTTGGGGAAGACCGACACCGGGAGCAGGGCCGCCTCTGTGGCCATCTGCGGTGGGTGAGCTGCACGATCGGGGAGGGGGAGCCGGACCGCAGAGCGGTGATGCGTAGTGGTCGGTGCTGGGCAGGGCCTTTTCTTAGGAGGGGCTGTTGTTGTTAGGGGTGGGGAGTGGGTGTGTTGAGGAGGGTGGGGTAGTCGGGGAGGGGGATGGCGGCGGAGGTTTGGTGGGCGGCTCGGAGCATGGCGGTGAGGGCGGCGGGGTTGTTGAGGGTGGCGTTGCGGGTGGTGAGGGCTTCTTGGGTGGGTGGGGCCAGGAAGGTGCCGGTGGTGCGGCCGCCTTCTTGGCAGCGGGTGACGTAGGGGCGGAGCCGTTGCTCGTAGCGGGCGAAGGCTTGGTGGTGGTCGCCGGTGGCCAGGGCCAGTTCGCCGGCGAGGACGTAGGCGCCGACGAGTGCCGAGCCGGTGCCCATGCCGCCGACGGTGGCGCCGTGGGCGGCGTCGCCGAGGAGGGCTATGCGGCCCGTGGACCAGGTGGGTACGTCGACGCGGCTGATGGAGTCGAAGTAGAGGTCGTCGGTGTTCCAGAGGGTTTCGATGAGTTCGGTGGTGCGCCAGCCGGCGCCCTCGTATGCCTGGGCAATGGCCCTGCGTGAAGCGTGCGGGTCGCGGCGGTCGTAGGTCAGTGGGTCGGAGGCGAAGACGCAGAAGGTCTCGCCGTTGTAGGACGCTTCGGTGGCGCGGCGGGGGACCCGGCCGACCGTTATCAGGCGGCCGGGTTCGTTGTAGCCGACGGCGCGGGCAGCGAGGTCCGGGGCCTCACTCGTGGGGAGGTCCCAGCCGGCGACGTAGTAGCCGAGGTGGCTGACGAATGAGGATTCCGGGCCGAAAGCGAGGCGGCGGACGGTGGAGTGCAGGCCGTCGGCGCCGATGACCAGGTCGAAGGTGCGGGGTGCGGCGCGCTCGAAGGTGACGTGGACGCCGTCGGTGGTTTCGGTGAGGGAGGTGAGTGAGTCGCCGAAGAGGTATTCGGTGGGGGTGGTCTGGGTGTGGGTGTGGGCGTAGAGGAGTTGGGAGAGGTCGGAGCGGAGGATTTCCATGTCACCGGCGGCGAACTCGGAGGGTAGGGCGGCCACTTGATGGCCTTGGGCGTCTATGAAGGTCATCGGGGTGCCGTCGGTGCGGTGTTGCTTGAGCTTGTCGAGGAGGCCCATGCGGTGGAGCACCGTCAGGTGGGCCTCGCCTCGGAAGTCGACCGCGAAGCCGCCGCCCCGCAGAGCGGGGGCGAGCTCGACCACGGTGGGGCGGTAGCCGTAGCGGGCGAGCCAGTAGGCGAGTGCCGGGCCGGCGATGCTGGCGCCGGAGATCAACACGGAGCGGGCCGGCGGCGGAGTCGTCAGGGGCGTCGTTGAGGGCCTTGCGGCGTTGGCACTGAGGCCGGAGTTGGAGTGGGAGTTGGACATGGGGGTCCCCCGTCTTGGTGCGCCGTGGAGTGGAGTTGGCGGTGCGGTGGTTCGGCGGCGCGGATGAGTTAACTGTATCCGGCGGACACAGATATGTATACCCTCGGACACAGTTTTAGGATGCGGGGGTGGATGGAGACGGGAAGAGCAGTGTGTTCGGGGAGCAGGCGGGCAGCGTGGAGCTGTTGTGGGGCGGGCGCGGGAGGCCCAGTCGGGGGCCCAAGCCGGCACTGAGCCTGGAGCGCATCACGCGGACGGCCATCGGGCTCGCCGACGTAGGCGGGCTCGGCGCGGTCTCCATGCAGCGCGTGGCGGCGGAGTTGGACTTCACGAAGATGTCGCTCTACCGGTATGTGCCGGGCAAGTCGGAGCTGGTTGCGCTGATGATCGACGCGGCAATGGGGGAACCGGCGGAGCTGGCGGGCGCCGCGACCGGCGACTGGCGGGGCGCCCTGCGGGAGTGGGCGGAGCGGCTGGCGGCGGTCTACCACCGGCATCCGTGGCTGTTGACCGCCATGGTGGGGCCGCGGGTGATGGGCCCGCATGAACTCGGCTGGACGGAGCGGGCGTTGGCGGCGCTGTCCGGTACCGGGTTGTCGGGCGGCGAGCAGTTGGACGCCGTCGTGGTGGTGAGCGGGCACGTCCGGGCGATCGCGCAGGTGTCGGCGTCGATGTCGACGTCGATGGGGGTGGGCAGCGCGCGGGCGAAGGGGCCGGAGGCGGTGATGAGCGCGGCGCTGAACGAGTTGCTCGTCGGGCGGTCCGAGCGGTTCCCGGCGCTGGCGGCGGCGGTCGCGGACGTGGCGGGGGGCGAATCCTCTGATCGGGCCGGGGAGTTCGGGCTGGAGCGGATTCTGGACGGGTTGGCGGCCTATGTGGAGCGCGGGTAGCAGGGCTGAGGCCGGGCCGGGGAGCGTACCCGCGCGCCGGCTTCCTCGCGTTCTTCCGCACGTCACGTCCTTGCGCTGTCGGCCTCCTGGGCGGGAGGCCGACAACGCGAGGAGGAGGCCGCGTTACAGTCGCACCGCCCTGCGGGGCTGTTCCTTCGCGCCCGTCAGGAGGCCGTGCAGGGTGGCGAATTCGTCGACGCACTTGGCGGTGCCGTTGACGACGCAGTCCAGGGGGTCGTCGGCGACCATGACGGGGACGCCCATCTCCTGGCGGAGGCGGCGGTCCAGGCCGTGGAGGAGGGCGCCGCCCCCGGTGAGGGCGATGCCGCGTTCGATGATGTCGCCGGAGAGCTCCGGCGGGCACTCGTCGAGGGTGCGGTGGACGGCGCGGACGATGGCCTCGACCGGTTCGGCGAGGGCGGTGCGGATCTCCTCGGCGGTGACCTCCAGGAGCCGGGGCAGGCCGCTGAGGTGGTCGCGGCCGCGGATGGTGTAGGAGGCCGGGAGGGGGGACTCGTGGGGGCGGGTGGCGGCGTCCGCCTCGGCGTCCCCGTCGGCGTCGGTGTCACCGGCGGTCGTGGTGGCGCGGGTGAGGGAGCGCAGGAGGTCGGAGTCGATCGGGTCGGGTTCCCACGTGGCCGAGCCGATGGCGATCTTGATGTCCTCGGCGGTGCGTTCCCCGATGGCCAGGCCGTGTTCCTTCTTGATGTACGCGGCGATCGCGGTGTCCATGGCGTCGCCGGCGACCCGTACGGACTGGGCGGTGACCAGGCCGCCCATGGAGACGACGGCGACCTCCGTGGTGCCGCCGCCGATGTCGACGACCATGCAGCCGATCGGCTCGTCCACCGGGAGGCCGGCACCGATCGCGGCGGCCATCGGCTCCTCGATCAGGTGCACCTCGCGGGCGCCGGCGCCGCGGGCGGAGTCGATGACGGCGCGCCGTTCCACCCCCGTGATCCCGGAGGGGACGCAGATGACGACGCGGGGGCGGGAGAAGCGGCGGCTGGGCAGGGCCTTCTTCATCAGGGCGCGGAGCATCTGCTCGGCGGCGTCGAAGTCGGCGATGACGCCTTCCCGTAGGGGGCGCATCGCGGTGATCCCGGAGGGGGTGCGGCCGATGGTGCGTTTGGCTTCCAGGCCGACGGCGACGACGTCGCCGGTGGCGTTGACGGCGACCACGGACGGCTCGTTCAGCACCACGCCTTTGCCGCGGGCGTAGACGAGGGTGTTGGCCGTGCCGAGGTCGATGCCTATGTCGTACGTGCCGGACGAAGTGCTGGACGCCATGGGGAGTTCGCTTGCTCTCTCTCGGGAGGACATTGCGCCGCAGAGGCCGCCATTGGCCGACCAATGACGGGAATTGCGGGCAATTATCTAGACTACTGGGGGTGCTGAATGGTTCCTGCGGGAGCCGATGCGCCGGCAAAATCCCGGGACGCGGGGCGGCGGGGCTCAGGGGTCGGGCGGCAGAGCCTCGGCGAGCTCGTCGAGGGCGTCGAGGAGGAGTTCGGCGACGCTGACGGGAAGACCCTGGTGGGCCTCCTCGGCGCGCCAGCGCTCCCAGGCGGCGCGCGGCGCGCTCCAGTCCAGGGGGTCGCCGTCGCGGACGGCCCGGGCCGCGTGGTCCAGGGCGGGGCGGAGCGCGGTGGTGAACGCGGCGGCACCGGGCGAGGGTTGGGCGTCCTTGTCGGGCAGATGGGCCTCCAGGATCATCGTGACCCGGCCCATGGTGGCGAGCGCGGCGTTGGCGTTGCGGGCCGCGTGCAGGGAGAGGCCGTGGTGGCGGACCGGCTCCTTCTCGGCGCGGGCCTCGGTGACCTCCCAGGCGGCGCGGGCCGCGCGGCCGTCCAGCAGGGTCTCGCGGACCTGGCGGGGGCGGCGTTCGGCGGGGCGGGCGTGGGCGTCGAAGACGGCCAGGGCGTAGCGGCCGTTGGCGGCGAGCCAGTCGGCGAGGCGGTCGCGGAGCCGGGGCGTCTCCCAGGCGGGGAAGAGCGCGTAGGAGAGCATCGCCAGCACCCCGCCGATGAGGGTGAGCACGATGCGTTCCTCGACGGTCTGCTCCCAGCCCGCGCCGGCGATGCCGAGCAGGAAGACGACGTAGGCGGCGACGCAGGCCGAGGTGACCGAGAAGCCCGTGCGCATCAGCAGGTACATCAGGAACACGCAGAGCAGGGCGAGCGCGGCGCTGGTGTAGACGCCGGGGTGGGCCAGCGCCATCAGGGCACCGGCGACGGTGACGCCGACGAGGGTGCCGGCGAAGCGGGCGACGCCGCGGGAGTAGGTCTGCGCGAAGTCGGGGCGCATCACCATGACGGAGGCGAGCGGCGCCCAGTAGCCGTGGCCGAAGTGGAGGGCGGCGCCCAGGAGATAGCCGACGGCGGCGACCGCGGCGACCCGTAGCGCGTGCCGCAGGATCCGCGAGGACCAGCGGGCCTCGCGGCGCAGGGCGCGCAGGGCGACCGGCACCAGCCTGGGGACGCTGGGGCGCAGCAGGTGGCCGCGCTCGGCCGCGGTGGTGGGGCGGGTGGCCTCGACGGGCTCGTCGGTGAGCTCGACGGCGTCGGCGAGGAGGGAGATCAGCCGGTAGGCGGCGCGGCGGCCCGGGCCGGTGAGCATCGGCCCGGTGGGCGGGACTTCGAGGGTGGCCATGGCTTCCGGGGCCAGCCGCACCGGCCTGGCGTGCCGTACGGCGTGTGCGACGGCGTCCAGGACGGTGGCGGCGGCGCCCAGCAGGTCCCGGACGCGGTCGCGTTCGGGACCTTCCAAGGGGGCGCCGACGACCGGGTCGGCGAGGGAGGCGAGGACCGGGCGGACGCGTTCGGCGAGGCCGCGGGGGCCGTGCAGTTGGACGGGGCGGCGGCGGGCCTGGCGGGGCGTCACGGCGGAGGCGAGGCGGGCGTCCATCAGGGGCGCGGGGTCGAAGGGGGCGACCGGGTCGTGCCGCAGCCGCCGGGCGTAGTCGGCCTCGGCGGCCAACGCGTCGGCGAGGGCGTCGCGCTGGATGCCCCAGGGGCGCACCGGGAACAGGACGATCAGGGCGGCCTGGACGAGGCCGCCGAAGGCGATCAGCGCGGCGTGTTCCAGGGCGCCGACGACGGACGTCGGGAGGGTGACGGTGATCAGCATGATCGCCACGGTCTGGGTGCCGGCGAGCCCGGAGACCGGGCCGATCGCCCAGGCCATGCCCGCCAGGAACGTCCAGCCGACGAGCAGCGCGACGAACGCGACGACATGGGCGGCGGCGAGGTAGCCGAGGAAGGTGGAGACCGCCAGCGCGCCGGCGACGGCCAGCGCCAGGACCGGGCGGGGGCGCATGCTGCGTTGGAAGGTGACGATGCCGGAGGCGAAGGCGCCGAAGGCCGAGGAGACCGCGAGGGCCGGACTGCCGCGCCAGAGGCACAGGCCGATGACGACGGCCACACCGACCGTGCCGCGGACCGCGATCACCGGGGTGAGCTTGGCCCGCTCGATGCTCAGCCCGGAGCGGGCGGCGTCCCTCAGCGCGCGCGACCAGGTCATAGCCCGAGGATACGGGCCGGGAGCCGGGGTGACGGGGTGTCGGACCCGGGGTGCCCCGGAGCGTGTGCCGGTGGTCCGGGCGGCGGGTCGGGGGCGCGCGAACAAGTCTGCGCGCGGCGGGATATCGGATGCGGCGGGCGAGCGGCGCAGAGGGTCCATCTGGCATCAACGGCGCGCCCCCACCAGGAAAATCACGGTAAACCGGATCTCCGTTGAGCGTAAACACCACAGGTCAGAGCGGGGTGCGGACTTTGGGGAGCGGACGGTGCGAGGAAGCAGACACGCCCGGAGGGAAACCTGTGCCCGCCCCGTCCCCTCTTGCTGGCCGGTCGGGACGTCTCCCGGCCCGTTCGCCAAGGAGAAGGCCCCGTGCGCAAAACCCTTTTCAAACCGGTGGTCGCGTTGATCGCCCTGACCGTCATCGGCACCGCGGCAGGCTGCGGCACGAGCGACTCCCAGAACACCCCCGTCCGCTTCAGTGGCCCCAAGACGGGCGCCGCCATGCAGACCGCGCCGACCAGCAAGAACTCGCTGGTGCAGATGCCCACCCACCCGATCAGCTTCCAGGAGACCAGCAAGGTCGGCGGGGCCGGCGGGAACACTCCCATAGCCGTGACCAACTACCACGGGAAGAAGTCCGGCTTCACGGGGAAGGTGTGGGTCTGGGCGCCGCCGGAGTACTACGAGAAGAAGAACGCGAACAAGGGCTTCCCGGTCATGGAGGCGCTGCCCGGCGCCTACGGCTACCCGGTCAACTACTGGATCGGCTCCGACCTCAAGCTGGAGGAGAGCCTCGCCTCCTGGTCGAAGGCCGGCAAGAGCCTGCCGTTCATCGTGGTGATGCCGGTGCTCAACCCCAACGACAAGCAGTACTACGACGGCAGCGACATCCCGGGCCAGCCGAAGATCGGCACCTGGTTGAGCAAGGACGTCCCCGACCTCGTCCGGGAGAACTTCCGCACCCTGAAGACCCGCAACGCCTGGTGCATCATGGGCTCCTCGTCGGGCGGCTTCTCGGCGCTGAAGAACGTGCTGCAGAACCCCAACGACTTCAAGGTCGCGATCCCCAACGGGCCGGACATCGTGCCGGACTCGCCGCTGTGGCGCGGGCACCTGTCGGCGATGCGGGAGAACAACCCCGAGGTGCTGGCGCACCGGCTGATCGCCCGCGGCGGACCGGACGTCTACCTGGCCTTCCAGGACGGCTCCCAGGAGAACACCGTGCTGCCGAAGGTGCGGAAATTCATCGCCCAGTACGGCCACGGGCCGGTGAAGACGCGGCTGCAGATCGTGCCGAACGGCACGCACAGCGGCGCCACCTACGTCCAGGGCCTGGGCATGGGCACGATGCAGTGGGTCAGCGCCCAGATGCAGGGGCCGACCGGCTGAGCACGGGCCGGCCTCAGGACGGTCGCGGCGGACAACGGGTCCGCCGCGGCCGTCTTGTGTGTGCCCGACCCGCTCTGGGGCCTGCCCGATGGGTCAAGGGTCGGACGGGCCCTAGGACACCACGTCCTTGCGAGCGAAGCCGCGGAAGGCCAGGGCTATCAGCACCAGCGCGTAGGACACCGAGACCGAGGCGCCCTGGAGCATGCCGGACCACTCCAACTGGGGCTGGAGGGCGTCCACCCAGGAGAACTGCCAGTGCGCGGGCAGCACATCGCGCCAGCCGCCGAGCGCGGTGACCTGGTCGAGGACGTTGCCGACGATGGTCAGGCCGACGGCACCGCCGACCGCGCCGAGCGGGGCGTCGGTCACCGTGGACAGCCAGAACGCCAGTGCCGCGGTGACCAGTTGGCCGACGAAGACATAGCCGGTCACGATCGCCAGTCGCACCACGGCCTCGCCCGGGGGGAGGGTGCCCCCGGTGGGCAACTGCAGCGGCCCCCAGCCGTACGCGGCGGTGCCGACCGCCAGCGCGACCAGCGGCAGCAGCAGCATCGCGGCGGCGCTGAACGCCAGCCCCACCGTCAACTTGCTCAGCAGCAAACGGGCGCGCGGCACCGGCGCGGCCAAGAGATAGCGCAGCGAGGACCAGCTCGCCTCCGAGGCGACGGTGTCCCCGCAGAACAGCGCGACGGGCACCACCAGCAGGAAACCGGCGGAGACGAACAGCGCGGTGGCGGTGAAGTTGGCGCCGGAGGCGGTGGCGGTGGCCATCAGGCTGATCCGGCCGCTGCTGCGGGCGCTGGGGTCGCCGCCGATCGCGAACGCCACGACGAGGACGAACGGCAGCAGCGTCAGGACCGCGGCGATCACCAGGGTGCGGCGGCGCAGCAGTTGGCGGCGGGCCTCGACGCGCAGCGGGAGGGTGCGCCGGGCGCGGTAGCCGGGCGCCGCCACCGGGGTCGTCGCGGTCATCGTCGGTCTCCTTGGATCAGGGTGAGGAAGGCGTCCTCCAGGCGGCCCTGCGGGCCGACACGGTGCACCGGGACCTCCAGCCGCACCAGCTCGGCCAACAGCCGTGGGACGCCGGCCGGTTCGGCGAGCCGGACCAGCAGGCCCTCGTCGGCGCGGACCGCCGAGACCACGCCGGGCAGCGCGCCGACCTTCTCCACCACCGCGTCCGGCAGCGGCGCGGCGGCGCCGACGCCGATCAGCACGGTGTCGCCGGCGCCCACGATGTCGGCCACCGGGCCGGCCCGCACCAGTTGGCCGCGGTCCATCACGACCAGGTGGGTGCAGCTCTGCTCGACCTCGGACAACAGGTGGCTGGAGACGATGACGGTGCGCCCGTCCGCGGCGTAACGGATCATCACCTCGCGCATCTCGCGGATCTGCGGCGGGTCCAGGCCGTTGGTCGGCTCGTCGAGGATCAGCAGGTCCGGCAGGCCGAGCATGGCCTGGGCGAGGGCGAGGCGCTGCCGCATGCCCTGCGAGTAGGTGCGGACCGCGCGGTCCAGGGCGGCGCCCAACCCGGCGATCTCAAGGGCCTCCTCGGTGTGCGCGTCGGCCGCCGGCCGACCCGTCGCCCGCCAGTACAGGTCGAGGTTGGCCCGGCCGGACAGGTGCGGCAGGAAGCCGGGGCCCTCGACGAACGCGCCGACCCGGGACAGCACCGGCGCGCCCGGCCGGATCGCCCGCCCGAACACCCGGACCTCGCCGCCGTCCGGGCGGATCAGGCCCATCAGCATCCGCAGGGTGGTGGTCTTGCCCGCGCCGTTGGGCCCCAACAGGCCCAGCACCTGGCCGCGTTCGACGCGGAACGTCAGGTCGCGTACGGCGTACCGCTCCGCGGACGTGGCGTAGCGCTTGGTCAGGCCGGTGATCTGGAGCGGGACGTCGGCCAGGGCCGGGTCGGGGGCGGGCGCCGCGGTCCGCCGGCGGGCGGTGAGCAGCAGCGCCCCGGCGGCGGCCGCGGCCGCCGCGGGCAGTATCCACGTCCAGGTGGGCAGCGGGGCGGCGGCGCTGCGCAGCTCCGGCACGGTGGGCACGTCGAGCTCGCCGGAGGCCAGGGAGGCGGTGTAGGTGGCGGGCTCGGCCGGGGTGGCGTAGCCCAGGTCGGTGGCGGACAGGACCAGGCGCAGTCGGTGGCCGGCGGCGAAGTCGTGGTCGACGGCGGGCAGTTGGAGCCGCACCGTGCGGCCGTCCCGGGCGCCCTCGACGCGGTAGGGCGTGACCAGTTGGGACGGCAGCACCTGGCGGCGGCCGTCGGGGGCGACGTCGTAGAGCTTGGCGAAGACCACCGCGTCCGGGGAGCTGGAGCGGATCCGCACGGTGGCGGTGGGGCTGCCGGTGAGGTGCACGGGGGCGCGCAGCGGGGCGGTATCGAAGTGGGCGTACTGGCCGGGGAAGTCCAGGGAGAGGCCGCCGGCGCCGAGGGCGGAGAGGTTGCCGAGGGCGCCGGCGCCGGGGACGGCGGAGATCGCGGGCGGTGCGGCGCCGGCGGGGTTGGCGAAGCGCTGCTCCTGGCCGGTCAGGGCCAGGCGGCGGGGGTCGTGGCCCAGGCCCGGATAGCGGTCGGCGCTCGCGCCGCGCAGCCGGACGGTGCCGGCGGTGGTGTCCACCGCCCCGCTGCGACTGACCCGGAACGCCGGCCCGGTGGCGGCGTGTTCGTCGCCCTTGAGGTAGCGGTCGAACCACGCCGCGGTGCGCGCGGTGAGCCGGGCGGTCTCCCGGTCGCCGCCGTCGTGCCCGCCGGCGGTCCAGTCGACGGCTACGGGGGCGCCGTTGTGGCGGAGCGCCCGCGCCATGGCGTCGGCCTGGCCGAGCGGGAACAGCGAATCGGTCTGGCCCTGCATGAGCAGGGCGGGCACCTTGATGCGGTCGGCGACGGCAGACGGGCTGCGGGCCGCGAGGAGTGCGCGGGCCTCGGCGTCCGGCTTCCCGCTGACCGCGACCCGTTGGTACATCGCGCACAAGGCCGGCTGGAAGCGGCCGCAGCCCCCGGCGCCGGCGGGGCCGGGGGCGGACGGGGCGGGGGCGCCGGTGGGCGAGCCGGCCGACCCGGTGGTGAAGAAGATCCCGGTCCACAGCTTCTTGAACACCCCGTTGGGGAACAGGGCGTCGGCGAGATTCCAGTAGGTGATCTGCGGTGCGATGGCGTCGACCCGCGGATCGTGCCCGGCGGCCAGCAGCGCGACCGCGCCGCCGTACGAGGCCCCGGCGATGCCCACGCGCGGGTCGCCGGGCTTGTCGAGCCGCACCTCGGGGCGCTTGGCGAGCCAGTCGATCAGCCGGCTGACGTCGGCGACCTCGGCGGCCGGGTCGTTCAGCCCGATCGCGCCGGTGGACCTGCCGAAGCCGCGCGCCGACCACGTCAGCACCGCATAGCCCTTGCGGGCCAACTGCTCGGCCTCGGGCCGGACCTCGGCCTTGCTGCCGCCGAAGCCGTGGGCGAGCAGGACCGCGGGACGCCGCCCGGCGCTGCCGCCCGCGGTGAAGAAGGAGGTGTCGATCCGCACCGTCGCCCGACCTCCGGGCGACGCGGGCATCGCCAGGACGTGGTCCTCGCGGTGCACGGCGGGCGGCGCGTCGGAAGCGGCGGCCACCCACGTGCCGCCTCCCACGAGGAGCGCGAGCGCGCCCACGATGGCGTAGAGCCGGCGGCCGCGCAGTCGGAGATCCATGACTGAATCCTAGGTACCGGCACTGACAACCGCCCCGTCCCGCGGACCGAACCGGGCGCCCTCCCACCGCAGTAGCCCGCCCCGGGCCCGTACCGCGTCCGTCGTACGGGCCCGGGCCGGGCGCGCGGGGCCGGCCTCCCCTCGTCGGCTCAGTACCGCAGCGGGCCGTAACCGCCCTGCGGGGGCTGCCCGTTGCCGGGCGGCACGGGCGGGCCGCCGACCGGGGGCATGGGGGGCGGGCCGGGCTGCTGCCAACCGGCCGGCGGCGGCCCGACGGGGCCCGGGACGAAACCGGCGGCGAACGCGGGCGCCGGGACGGGCTGTTGCCAGGCCGGCGCGACCGGCTCGCCGCGGGCCATCAGCGCCACCAGCACCAGCGAGCCGAACAGGTCGAGCGCCAACTGGGCGTCGCCGATGATGTTCATGCCCGGCAGCACATCGCTGATCTTGAACAGGGTGCCGGTGCCGATGCCCTCGATGACCGTCAGCACGGCGTTCGGCAGCAGCGCGAGGGCCAGGCCGAAGGAGAGACCGCGGGCCGCGCAGCCGCGGGCCAGGCAGTTGATCCCGACGATCGCGGTCAACAGGAAGAACACCACCGCGTACCAACCGGGCGCCAGCGACAGCAGGGTGGACAGCACCCCCTTGCCCAGATAGAGCATCTGGAAGGACTCGCCGCCGACCTGGACCAGCAGGTAGACCTGCCAGACGACATAGCCCAGCGCCATCGCGCCGAGGACCAGCCCGCCGAGCACACCGGCGGCCGCCGCCGGCCGGGCCGGCGGGCCACTGGGCGCCGGGCGCGGCCAGGACCGCATCCCGGCCAGCAGCACCACGCCGGCGACCAGCGTCAGCAGGAACAGCGCCAGGCTGGAGAGGAAGACCCCGTCGAAGGTCGCGGTGCCGGCCTTGGCGCTGCGGAACCAGCGGTCGTCGTCGGTGTGGCTGCCGACGCTCACCAGGGCCTGGAGGGCGGTGGCGAACGTGGCGGTGGTGGCCACGGCCAGCAGCCCGCCGGCCGAGCGGCGGCCAGCGAACGCCGCCACGGCGGCGGTCGCCTGGAGCAGGCAGAAGCCCAACTGGACGGGATTGGTGACCTCGTTGGGGCCCGGCCCGTGCGCGCTGGTCCAGCCGTCCCAGACGCCGACGATGCCGAACTCCCCTATGTCGACGGCGAACCAGCACGCCGTCCACAAGAAGAACAGTAGGCAGAGAATGCCGCCAGTGATCCGCGCGCCCTTGGCCAGCGCCATGCCTCGCGCCATGTCGTCCCCCGTCGTGTCGATACCGCACCGCCTGCGCACGCAGGCGACCCGCCACCGTAGCAACGGAGTTGGCCGCGGTCTCCTCCCGGGCCACGGTCCGCTGCCGCCCGGACGCCGGGGGTGACGGCCGGGCGGCAGCGCGCCCGCGGGTGCCCCGCCGGCGGCGGCCGGCGGGGCACCGGGACGGGGCGCCCGCGAGGG
Organism: Streptomyces sp. WZ-12; assembly: GCF_028898845.1. Taxonomy (NCBI): domain Bacteria; kingdom Bacillati; phylum Actinomycetota; class Actinomycetes; order Kitasatosporales; family Streptomycetaceae; genus Streptomyces; species Streptomyces sp. WZ-12. The sequence goes on along the minus strand of NZ_CP118574.1, from coordinate 5,803,217 downwards.
GGCGCCCCGTCGGCCGGGAGCGGGGCGGGCGTCAGTGGTTGCTCGGGAAGCCCAAGTTGATGCCACCGTCGGACGGGTCGGGCCAGCGGGTGGTGACGACCTTGCCGCGGGTGTAGAAGTGCACGCCGTCGTTGCCGTAGATGTGGTGGTCGCCGAAGAGCGAGTCCTTCCAACCGCCGAAGGAGTGGTAGCCCACCGGCACCGGGATCGGGACGTTCACCCCGACCATGCCGGCCTCGACCTCCAGTTGGAAGCGGCGGGCCGCGCCGCCGTCCCGGGTGAAGATCGCGGTGCCGTTGCCCCACGGGGAGCTGTTCATCAGCTCGATGGCCTGCTCGTACGTCTCGACGCGGACGACCGAGAGCACCGGGCCGAAGATCTCGTCGCGGTAGGCGTCCATCTCCGGCGTGACGTTGTCCAGCAGCGAGACGCCGATCCAGTGGCCGTCCTCGTGGCCCTCGACGGTGTAACCGGTGCCGTCGAGGACGACGTCGGCGCCCTGCGCGGCGGCGCCGTTGACGTACGAGGCGACCTTGTCGCGGTGCGCCTTGGTGATCAACGGGCCCATCTCGGAGGCCGGGTCGTCGCCGGGGCCGATGCGGAGCCGGTCGGCGCGCTCCTTGATCTTGCCGATCAGCGGGTCGGCGGTGTCGCCGACCGCGACGACCACGGAGATCGCCATGCAGCGCTCGCCGGCCGAACCGTACGCGGCGTTGATCGCGGCGTCGGCGGCCAATTCGAGGTCGGCGTCCGGGAGGACCAGCATGTGGTTCTTGGCACCGCCCAGGGCCTGGACGCGCTTGCCGTTGGCGGTGCCGGTGGTGTGGATGTAACGCGCGATGGGGGTGGAGCCCACGAAGGACACCGCGGCCACGTCCGGGTGCTCCAGCAGGGCGTCGACGGCCACCTTGTCGCCGTTGACGACGTTCAGCACGCCGTCGGGCAGGCCCGCCTCGGCGGCCAACTCGGCCAGCTTGAACGCGGCGCTGGGGACCTTCTCGCTCGGCTTCAGGACGAAGGTGTTGCCACAGGCGATGGCGAGCGGGAACATCCACATCGGCACCATGGCCGGGAAGTTGAACGGCGTGATGCCGACGACCACGCCCAGCGACTGGCGGATCGCGGCCACGTCCACCCGCGTCGACACCTGGGTGGAGAGCTCGCCCTTGAGCTTCTCCGGGATGCCACAGGCCAGTTCGATGATCTCCAGGCCGCGGGCGACCTCGCCCAGCGCGTCGGAGTGCACCTTGCCGTGCTCGGCCGTGATCAGCCGGGCCAGTTCCTCACGGTGCGCGTCGACCAGCTCGCGGTACTTGAAGAGCACCGAGGTGCGCTTGGCCAACGAGCTGTCGCGCCAGGTGCGGTACGCCTCCTTGGCGGTGCGGACGGCGGCGTCCACCTCCTCGACGGAGGCGAAGGCGACCTGCTTCTCCTGGGCGCCGGTGGCCGGGTTGTAGACCGGCCCGAAGTTGCCGGAGACGCCCTCCACGGGCTTCCCGCCGATCCAGTGGTTGATGGTCTTCATGCGAGGGGCCTTTCCGTACGGTGCGGCGATGCGGATGTCAGAGGTGGCGGCGGCGCGCGGCGGCACGCTCGTCGTACGCCTTGCGGGCGGCGACGGCCGCCGGACGCGTCGCGGTCTCGGCAACGGGTACATCCCACCAGGCCGCGGCGGGCGGCGCGCCCGGCACTGTGTCAGATGTTTCCGTCTCCACATAGACACATGTGGGTGTTTTTGCGCCACGGGCCTCGGCGAGGGCGGTGCGCAGCTCGGCGACCGTCGAGGCGCGCAACACCCGCATCCCCAGGGAGGCGGCGTTGGCGGCGAGATCCACGGGCAGCGGCTCGCCGGTGTACGTGCCGTCCGCGGCGCGGAAGCGGTAGTCGGTGCCGAAGCGCTCGCCGCCGGTCTCCTGGGAGAGACCGCCGATGGAGGCGTAGCCGTGGTTCTGGACGAGGACGAGGGTGATGTTGATGCCCTCCTGGACCGCAGTGACGATTTCGGTGGGGTTCATCAGGTATGTACCGTCGCCGACGAGCGCCCACACCGGGCGGTCCGGGGCGGCCATCTTCACCCCGATCGCGGCCGGGATCTCATAGCCCATGCAGGAGTAGCCGTATTCGAGGTGGTACTGCCTGCGGGACCGGGCGCGCCAGAGTTTGTGCAGGTCACCGGGGAGGGAACCGGCCGCGTTGAGGACGATGTCGGTCCCGTCGACGAGCCCGTCCAGCGCCCCGAGGACCTGGGTCTGCGACGGCCGTGCGGCGGGGTCGTCGGCCGCGTAGGCGGCGTCCACCCGCCGCTCCCACTCCGCCTTGGCCGCGGCGTACTCGGCCTCGTAGGCGGCATCGACCCGGTGGCCGACGAGGGCCCCGCCGAGCGCCGCCAGCCCGGCGCGGGCGTCGGCGACCAGGGCCAGGGCGCCCAGCTTGTGGGAGTCGAAGGAGGCGATGTTGAGGTTGACGAAGCGGACCCCCGGCTCGGCGAAGAGGGTGGCGGAGGCGGTGGTGAAGTCGGTGTAGCGGGTGCCGACCCCGATGACCAGATCGGCCCGCCGGGCCAGCCCGTCGGCGGTCGCCGTGCCGGTGTGACCGATCCCACCGACGTCCGCCGGATGATCGAAGGCCAACGAGCCCTTGCCCGCCTGGGTGGACGCCACCGGGATGCCCGTCGCCTCGACCAACTCCCGCAACGCCTCCTCCGCCTCGCTGTGGTGCACCCCGCCGCCCGCGACGATCAGCGGCCGACGGGCCGCCCGCACGGCCCGCACCGCCTCCGCCAGCGCATCGGCGTCCGGCGCCGGGCGGGGAACCCGCCACACCCGGTCGGCGAAGAACTCCTCGGGCCAGTCGTACGCCTCGGCCTGCACGTCCTGCGGCAGGGCGAGGGTGACGGCACCGGTCTCCACCGGATCGGCGAGCACCCGCATCGCCTGAAGGGCGGCCGGGATCAGCGCCTCGGGGCGGGTGACCCGGTCGAAATACCGGGAGACCGGACGCAGCGCGTCGTTCACCGACACATCGCCCGCGGTGGGGACTTCGAGCTGCTGGAGCACCGGATCGGCGGGCCGGGTGGCGAACACGTCGCCGGGCAGCAGCAGCACCGGGAGGCGGTTGACGGTGGCGAGCGCGGCACCGGTGACGAGGTTGGTGGCGCCGGGCCCGATGGACGTCGTCACCGCCTGCGCCGACAGCCGGTCGCACTGCCGCGCGTACCCCACCGCCGCGTGCACCATGGCCTGCTCGTTCCGCCCCTGGAGGTACGGCAGCCTCGGCGGCCCGTCGGCCGCCTCCCCCAGGGGCGCGGCACTGCCGGACTCCAACAACGCCTGCCCGATCCCGGCGACATTGCCGTGCCCGAAGATGCCCCAACAGGCGGCGATCAGCCGGTGCCGGCGACCGTCCCGCTCGGTGTACTGGTGCGCCAGGAACTCGACCAGGGCCTGGGCCACGGTCAGACGGCGGGTGCGCGGAGCGGACGGGTGCGCGGGGGTGTCGGTGAGGGGCGCGGCGGCGTGACTCGACCGCTCCGTCGGGGAGTTGGTCGGCTTCATCGGGGGGTTGGTCGGCGCGGTCATCGCGGGTCTCCTGCCGGGGCCGGTGCTGCGTACAGAGGGAGTCGGGGGTCGACCGGCTGCTCCGGCCACGTCGTGCGGATCCAGCCGTGGTCGGGGTGGTCGCAGATCAACCACGCGCGCTCCGCGCCCGGACCCGCCATGACGTTGAGGTAGTACATGTCGTGCCCGGGGGCGGCGATCGACGGGCCGTGCCAGCCGTCCGGGATCAACACCGCATCGCCCGTACGGACCTCGGCGAGGACCTCCGTACCGCGCCCGTGCCCGGACGGCGTCACCCGCTGGTAGCCCAGGCCGTCCGTCCCGTGGGCGGCCGCGATCTCGAAGTAGTAGACCTCCTCCAGCTCGGACTCCTCCCCGGGACGGCACTCGTCGTGCTTGTGCGGCGGATACGACGACCAGTTGCCGCCCGGGGTGAGCACCTCCACCGCGATCAGCCGGTCGCACTCGAACACCCCGGCCGCGCCGAAGTTGTTGACCTGCCGGGAACAGGACCCGGTCCCCCGCAACTCCACGGGCACATCGGACGCGGCGCCGTACCGGGCCGGCAGCCGACGCTCGCAACGCGCCCCGGTGAGCGCGAACCGCCCGCCGGCCCCGCTTCTGATGCGGACCTGCGCGTCCCGCGGCACGTAGGAGAAGTCCGTCACACCACTGAACACGCCCTCCCGTCCGGCCAGTTCGAAGCTCACCCCCTCGGGCCCGTCCGTCCGGACCGTGCAGCCACCGGAAAGCGGCAGCACGATCCACTCACTGTCACCGGTGGCGAAGGAGTGCTCACCACCCGGCGGCAGTTCGAGGATCCGCAGCGAGGAGTACCCCCAACCGGCCTTCTCGGGCGAGACGTCGAGGGCGTAGGGACCGGCGGCGCCACGGCCGGCCGCGATATGGAACTCGGCGGAGGGGGCGGGGGCATCGTCGTTCCCGCGGGTCGCGGGGGGCGCGGGGGTCGTTGTGGTCTCGGGGTTCTCGGGGGTTTCTGCAAACTCAGCACTCATGACTACAAGTCTCCTACTCACCACTGACAGTGACGCTGACGGCGACGCGGCGGTGCCGCGGCAATGGCACAACGCGGCTGCGGGCTGCGGGCTGCGGGCTGCGGGCTGCGGGCTGCGGGCTGCGGGCTGCGGGCCCAACTCCGGGCCGACTTCGGACCGGCTTCGGCCGCATCATGCGGGTCTAGAGCAGCCCCACGGCCGTGTCGACCGCGGCCGCCACATCGCCGTCCGCCGGGTAGAGCAGGGAGCGGCCGACGACGAGCCCGTGCACGGTCGGCAACCGGAGCGCCTTGCGCCACTTCTCGTAGGCGGCTTCCTGATCCCGCACGGTCCCGCCGACGTTGCCGCCGAGGAGCACCGTGGGCAGCGTGGAGGTCTCGCAGACCCGGGCCATCGCCTCGGGGTCGTCGGTCACCGGCAGCTTCAACCAGGTGTACGCGGACGTACCGCCGAGGCCGGAGGCGATGGCAACGGAACGGGTGACGGCCTCCGGACTGAGGTCGTTGCGGACCACACCGTCGACCCGGCGGGAGAGGAACGGCTCGACGAACGTGGGCAGTTCGCGTTCCGCCATCGCGTCGATGGCGCGGGCCGTGGCCTCCAGTGTGGTCAGCGAGCCGGGGTCGTCGTAATCGATGCGCAGCAGGAGCTTGCCCGCGTCGAAGCGGAGCCGGGCGATGTCCTGGGGGCGGTGGCCGGTGAACCGGTCGTCCATCTCGAAGGAGGCGCCCGCGATGCCGCCCCGGTTCATGGAGCCCATGACGACCTTGCCTTCGAGGGCGCCGAGCAGCAGCAGGTCCTCCAGGATGTCGGCGGTGGCCAGCACCCCGTCGACGCCGGGCCGGGACAGCGCGAGGACCAGCCGCTCCAGGAGGTCGAGGCGGTTGGCCATGGCCAGTTGGCGGTCACCGACGGCGAGCGCACCCCGGGCCGGATGGTCGGCGGCCACGATCATCAGCCGGCCGTTGTCGCCGAGCAGCGGGCGACGAGTACGGCGGGCGGCGGCCTCCGCGACGGCTTCGGGATGCCGGGCGCGTAGCGCCGGGAGGTCACTGATCCGAGGAGTCAAGGCTCAACTCACCTTCTTGAGGGCGGGGGGTGGGGGGTGAAACAGGGACAAGGGGGAAGGGGAGGCACGGGCCATTCAGGAGCGCAGGGCGAGCCGTCTCAGGAACGCAGGACGAGTCACCCCCCTCCGCTCCGAGCCGACATGAGCCACTTCGCATCGTCACGAGTCGCTGCGAGTCGCTGCGAGTCGTCATGAGCACTTCGCATCGTCATGCGTCGCCACGAGTCGAGAGGAGTCGCCGCGAACCGCTCTGCCGCGTCGTCAGGAGCCGGGGTGTCGCGAGGTGCCGCTCACCTCCCCGCCAGGAACTCCTCGACCTCCGCGGCCGTCGGCATCGCGGACGAGCACGCCAACCGGGAGGCGACGATCGCCCCGGCCGCATTGGCGTAGCGCATCATCGGCTCCAACTCCCAGCCGGCCAACAGCCCGTGGCACAGCGCCCCGCCGAACGAGTCCCCGGCGCCGAGCCCGTTGACGACCTCGACGGGGGTGGGCGGCACCTCGATGCTCCGCCCGTCCCGGTGGACGGCGAGCACCCCCTTGGGGCCCTGCTTGATGACGGCCAGTTCCACGCCCTTCTCCAACAGCGCCTCGGCGCACGCCTTCGGGTCCCTGAGACCGGTGGCGACCTCGGCCTCGTCGACGTTGCCGACGGCGACGGTGGCGTGCCGCAGTGCCGCCTCGTAGCACGGCCGGGCGGCTGCCATGGCCGCGGCACCGGACGCCCCGCCGTCCCCGGAGGCGCCGCCCTCCCCGCCCCAGAACATCGGCCGCCAGTCCAGGTCGAAGACCGTGGTACCGCCGCCCCTCTGGGCACGCGCCTCCAGCGCGGCCAGTGTGGCGCCACGGCTCGGCTCCTCGCACAGTCCGGTACCCGTGACCCAGAAGATCCGGGCCGCGGAGACCGCCTCCAGGTCCAACTCCTCGGGGTGGATGACCAGGTCGGGGGCCTTGGGGCGACGGTAGAAGTAGAGCGGGAAGTTGTCCGGCGGGAAGATCTCGCAGAAGGTCACGGGGGTGGGGAGGCCCTCCACCGGGGTCACCCAACGGTCGTCGACGCCGAAGCCCCGCAGCGCCTGGTGGATGTACTCCCCGAACGGGTCGCGCCCGGTACGGCTGATGACGGCGCTACGACGCCCCAACCGGGCGGCGGCCACCGCCACGTTGGTGGCGGACCCGCCGAGGAACTTCCCGAACGTCTCCACCTGGGCGAGCGACACCCCGGTCTGCAACGGGTAGATGTCCACCCCGATGCGCCCCATGGTGATCAGGTCGTGCGGCTCGGTCATAGATGCCCCTTCGGGTCGCCCGGTGCGACGGCGGAGGTCCCCCTGCCCAGGTGTCCAAGCCCTCAAGAGCACAACTCACATACTCAAGAGCGCAATCGAGGGCGCGGGGAGGCCGGCGCAGCATCGGGTCGAGTCGGTCGATCGGAACCGGCTCTCCCCGCCGGTTCCAGCTCCGACCAAAGGTCTAACCGCCACCCACAAACCCTGTCAACACTTTGTCCTTACATTATGACGTCAACCACTCCCCTCCAGCCTCAATTCCACCCCACAACACCCTGCACCCATCCGCCCCAAATACCCCATTCTGCAAACTTTCGCCTACTCCCCCACACGCCTCTCCCCTCCCTCGCTCCTCACTCGCCGCACCACACCCCGCACCCCGCACTCCCACCGCACCCCACGCCCCGAACTCCGCCCACCCAGACGCCTCTAGGCACCTCGCACCGCAACACACCCGCGCCGCCACCAGGCGCGCACCCCATCACCCCCTCCTCCCCCAACCCCCTCTCTCAAAGTCCTTAAGTCCTTATGTCAGGACGAAGTCTTGACACTCCCCAGGGCGGCAGAGAGGCTGTGCCCACAACCCACCTCAGCGCCTCCCGGTCACCGCCGACCGGCGAGAGGAGAGCCGCAGCATGTCCGTACCCCCTGCCGCCTCGTCCGTTCTGGACCGCCTCCGTATCGGTTCCGCCCCCGACTCCTGGGGCGTCTGGTTCCCCGACGACGAGCAACAAGTCCCCTGGCAGCGCTTCCTGGACGAGGTCACCGAGGCCGGCTACGAGTGGATCGAGCTCGGCCCGTACGGCTACCTGCCCACCGACCCCGCCGTCCTGCGCGAGGAAACCGGCCGGCGCGGCCTCACCGTCTCGGCCGGCACCATCTTCACCTCGATGCACCACGGCCCGTCCACCTGGGACAAGACCTGGGCCCACGTCTCCGAAGTCGCCTCGCTCACCCAGGCGATGGGCGCGAAGCACCTCGTCGTCATCCCCTCCTTCTGGCGGGACGACAAGACCGCCGAGATGATCGAGCCCGCAGAGCTGACCGTCGAGCAGTGGAAGCACCTGACCACCGGCACGGAACGGCTGGCGAAGCAGGTGCGCGACGAATTCGGCCTGGACATCGTGGTCCACCCGCACGCCGACACCCACATCGACACCGAGGAGCACGTCGAGCGCTTCCTCGACTCCACCGACTCCGACCTGGTCAACCTCTGCCTGGACACCGGCCACTACGCCTACTGCGGCGGCGACAGCGTCAAGTTGATCCGCACCTACGGCGAGCGGATCGGGTACCTCCACCTCAAGCAGGTGGACCCGGACATCCTCAGCGACGTCGTCGCCAAGGGCACGCCGTTCGGCCCGGCCGTGCAGCAGGGCGTGATGTGCGAGCCGCCGCTCGGCATCCCGGCGCTGCCGCCCGTCCTGGAAGCCGCCCAGGAGTTGGGCGTCGACCTCTTCGCCATCGTCGAACAGGACATGTACCCGTGCCCGCCCGATCAGCCGTTCCCGATCGCCCAGCGGACGCGCCGCTTCCTGCGGTCCTGCGGAGCCTGAACCCTGGCCCCGGCCTCATGCGCCCCGCCCCCTCAACTCCCCTGGATGCGCGCCCCCTTCCGAGTGTGAGCGTGTTGCGTGCCTCGCGCTGAGCCTGCTGCCCGGTGCGTGCTTGCGCTTGCCTCGTGCCGCCTCCTCATACCCCGGCAACGATTACGGAGCGTGATTCGTTCCCGCGGTTTGCGTTACTGACGAGGTCTTCTGTCCATACACCGACGAGGCGTTCTGTCCATACACCGACGAGGCGTTCTGTCCATGCACTGATGAGGTGTTCTGCCCATGCGGAGACCGCTTGGAACACGGAGTCGGGGACAGACAGGGGCCGAACACGGAGTCACGGAGTCGGGGACATGGACCGGAGTCAGGGATAGGGATCCGGATAAGCCGGAGCCAGAGATGCAGAGCCAGGGGTACGGCAGATACGGAGCCAGGGATACGGCGCAACATCGCCATACAGCGGCGCGGGCGAGATGTAGCGGCGCGGTAGATGAAGGAGAACAACGAAGTGGAAGGAAGTGGAAGGAAGTGGCAGACGGGATGGGTGAGATGGGTTCGCAGGGTGCGCGTGGCTCGTTGGGCGTGGCGGTCATTGGGACCGGGCGGATGGGGGCCGACCATGTGCGTCGCATCAACGATGTGATCAGTGGGGCCAGGGTTGCGGCAGTGGCGGATATCGATGCCGAACGGGCCGCACGGCTGGCCGAGGGCATCGACGGGGCCACCGCGTACAGCGATCCGGCCGCGGCCATGGACGACCCCGGCGTCGACGCCGTACTGATCGCCTCGCCGGGCCCGGCCCACGAGGCGACGCTGCTCGACGCCTTCGCCCGCGACCTCCCGGTGCTGTGCGAGAAGCCGCTGACCCCGGACGCCGCCTCCGCCCTCCGGGTCCTGGAAGCCGAGCAGAAGCTGGGCCATCGGCGCGTCCAGGTCGGCTTCATGCGCCGCTACGACGCCGGGTACCGCACCCTCAAGTCCCTTCTGGACAAGGGCACGTACGGCCGTCCGCTGATGTTGCACAACAAGCACCGCAACGCCGACACCCCGCCGGGTTTCACCAACGCGATGATGATCAACGACTCGGTAGTGCACGAGATCGATGTGACCCGCTGGCTGTTGGACGAGGAGATCACGGCCGTCCGCGTGCTGCGACCGGCGCCCACCGGCAACGCGCCGGAACGACTCAGCGACCCGCAGCTCATCCTCTTCGAGACATCCGGCGGCCAGGTCGTGGACACCGAGTTGTTCGTCAACTGCGGTTTCGGCTACCAGGTCAACTGCGAGGCGGTCTGCGAGAACGGCACCGCGCGGATCGGCGACGACCACGGCGTCTTCGTCAACACCGCGGGACAGTGGGGCGGCACCATCACCCCCGGCTTCGTGGAGCGCTTCGAGGACGCGTACGACCGGCAGGTGCAGCGTTGGGTGGACGCCACCCGGCGCGGCGAGGTCGAGGGCCCCAGTTGTTGGGACGGGTACGCGGCGGCCGCGGTATGCAAGGCGGGGGTCTTGGCGCAGGCCACCGGGGACCGAGTCGTCGTCGAATTGATCGAGCGGCCGGATCTCTATCGGTAAGCGGTAAGCGGTAAGCGGTAAGCGGTAAGCGGTAAGCGGTAAGCGAATGAGGTAACGCAAGCGATGTGCCCATATCCAACACACCCGTAGCCGAACTGTTCCGGTGGCTGGCGACGAACATCGTCCGACCATCCCCGGACCGTGATCCGTTCCTCAGGTCTGCTTCTCGGGACTGCTTCGCGGGCTTGTTTATCAGACCCATTCCTCAGACCCATTCTTCAGACTCGTTCCTCAGGTCTGTTTCCCCGCTCCCCTCGGTGCCGCTTATCGCGGCACCGCCTACCGCGCCTGCTCGATCCCCGTTGCGGCGCGGCAACCAGCCGGCATACGCCGCCAATTACGCGAGTTACATGAGTTACGTGAGTTACATGAGTTGCCTCAGTAACGTCACGTCAGCGCACGGCCCTCCATCGCGTCGGCGCCCCGTCGTTCCGGCGACCTACAACCTAGTGACCTGGCGACCGGCCGGCTGCTCACCGATCCGATACTTCGTCGATCTGGATTGCGTCGACGGGTAATTCGTCGGCCGACGTTCATCCCACCCAACTCGGCTTTCCCTCCGCCTTCTTCAGATCAGCCAGCGAAAGGCCGCATCATGTGTACTGCGCACGGTCCATGCACGCCCTACGGGGCATTGCCGTCAACATCATCGGCGTCTGCGGCCACTTCCGCATTGACGGCGTGCACGGCGCTCACTGCGACGGTGTCGACGCATGACGTTCCGGCGAACGGGAGCTGAGAATGGCGCCCCCCAGCAGTCAGTCCGCGTCCACCGTCGGACCCAACTCTTCTCCGACCTCCCCCAATTCCCCCACCTCCCCCTCTTCGCACGGCGGCACGCCCCCCTCCCGAAATGCCCGGCGGTTCATCGTTGCCATTGCCGCGATCGCCGCGCTCGGCGGTGCCCTGTTCGGATACGACACCGGGGTGGTGTCCGGCGCGCTCCCCTTTATGGAGCAGCACTTCGGCCTCACGTCCCTCAGTGAGGGCGTCATCACCAGCGCGCTCCTGATAGGCGCGGCGTTCGGCTCGTTGGCCGGCGGCCGGATGTCCGACGCGCTGGGGCGGCGCAACTCCCTGTTGTGGGCTGGCGCGGTGTTCATCGGCGGGGCGGTGGCGGTCGCGTTGGCGCCGAGCGTGGCGTTCATGACGGTCGCGCGCTTCGTGTTGGGCCTGGCCGTGGGCAGCGCCTCCGTCATCACCCCGCTCTACCTCTCCGAGATCGCGCCCGCGCACATCCGCGGCCGGCTGGTCTCGTTCAACTCCCTGATGATCGTCAGCGGCCAGTTGCTGGCGTACCTCGTCAATGCCGTGCTGGCCCATTGGGAGGCGTGGCGCTGGATGTTGGGACTGGCCGCGCTGCCGGCTGTGGCGTTGTTCCTCGGCGTCCTCTTCCTGCCCGATACACCGCGCTGGTACATCAGCCGGGGGCGGCAGGACGAGGCTGCCGCGGTGCTGCGCCGTACGCTGCCCGCCGACGACGTCCCGGACGAGCTCCACCGCATCGAGCACGCCCGCAACCTGGAGGCCGACGCCCAGCGCGGGGCCTGGCAGGAGCTGCAACTCCCCTGGGTGCGACGGTTGCTGCTGGTCGGCATCGGGCTCGCGATCGTCCAACAGATCACCGGGGTCAACGCGGTCATCTACTTCGCCCCCAAGATCCTTTCGACGACCGGCCTGGGCACCAACGCCGCGATCACCGCCACCATCGCGGTCGGCGCCGTCTCCGTCGTCGCCACGGCGATCGGCATGTCCTTGATCGACCGGGTGGGGCGACGTCCGATGCTCCTCTGGGGGCTCTCCGGGATGACGGTGTCACTGGCCCTCCTCGGGGCGGCGTTCCACCTGCCGCACTCCACCGCCGTCAGCTACCTGGTCCTCGCGCTGATGGTCCTCTACATGGGCTTCATGCAGGCAACGCTCAATACGGGCGTGTGGCTCCTGCTCGCCGAGATGTTCCCGCTCAAGGTCCGCGGACTCGCCATGGGCGCGGCGGTGTTCGTGATGTGGCTGGTCAACTTCGGGATCGCGCTGTGCTTCCCGATGTTGCTCGACGCGGTGGGCGCCGCGGTCACGTTCTGGCTGTTCAGCGCGATGTGCGTGCTGTCGCTGCTCTTCTGCAAGCGGTACGCGCCGGAGACGAAGGGGCTGGCGCTGGAGGACCTGGAACACGAACTGCGCCGCTCCGCCGAGCGAGCCGTCCCGTCAACGACCGTGACCACTACGGCAGCCACAAGTACCGGTACGGATAGAGATACGGATACGGATACGGCCTCCACCACGGTCGATCAGTCAGCCGATGACTCCGTCGATGACACCGCCGGCGGCACGGCCGGCGAGACGACCGGCGGCACGGCCGGAAGTGGAAGCCGCGGCCCCACCTACGGGAACTGAGGCGAGGGAGCGCAGAGGAGAGGCAAGGAGAGGCGAGGCAGGGAGGGGAGAGGCGAGGGCCAGGCGTCGCGGAAGAAGCGGTGGCCGGCGCCATCCCCGCACCAGCGCATCGGGTGTATCCCAGGGTTTCGGAGCATCCGAGGCGTCCAACGGGGGAAGCAATGGACTCCGTGAAAGCCACAAGAACGGGCTTCGGGGCATCAATCGCGGGACTGCTGCTGGCCGCAGAGGTGCTCGCCGGCCCGGCGTCCGCCGCCAAGCCGCCGTCGGCCACCGAGCGGACCGGACAGGATGGCGCCCCCGTCCGCCCCGCCGCCCTCGTCGCCTGCGCCTTCGCCAACGGGGACGCGCTCACCGTCTACGGTCAACGCGGCACCCTCGTCAAGCAGGTGCAGTGCCTCCTGGCCAACCGCCGCTACCTGACCTGGAAGGACCTGACCGGCCGCTTCGACGCGAAGACCCGTAGCGCCGTGCGGAAGTTCCAGTCCAAGCACCACCTTCCCGCCAACGGCAAGGTCGACAAGGAGACTTGGCACGCCCTGTATTCGTGATCCCCACCCCTCCGCCGGCCTGCACTCGCCACGCCCAAGAACAGACATGTCTCGCCACAGGCGCACCTACAGGGGACATCTCGCCCACGGCGGACGGTACCCGACCGCGGATCATCCGCTATGCAGGCGTCTGTCCCATTCCTGTCACGGCTGTCGCCCCTCCGTCACGGCTGTCACCGTGGGGCAGGTCTTTCGTCACAGCCCTTCAACAGCCCCACGCCGACGGTCACTCACCGTCGTTGTCCGGGCACAGGGTGAGTGATCACCACGCCGTACGCAGCCCTCGCCGGCTCGCCGGTCGACCCTGCGGGGGCGCCAAGGAGGTGCGCAGAGATGACTGACCGAAGGCTCTGGTCGTACAAGGAAATCGCCGCCCATATCCAGGTGCAGACGGACACCGTGCGCTCTTACCGCAAGCACGGCCTACTACCGGAGCCCGACTTGGTGGAGGGCGGCAAACCGTACTGGTACGCCGACACCGTCAGAGCCTGGGTGGCGCAACGCCCGGGCCATCGCGGACGTTAGGCGGTGCATGAGCGGGTGGCCGTGGGCGACGCCGACCCGAACCCGGCTCGACCTCGTCCGCGGCCACCGCGCGCAACCCCCGTCCCGTTTCCCGTTACGACGCTTCGCAACCCTCCCCCGGTGGCGCCGCCGAGCCCCTCACCTCTAGTTCCGGGGCGACGAGTTGGTGGTCGGCGGGTGCATCGGGGTGTGTCATCCGGTCCAACAGGCAGCGGGCGGCACGGCGGCCCACCTCGTGACTGGCGTTGTTGACCGAGTTCAGCCAGAGGTGGCGGATGCGGGCGAGATAGGTGTTGTCGTAGCCGACGAGGGAGAGGTCGGCGGGGACGTCGAGGCCCAGTTCTCCGGCCGCGGACAGGGCCCCGATGCCGGAGAGGTCGTTGAACGCGAAGACGGCGCTGGGGCGGTGGCCGTCGCGGGCCGGGCCGAGCAGCCGCACGGCGGCGCGGTAGCCGCCCTCCTCCGTCCCGTCACCGTCCGCCACGAGGGCGTGCGCGGCCAGTCCGTGGTCGCGCATCGCGGCCTCGAAACCGCGCCGGCGCAACGCGCCGACCACCCCCAGGCCGGCGATGTGGGCGATCCTGCGGTGCCCGAGGCCGATGAGGTGCTCGGTGGCGAGGCGGGCGCCGCGTTCGTCGTCGTTGGCGACGATGTCGACGCGCGGCAGCCGGGGTTCATGGTTGCCGGCGATGACGGTCGGCAGCCGCTCGGCGACCTCGGCGAGCCCCTCGGTGTCCGGGAGCGTGCCGACGACGACCAGGCCGTCGACCCGGAGTTCCTGGAAGGTACGGGCGAACTCCTGGTCCGTGCGCCGGTCCAGACGCCCGTCGGCCATCAACATCCGCAGACCGTGCGCCTGCAGCAGCGAGTTGAGGCCGTCGAGGACGTCCACGAACCACGGGTTGCGCATGTCGTTCAGCAGCACGCCGACGGTGTGGGTACGCCGGGCGACCAGGCTGCGGGCGGCGGCGTTGGGCCGGTAGCCCAGCTCGTCGATGGCGTCCAGGACGGCCCGCCGCTTGGCCTCGCTGACCCGCGGCGAATCCTGGAGCACGAGCGACACCAGCGACTTGGAGACGCCGGCACGCTCGGCGACTCCACGGATCGTCGGGGGCCGGTCTGCACCGGGCGCCTGCTTGAAGGGGTCGCCCGGCGAGGCGTTGGACCGTTCCATGAGAGCGGATCCTTTCATCGGGCCAGGTCAGCGTCAACGTGGGGGCGGGACGAGGTCAGTACGGGTCGACGGTGGGCGCCGGCCACTTCCTCTTCTACTCACCCAGCAGCGCCATCACCCCCTCCCCCACTGCACGTTCACCTCCCCGCTGCACCACCAGTGCGCCGCCCGTGCGCCACCAGTCCGCCACTGCATGGGGATTGACATCCAGACATACGGACATGCAGGGTGCCGGATGAGACACCCGTTGGACCGTTCCAATATTTTCCGCATCTCCCCTTCTCCGCTGCACATCCCGGCCGGAGACTCGGCCCGGCCCGGGCAGTACCCCTCCTCCAACCCCCGTCAGTGGGCTGCTCCCTCCCCTCCCACCCGACCCCCTCCCACCCGAAGGGACCCCCATGAAGATCGGTCTGATCGGCACCGGGCGCATCGGCGCGTTCCATGCCGCGACCCTCCAGAACGTCCCCGGCGTCACCGGCCTCATGGTCGCCGACGCGGACCCGGCGCGGGCCGCCGCGCTCGCGGACACCCTGGACGTGACGGCCGCCGAGAGCATCGAGGCGATGTACGCGGCAGGGGTGGACGCCGTGGTGGTCACCGCCGCGACCAGTGCGCACGCCACGCTGATCCATCAGGCTCTGGACGCCGGCGTGCCGGTGTTCTGTGAGAAGCCCGTGGCCCTGGACGTGCCCGGCACGCTCGCCGTCGTGGCGCGCACCGAGGCCGGCACCGTGCCCGTACAGATCGGTTTCCAGCGCCGGTTCGACGCCGGGTACCGCGCGGCCCGGGAGGCGCTGCGCTCCGGTGAACTGGGCTGGCTGCACACCCTGCGCGCCTGCACCAGCGACCAGTCGCCGCCGCCGGCGGCCTTCATCCCGACCTCCGGCGGGCTGTTCCGGGACTGCAGCATCCACGACTTCGACATCATGCGCTGGCTGACGGGTCGCGAGGTGGTCTCCGTCTATGCCCAAGGCGCCAACCGCGGCGCGGACTTCTTCGCCGAGGGCGACGACGTCGACACCTGTGCCGCGCTGCTCCGCTTCGACGACGACACCCTGGCCACGGTCACCGCGACCCGCTACAACGGGGCGGGCCATGACGTCCGGCTGGAGGTCTGCGGCTCCGAGGGCGCTCGGTTCGTCGGGTTGGACGACCGGGCGCCGATGCCGTCCGCCGAGACGAAACTGTCCTGGCTGCGGGCGGACGTCCCGTACGCCACGTTCATGGAGCGGTTCCACGACGCGTACGTGACCGAGTTGGGCGTCTTCGTCGAGGTGGCCGCGGGCCGGGCGCCCAGTCCTTGCACCCCCGCCGAGGCGTTGGAGGCGCTGTACGTCGCGGAGGCGTGCGACCTCTCGCGGCGGACCGGTCAGCCGGTGGCCGTCGCGGACGTGCGGGCCGCCGCGGGCGGCGGGGCGGCGCCCGGCGCGTGACCGGCAGCGGTGCCGTAGTCGGTCTCGCGGCCGGGCAGTTGACCGTCGGCCCCGTGGCGCGGTGGGGCGTCGTACCGTTCGCCGTGCTGGTGGTCGCCGCGCTGCTGGTGGGGGTCTCCAAGACCGCCGTCAGTGGCGTGGGCACGCTGAGCGTGGCGCTCTTCGCCGCCGTGCTCCCGGCCAGGGAATCCACCGGGGTCCTCCTTCCGCTCCTCCTCGTGGGCGATGTGTTGGCCGTCCGCGCCTATCGCGGGCACGCCGACCGGGCCGTGCTGTTCCGGCTGCTGCCGTCGGTGGCGGCCGGGGTGCTGCTGGGCGTGGCGTTCATCGCGTGGAGCGACGACACCGTCGTGCGGCGCACGATCGGCGGGCTGCTGCTCGCCGTCGCGCTGCACCACGTGTGGCAGCGGGTCCGCGCCCGAGCGGCGGTGCGCGACGTGCGGCGGCCGACCCCCGCCGGAGGCGCAACGGGAGATCAACACCGCCTGCGGACGGCGGTGTTCGGGCTGCTGGCCGGTTTTGCCACCATGGTCGCGAACGCCGGTGGGCCGGCGATGTCGCTGTACCTCCTCTCGTCGGGCTTCGCGGTGCTCGGGTTCCTGGGCACCGGTGCGTGGTTCTTCCTGCTCGTCAATCTCGTGAAGGTGCCGTTCAGCGTGGGGCTGGGGCTGATCACGGCGAACGGGCTCGCGCTGGACGGGCTGTTGGCGCTCGCCGTGGTGGCCGGTGCGTTCGTCGGGCGGGCGCTGGTGCACCGCATCGATCAGAGGGTCTTCACCTGGCTGGTGCTCGCCTTCACGGCGCTCGCCAGCCTCGCCCTGCTGCGCTGAGACGGCGGCTGCGGCGCAGGCGGAGGCGCAGCGCGGGATGCCGACGGCGTCCCCAAACGGGGTCGACGGCGCTCCTCCCGGGGAACCGCCCCCGGCCTACCGCAGCGTCGCCCGCCACTCGTTGGCCCGTATCAGATGCCCCTTGGGGTATTCGACGTCGCACGTCCCCATGAAGGCGAAGCCGGCCTTGCGGCATACCGCGTTGGACGCGGCGTTGGCCGCGGAGGGGAAGGCGTGGACGGCAGGGTGGCGGCCTTCGACGGCGGCCGCCGCGAGGACCTGGTGCACCGCGGCCGCCGCGATGCCACGGCCCTGGAAATCGGGGAGCACACTCCAACCCGCCTCATAGACGGGCTTTCCCCTCCGCTCCGTCTCCCAGAAGCCGACCGTGCCCACGGGCTCGCCCTCCGGGAGGAGCACGATGCGGTACATCCGGCCGGGGCCCTCGTCGTCGAGGTCGCCGAGGTATCTGAGGTGGCGCCGGGCGAGCTGCTCCGCGGTCTCGGGGCCGCCCAAGTGTCGTGTCATCTCGGGGGTGTTTGCCTTGCGCAGCAGGTCGAGGCCGTCCGCCGGCCACGCCTCGATCCGCACGTCGGGCGGGATGCGCGGCACGTGCGGTTCGACCGTCCGCGCACCTTTCGTCGCCCGCACCGCCTCGGCCTCCCCCGCTCCAACTCCCCTTGATTGAGCGTCTCGTTCCGTCACTTCGACTTTTCGTTCCGCCGCTTCGGCTTTTCGTTCCGTCATGACACCAACGGTACGGACGACCACTGACAGTCATGCCGCGCCCGGCCTGCGATCAGGCTGCGGCGGTGGATGACGTCTGCTCGTCACCCTCTTCGCGGTCGGACGGCGGGGCGGATCGCGGGTTGAGTCGCGCGCATTCGCCGGGAGTTCGCCGGTCGGCCTGGGCGCGCGGGCCGCGGCGGCGGGTGGCCCATTGGACGGCGGTTCCGGCGGTGGCGACGAGGACGGAGACGCCGATGCCGATGGCGGCGGCGTAGAGGCGGTTTCCGGCGGCGGCGGTGCCGAGGTAGCCGAGGCCGACGGAGTAGGTCGCCCAGAGGGATTCGGCGAGGCCGGCGCCGAGCAGGTACTTGCGCGGCGGGTAGCGCAGCGCGCCGGAGGCCAGGGCGCCGGCGATCCGCCCGCTGGGCAGGAACCGCACGGCGACGACGAAGGGCACGCCGTGGCGCCGGATGTGACGGGCGGTCCATTCGAGGGCGGCGCGGCGGCGCGGGCGGCGCAGCAGCCAGGCGCGGACGGGGCCGCCGAAGCGGCGCGCGGCGAGGTGCATCAGCATGTCGCCGAGCAGGGCGCTGCCCGCGACGGTCACGAGGACGAGCGGGAGGACCGTGTGGCCTTCGGAGGCGAGGACGCCGGCGGAGACCAGGACCGCGGAGTTGGGGACCAGTGGCGGCAGGGTGGTGAGCGCCAGCAGGCCGTAGAGGGCGAGCATGCCGTCCATCCGGCCGCCTCCTCGGATTCGCACCCCGAGTCCGTATCCCCAGGCTGACGCGCGGCGGGGCGGGCGGCAACGCGTGCGGGCGGGGAGGCCCAGACTGGATTCATACCCCTAGGGGGTATACAGTGGTCGAAGTCGGGGCCGACATCGACCGCCACTGCGTTCCCTCACGCCACTTGGGCACCACACTGAGCGCAACGGCCGTATCGGCCCGCACCGACACATGTCGGCACACACGGCACCACGAGGAGAGACCCATGGCTGAGAACAGCTCCTGCTGCACCCCTGACGGCTCCTGCCAGACCAGCGGCGACACCGCCGTCGAGGTCGGCGCGGTGACCAGCACCTACAAGGTCACGGGCATGACCTGCGGGCACTGCGAGGGCGCGGTGTCGTCCGAGATCGGCGAGATCTCCGGGGTGAGCGCGGTGCAGGCGGTCGCGGCGTCCGGCCTGGTGACCGTCACGTCGAAGGCGCCGCTGGACGAGGCCGCGGTGCGCGCGGCGGTCGACGAGGCGGGCTACGAGCTCGCGGGCCGGGTCTGATCCGCGGGCGAATCCGCGGCGCTCCACGACGACGAGGCGCAGGACGCACCCGCTCACGGCGGGACGGCCTGCGCCTCGCGCCTACGCGCTTCCGGTGGGCGGGAATCGCCCCCAGAACGGACACCCACGGTAATCGCGGCAGACCGGGACGATCAGCTATGAACGGTCACAATGCCAGGACGACGGCACAAGAATTCACATCGCCCTCACAACTGGCACAACACCCATACCTCCGGGCGCCGATCTCCCAAAAGAAGCCCTTGACCAGATTCGCCCCTATATGGCATGAGACTCAGATCACACTCTTCGGAACGTAACCATTGAGGGGGGTCGCGAGTCTAACCGGGCAAGTGCAAGCACCCCGGCGGGGCTTGCACTGCGAAAGCCGTGTCGGTCTTGGGGGACCGTCTCGGCTCTGCGTTGGCCGGGGCGACGCGCCCGGGGAGCTTTGAGCGGCCCTCCCGTATGTGCGCGTCCCGGCAGAGCGCGGTGCAACCCGGAACGCCCGGCCGGATCCCGTGGGGGGAATCCGCACCGGGACATGGGAAGCGCCCCGCACTCTGGACCCGTGGGGGGATCCGGAGGCGGGGCGCTTTCGCATAGGCGCGCCCGCGTCACGGCACCGGAAGGGGCGCCACGATCGCGTTTGCGCGATTATCGATCACCAGTGCGTAACGGCCGGTCCTGTCCGGCCGTTACGCAGCGGCCGGACTCAGCGCTCCTGGACGGGCACGAAGTCGCGCTCGACGATGCCGGTGTAGACCTGGCGCGGGCGGCCGATGCGGGAGCCGGGCTCCGTGATCATCTCGTGCCACTGGGCGATCCAGCCGGGCAGCCGGCCGAGCGCGAAGAGCACGGTGAACATCTCGGTCGGGAAGCCCATCGCCCGGTAGATCAGGCCGGTGTAGAAGTCGACGTTCGGGTAGAGCTTGCGCTCGACGAAGTAGTCGTCGGCCAGCGCGTGCTCTTCCAGCTTCAGGGCGATGTCGAGGAGCTCGTCCTCCTTGCCCAGCGCCGAGAGGACGTCGTGCGCCGCCGCCTTGATGATCTTCGCCCGGGGGTCGAAGTTCTTGTAGACGCGGTGCCCGAAGCCCATGAGCTTCACGCCGTCTTCCTTGTTCTTCACCTTGCGGATGAAGGTGTCGACGTCGCCGCCGGCGTCGCGGATGCCCTCCAGCATCTCCAGCACCGACTGGTTGGCGCCGCCGTGCAGCGGGCCCCAGAGGGCGTTGATGCCGGCCGAGATCGAGGCGAAGAGGTTCGCCTGCGAGGAGCCGACCAGGCGCACGGTGGAGGTCGAGCAGTTCTGCTCGTGGTCCGCGTGCAGGATCAGCAGCTTGTCGAGCGCGCTGACCACGACCGGGTCCAGCTCGTACTCGGCGGCGGGGACCGAGAAGGTCATCCGCAGGAAGTTCTCGACGTAGCCGAGGTCGTTGCTCGGGTAGACGACCGGGTGGCCGACCGACTTCTTGTACGCGTAGGCCGCGATGGTCGGCAGCTTGGCCAGCAGGCGGATCGTGGAGATGTACCGCTGCTGCTCGTCGAACGGGTTGTGGCTGTCCTGGTAGAACGTCGACAGCGCGCTGACCACCGAGGACAGCATGGCCATCGGATGGGCGTCCCGCGGGAAGCCGTCGAAGAAGCGCTTGACGTCCTCGTGGAGCAGGGTGTGGTACGTGATGTCCTGCTTGAAGGTCGCCAGCTCGTCGACGGTCGGCAGCTCACCGTTGATGAGGAGGTAGGCGGTCTCCACGAACGTGCTGCGCTCCGCGAGCTGCTCGATCGGGTAACCGCGGTACCGCAGGATGCCCTTCTCACCGTCGAGATAGGTGACCGCGGATTTATACGCCGCGGTGTTGCCGTAACCGGAATCCAGGGTCACCAGACCGGTCTGGGCGCGCAGCTTCGAGATGTCGAAGCCCTTGTCGCCGACCGTGCTCTCGACGACCGGGTAGCTGTATTCGCCGTCCCCGTAACGCAGTACTACAGAGTTGTCGCTCACGTCATCCCTCACCGACGTTGTGCCTCTTCTTCGAGGTGCCCTGACTGCCTATACCTTCCCCCATTTGGACCTTGGATGTGCACTCGGGGTCGGCCATAGGGCCTCAACGCGGCACTCAGTGCCGCGTTGGAGTCCATCCTGCTCCCGTTCGCCCCGATTACGAAAGGGGGGAGACCTCAGATCGCTCCGGAGAGTCGGTGGGCGAGCGCGGTGTGCCTCCGACCGGCGGATACCGTCCGCACGGCCTGCCCGAGGGCCCTACGGGAGCCGACCAGCACCACCAGGCGTTTCGCCCGGGTGACGGCGGTATAGAGCAGATTGCGCTGGAGCATCATCCAGGCGCTGGTGGTGACCGGAATCACCACCGCCGGATACTCGCTCCCCTGGGAGCGATGGATCGTCACCGCGTAGGCGTGGGCCAGTTCGTCCAGTTCGTCGAAGTCGTAGGGGACCTCCTCGTCCTCGTCGGTGAGGACCGTCAGTTGCTGCTCGACGGTGTCGAGGGCCGTGACCACGCCCACCGTGCCGTTGAAGACGCCGTTGCGGCCCTTCTCGTAGTTGTTCCGGATCTGGGTGACCTTGTCGCCGACGCGGAAGACCCGGCCGCCGAAGCGGCGCTCCGGCAGATCGGGGCGGGCCGGGGTGACCGCCTGCTGGAGCAGGCCGTTGAGCGAGCCCGCGCCGGCCGGGCCGCGGTGCATCGGGGCGAGCACCTGGATGTCCCGACGGGGGTCGAGGTCGAACTTCGCCGGGATGCGGCGCGCCACCACATCGACCGTCAGCCGGGCCGCCTCCTCCGCGTCCTCCTCGGGGAAGAGGAAGAAGTCCGGAAGGCCACTGGTCAGCGGCGGGACGCCGGAGTTGATGCGGTGCGCGTTGGTGACCACACCGGACTGCTGGGCCTGGCGGAAGATCCTGGTCAGACGGACCGCCGGCACGATCCCGCCCTTCGCCCGACCGGCACCCCCGTCCGACCCGCCACGCGGGGCCCCTTCCCCGGCCAGCAGGTCGCGCAGCACCTCGCCGGCGCCGACCGACGGGAGTTGGTCCACGTCCCCGACCAGGAGCAGATGGGCACCCGGCGGCACCGCCTTGACGAGCTTGTTCGCCAACAGCAGATCGAGCATCGACGCCTCGTCGACCACCACCAGATCGGCGTCCAACGGGCGGTCGGCGTCGTAGGCGGCGTCCCCGCCCGGCCTGAGCTCCAACAGGCGGTGGACGGTGGACGCCTCCGCGCCGGTCAGCTCCGCCAGCCGCTTGGCCGCCCGGCCCGTGGGGGCCGCGAGCACCACCGTGGCCTTCTTGGCGCGGGCCAACTCGACCACCGAACGGACCGTGAACGACTTGCCGCAGCCCGGCCCGCCGGTGAGCACCGCGACCTTGCTCGTCAGCGCCAGCCGGACCGCGTCCCGCTGCTCCGGCGCCAACTGCGCCCCCGTACGCCGGGAAAGCCAGGCCAGCGCCTTGTCCCAGTCCACGTCCTGGAACACGGGCATCCGGTCGTCGTCGGTGCGCAGCAACCGGGACAGCCGGCCGGCCAGGGAGATCTCGGCGCGGTGGAACGGCACCAGATACACCGCGGTGACCGGCTCGCCGCCCTCCGGGCCGGGCACCTTCTCGCGGACCACGCCCTCCGGGTCCTCGGCCAGCTCGGCCAGGCAGTCGATGACCAGGCCGGTGTCCACCTGGAGCAACTTCACCGCGTCCGCGATCAGTTGCTCCTCGGGCAGGAAGCAGTGCCCCTGGTCCGTGGACTGCGAAAGGGCGTACTGAAGGCCGGACTTGACCCGATCCGGACTGTCGTGCGGGATGCCCACCGACTGGGCGATCTTGTCGGCGGTCAGGAAGCCGATGCCCCAGACGTCGGCGGCCAGGCGGTAGGGCTGGTTCTTCACCACCGAGATCGACGCGTCGCCGTACTTCTTGTAGATGCGCACGGCGATGGAGGTGGAGACGCCGACGCCCTGGAGGAAGACCATGACCTCCTTGATGGCCTTCTGCTCCTCCCAGGCGGCGCCGATCAGTTTGGTGCGCTTGGGGCCCAGACCGGGCACCTCGATCAGGCGCCCGGGGTCGGCCTCGATCACGTCGAGGGTGTCGATGCCGAAGTGCTCGGTGATGCGGTCGGCGATCCGGGGGCCGATGCCCTTGATGAGGCCCGAGCCCAGATAGCGGCGGATGCCCTGGACGGTGGCGGGCAGGACGGTGGTGTAGTTCTCCACCGTGAACTGCTTGCCGTACTGGGGGTGGGAGCCCCAACGGCCCTCCAGGCGGAGCGACTCCCCCGGCTGCGCCCCCAACAGCGCCCCGACGACGGTCAACAGCTCGCCGGAACCACGGCCGGTGTCGACGCGGGCGACCGTGTAGCCGTTCTCCTCGTTCGCGTAGGTGATCCGCTCCAGGACCCCCTCCACCACAGCTCCATTGACCATGCCTCGACGGTACCGCCGGGGGGTGACAGCGGGGGCGGGCGGGAGCGCGGCCCCCGCCCCCGCTTCCCCTTCGGGGGAGGCGTTCAGGCGGGGCCCGGCGGAGGTCAAGTGACGTGGTGGGTGAAGCGGGTGATGATCTCCGTGAGGACTTCGGTGCCGTCGCGGGACCACAGGGACGGATTGAAGATCTCGACCTCGATGGGGCCCGCGTAACCGGTGGCGTCGACGCGTTCGCGGAACCAGCGCAGGTCCACCGAACCGTCGCCCAACTGCCCGCGTCCCAGGAGGACGCCCTCGGGAAGTGGCGTGATCCAGTCGGCGAGTTGGAAGGCGGCGATCCGGGAGGGGGGTGAGGCGGGCGAGGAAGGTGCGGGGGGTGCTGGCCGCCGTTCCGGGTCGGTCGCTCCCCCGGCCACTGCCCCGCTCGCGCGGGCCAGTTGGGTGGCGAGGGTGTCGTCCCACCACAGGTGGTAGGTGTCCACGACGACGCCCACCTGGGCGGCGGGGAAGCGTTCGGCCAGGTCGAGGGCCTGGGCGAGGGTGGAGACCACGCAGCGGTCCGCCGCGTACATCGGGTGCAGCGGTTCCAGGGCCAGCCGTACGCCGTGTGCGGCGGCGTACGGGGCGAGTTCGGCGAGGGCGTCGGCGACCCGTTCGCGGGCGCCGGGCAGGTCCCGGCTGCCGGGCGGCAGGCCGCCGGAGACCAGGACCAGGGTGTCGGTACCGAGCGTCGCGGCCTCCTCAATGGCGGCCCGGTTGTCCGCCAGGGCGGCCGCGCGCTCGGCGGGGTCCTCGGCGGTGAAGAAGCCGCCCCGGCAGAGGGTGCTGACGGTGAGGCCGGCGACGCGGAGGAGGCGGGCGGCGGCGCTCGCCCCGTAGGCGTGCACCGGCGCGCGCCACAGGCCGACGGCCCGCAGGCCGGCCCGGGCGCAGCCGTCGGCCAGTTCGGGCAGCGACCACTGTCTCAGGGTCTCCTGGTTGAGGCTCAGGCGGGAGAGGAGCCGGGCGCGGGAGGGGTTCGGGTCCGTCATGGGGTGCCTGGCTCCTCGATGCCGTGGACGGCCAGGAGGGCGCGCATTCTGGCGGCGGCCAGGTCCGGGTCGGGGAACAGGCCGAGCGCGGCGGCGAGTTGGTGGGCGCGGCGCAGGTGGGTGAGCGAGCGGGCGGACTGGAGGCCGCCGACCATGGTGAAGTGGGACTGGTGTCCGGCCAGCCAGGCGAGCAGGACCACGCCGGTCTTGTAGTAGCGGGTGGGTGGCTGGAAGAGGTGGCGGGCCAACGGGACGGTCGGGTCCAGGGCGGCGCGGAAACCAGCCGGGTCGCCGGCGTCCAGGCGGCGGACGGCCGCGGCGGCCAACGGGGCGAGCGGGTCGAAGACGCCCAGGAGGGCGTCGCTGGAACCGTGGGCGTCGCCGGCGATCAGTTCCGGGTAGTGGAGGTCGTCGCCCGTGTAGCAGCGGACTCCCTCGGGGAGTCGGCGGCGCAGCGCGACCTCCCGGTCGGCATCCAGGAGGGAGACCTTGACGCCGTCCACCGCGCGGGAGTTGTCGGCGACGATGTCGAGGAGGGTCTCGGTGGCGGTGTCGAGGTGCGGGCTGCCCCAGTAGCCGGCCAGCGCCGGGTCGAACATCGGGCCGAGCCAGTGCAGGATCACCGGACGGGTGGTCTGGCGCAGCAGGTGCCCGTAGAGCTCGCGGTAGGTGTCGGGGCCGGCCCCGAGGGCGGCGAGTTGGCGGGAGGCCATCAGGACGGGTTGGGCGCCGGCGTCCTCGGCGACGGCGAGCTGCTCCTCGTAGGAGGCCCGGACGTCCGCCAACGTGGCGCCGGTCGGCGGGAGTTGGTCGGTGCCGGCGCCGCAGGCGAGGCGGCCGCCGACGGTGCGGGCCTCGGTGGCCGAGCGGCGGATCAGCTCGGCGGCGCCGGCCCAGTCCAGGCCCATGCCGCGCTGCGCGGTGTCCATCGCCTCGGCCACGCCCAGCCCGTGCGCCCAGAGGTGGTGGCGGAAGGCGAGGGTGGCGTCCCAGTCGAGGGCGGCCGGGCCGTCCGGGGTGGTGTCGGCGTGCGGGTCGGCGACCACGTGGGCGGCGGCGAGGACCGTACGGGAGCGCGGCTGTGGGGGCCGCCCGTTGGGGGACGCGGCCGGCGGGCCCGTCAACGGGACAGTTCCGGTACGGGGAGCCGGCGGCCCTCGGCCGAGGAGCGCAGGCCCAGTTCGGCGAGTTGGACGCCGCGGGCGCCCGCCCAGAGGTCCCAGTGCCAGGGCCCGTCGGCCGCCACGTGGCGCAGGAAGAGCTCCCATTGGGCCTTGAAGGCGTTGCCGAACGCGGCGTTGTCGGGGACCTCCTGCCACTGGTCGCGGAACGGCTCGGTGGACGGGAGGTCGGGGTTCCAGACCGGTTTGGGGGTGGTGGCGCGGTGCTGGACGCGGCAGCGGCGCAGCCCGGCGACGGCGGAGCCCTCGGTGCCGTCGACCTGGAACTCCAGCAGTTCGTCGCGGTGGACCCGGACCGCCCAGGAGGAGTTGATCTGGGCGAGGACGCCGCCGTCGAGTTCGAAGAGGGCGAAGGCGGCGTCGTCCGCGGTCGCCTCGTACGGGGCGCCGGATTCGTCCCAGCGGCGCGGGAGGTGGGTGGCGACCCGGGCCTGGACGGCACGGACCGGCCCGAACAGCTCGTGCAGGACGTACTCCCAGTGCGGGAACATGTCGGAGGCGATCCCGCCGCCGTCCGCGGTGCGGTAGTTCCAGGAGGGGCGCTGGGCCACCTGCCAGTCGCCCTCGAAGACCCAGTAGCCGAACTCGCCTCGTACGGACAGGACTCGGCCGAAGAAGCCGCCGTCCAGGAGGCGGCGGAGTTTGCGCAGCCCCGGGAGGAACAGCTTGTCCTGGACGACGCCGTGTTTGACGCCGGCCTCCTGGGCGAGCCGGGCGAGTTCCACGGCTCCGGCGAGCCCGGTGGCGGTGGGCTTCTCCACGTAGAGGTGTTTTCCGGCGGCGATCGCCTGCTTCACGGCCCCTTCGCGGGCGGCGGTGATCTGGGCGTCGAAGTAGATCTCGACGCTGTCGTCGGCCAGGACGGTGTCGAGGTCGCGGCTCCAGGCGAGGCCGTGGCGGTCGGCCAGCGCCCGCACGCGCGGTGCGGAGCGGCCGACCAGGACCGGCTCCGGCCAGAGCACCGTGCCGTCGTCCAGGGGGAGTCCGCCCTGGTCGCGCAGGGCGAGGAGGGAGCGGACCAGGTGCTGGTGGTGACCCATGCGCCCGGTCACGCCGTTCATGGCGATGCGTACGGTCCGGCGTGTCACGGCCCGGCCTCTCTCCCGCGTGCGGCGGGGGTGGAGTGGGGACAGGGGGTGCGCGAAGTGGTGCCTGTGGACGGTCGGCGGGGGTGCCTGTGGATAGTGAGCGCGTACGTCGTGAGGGACGCTAACCTGCGGAGCAGATCACCAACAAGGGTGCGTAACAGGCGTTGATCCGCGTGCAGTTGTGACGGTGGGAGGCCGGTATGAGAGGCGGCGTGGCCGGGGGCGGTGGCCCGGTGGGGGTGCGGGCGGCGTTCTCCACGCTCGGGGTGCCGGGGGTGCCGGTGGCCGAGGTGGTGCGGTGGGCCGTGGCGTGCGGCTATCAGGGGGTGGAGTTGCGGGCCCACCCCGAGGAGCCGGTGCATCCGGGTCTGGGGGTGCGCGAACGGGCGGCGGTGCGGGGGCGGTTCGCGGCGGCGGGGGTGGCGGTGCTGGCCGTCGCCGGGTACGCGCGGGTCGCGGCGGAGTGTGCCGATGCGCCGGCGGAGGCGGCGCTGGCGCACGAGGTGGCCGAACTGGTGCACCTGGCGGCCGACTTGGGGGCGCGGTACGTCCGGGTCTTCCCCGGGGGCGGGGGCCGTCCGGCGGAGCGGGCGGAGGCGGACGCGGTCCGTCGGCTGTCCGCGGTGGCGCCGCTGGCCGCGGAGCGCGGGGTGCGGGTGCTGTTGGAGACCCATGACTCGCACCGCACCGGCGCGGCGGCGGCCCGGATCCTCGCGGCGGTGGACCATCCGCATGTCGGGGCGGTGTGGGACGTGCTGCACAGCTGGCTCGGTGGGGAGGCGCCGGCCGCGACCCGGGCGGCGTTGGGTCGCCACCTGGGGTACGTACAGGTCAAGGACGTGGCGTCGGCGCGGGATCTGACGCCGCTTCCGTTGGGGGCGGGGGTGCTGCCGCTGGCGGAGGTGGTGGCGGCGCTCGGGCCGGTGGACGGGGGATGGCTGTGTTGGGAGTACGAGAAGCGGTGGTATCCGGGGGCGGCGGAGCTCCCGGAGTTGTTGGCGGGGGGCCGGGCCTATCTGGAGCGGCTGATCGACGGTGCGGCCGGGGGCGGGGGTGGTGGCCGGGGCCGGGAAGGCGGCGGCTGACGGTCGGCCGCGCGGGCCGCCGTACGGGGGCGCGGCGGGCGCCCCCACCACACCCCCGCGCCGCCCGCAATCCCTGGGCGGCGCCGGCCCCCGTCGTCGTTGACCGGTCCTGGTTTTCCGGCTATCCGTGGCTCCTCGGACGTTCTCTTTCCTCCATGCGTTCGAGGAAGCCCCCGGAAGGAGCGCAGATGCACTCCAGACGTACCGTCCTGACCACCGCCGCCGCGGCCGCCGCGGTCGCCGCCCTGGGCGCCGGCCCGGCGGACGCCGCCCCCTCCCCCGTCCCGTCGCCCCCGCACGCCACCCGTGAGCGGCTGCGCCGGCTCATCGCCCGGATGACGCCGGAGGAGAAGGCCGGGCAGCTCTTCGTGATGCGGGTGTACGGGCACTCCGCGACCGACCCCGACCCTGCCGACGCCGCCGCCAACCGCAAGGAGATCGGCGTCGCCAATGCCGCCGAGCTGATCGCCAAGTACCACGTCGGCGGCATCATCTACTTCGGCTGGGCGCACAACACCCGCGATCCGCACCAGATCGCCGCGCTCTCCAACGGCATCCAGGAGGCCGCCGCCGCCCAGCGCGTCCCCGTCCCGGTGCTGATCTCGACCGACCAGGAGCACGGCACGGTGGCCCGGATCGGGGCGCCGGCGACGCTGCTGCCCGGGGCGATGGCGCTGGGCGCCGCCGGGTCCGTCGACAACGCCCGGGAGGCGGGGCGGATCTCCGGGCAGGAACTGCTGGCGATGGGGATCCGGCAGGACTACGCGCCGGACGCCGACGTCAACGTCAACCCCGCCAACCCCATCATCGGCGTGCGGTCCTTCGGGGCCGATCCGCAGGCCGTGGCCCGTATGGTCGCCGCCCAGGTGCACGGCTACCAGGGCGCGGGGGTGGCGGCCTGCGCCAAGCACTTCCCCGGGCACGGCGACACCGACACCGACAGCCACGTCGGGCTGCCGTACATCCACCACTCCGCCCAGGAGTGGGAGCGGCTGGACGCGCCGCCCTTCAAGGCGGCGATCGCGGCCGGGATCGACTCGTTGATGACCGCGCACATCGTGGTGCCGGCCCTCGATCCCAGCGGCGATCCGGCGACGCTGTCCCATCCGATCGTCACCGGCGTGCTGCGGCGGCGGCTCGGCTACGACGGGGTGGTGGTGACGGACTCGCTGGGCATGCAGGGCGTCCGGGTGAAGTACGGCGACGCCCAGGTGCCGGCGCTGGCGCTGAAGGCCGGCGTGGACCAGTTGCTGAACCCGCCGGACCTGTCCGTCGCGCACACCGCGGTCGTCCGGGCGCTGCGCGACGGGGAGTTGAGCGAGCAGGAGATCGACGCCAAGCTGCTGCGGATCCTGCTGCTGAAGGAGCGCCGGGGGCTGTTCGCCGATCCGTACACCTCGCGGCAGCAGGTGGACCGGGTGGTCGGGGTGCGCGCGCACCGGGCCGCCGCGGACCGGATCGCGGACCGCACCACCACGCTGCTGCGCAACGACGGCGGGCTGCTGCCGCTGTCCCGGCGGCGGACCGCCCGGCTGCTGGTGGCCGGGGCGGATCCGGACGCGCCGTCGGGCACCGGCGGGCCGCCGACGAAGGTGCTGGCCGAGGAGTTGACCGAGTTGGGCTTCGCGGCGACCGCGCTGTCCACGGGGACGGCACCGTCCCGGGAGCTGATCGCCCAAGCGCGGGCCGCGCTGGCCGAGCGGGACGCGGCGGTGGTGGCGACGTATGACGTCACCGCGTCGTCGGCGCAGCGCGCGCTGGTCAGGGAGCTGTTGGCGACGGGGAAGCCGGTGGTGCAGTTGGCGGTCCGGAATCCTTACGACATCGCGGTGTTGGACGGGGTGCGGGCGGCGCTGGCGAGCTATTCGTGGACGGACGTGGAGCTGCGGGCGGCGGCCCGGGTGATCGCCGGGCGGCGGGATCCGGCGGGCCGGCTGCCGGTGCCGATAATGCGCGCGGACGCGCCGCACCGGGCGCTGTATCACCTCGGGCACGGGCTGCGGTACTAGCCGCGAAGTCCGGTGGGTGCGCTCCCGTTTCCCGTCGTACGGCGGAAAACGGGAGCGCACCCTCGTGCCTACGGGCCGCGCGGGTGCGGGCCCACCGGCGTGGCAGTCCCTACGGGCGCAGGGTCAACTCCCGGTGGTCCTGCGGCCGGTCCAGGGTGGTGTTGTAGGGGGGCTGGACGAGGGACCGGCCGCCCGCGGGCACCGGCAGGCCGGCCCAGGTGAGGAGCGAGGCGGTGGCCTTGGTGCGGTCGGCGTCCTTGAGCTGGGCGATGTTGGAGCCGTGGTTGCCGCCGGGGACGGTGTAGAGGTACGAGTCCCGTGCGCCGCGGCCGAGTTGGAAGTGCTTGGCGTTCCAGGGGTCGAACTGCCCGTTGACGAACATCATGCGGGTGGCGTGCTGCCGCACCCAGCGGTCGACGTCGGGCATCGCGCGCCGGTCGAAGGGCATGGGGATCGATCGGGGCACGAAGCTGCGGGAGTTGTTGATGCCCGGGTAGCGCAGCAGGCCGCGGAGGTTGGGGTAGTGGTACTTGGGCTCACCGAGCTGGGTGCCCGCCTGGTAGTAGTACGGCTGGTACTTCTCCAGGCCCTGGTCGGTGTAGGAGTCGAAGCCGCCGACCTTGTCGATCCAGGTCCACAGGGTGTCGGTGGAGGCGGTGGGGGCGGGCAGCTCGGCGCAGGCGGTCTTGGCCGGCTGGTACTGCCAGAAGCCGAAGACCAGGTCGGTGACGAGGACTTCGTAGGCCCGGTCGGCGTTGCCGATGAGGCGGAAGGTGCGCTTGTTGTCGGCGGCCCACTTCTCGTAGCGGTTCACCATCTCGTCGCGGCGGAGCAGCGCCTCGCGCTCGATCTTGCCGACGGCGGTGCGGCAGGCGGGGGTGCCGACGGTGGCGAAGAAGCGGTCGTAGGGGCGGCTGTCGGCGCGGTCGGTGTTGTTGGGGGCGACGTAGGCGACGGTGCCGTTCATGTCGTGCGGGAAGAAGCGGCGGTAGTAGGTGGCCGTCATGCCGCCCTTGCTGCCGCCGGTGGCGATCCAGTTCTTGGGATAGACGGCGTGCAGGGCCTGGAAGATGCGGTGCTGGTCGGTGGCGGCCTGCTTGATGTCCAGTTTCTTCCAGTCGGTGGGCACCGGGCGGGAGGGGGTGAAGTAGCGGTATTCCAGGGAGACTTGGTTACCGTCGATGATCTTGGTGGGTTCGCTGCGGGACGGCGTGGTGCTGACGTTGTAGCCGGAGGTGTAGAAGACCGTCGGGCGGTCCACGGACTTGTGGAGCACGGTCAGCCGCTGTTGGAAGGTGCCCCGGTCCGGGTGTCGGTGGTCGATCGGCTGGGTGTAGTCGAGGACGAAGTAGCGGTAGCCGTCGACCGGCTGCTCCTCGATGAGGTGCATGCCGGGGATCGCCAGGAGGCGGTCCTTGATGTCGGTGCCGTCCCGGCCGGCGGCGGAGGCGACGGTGGTCGGCGCGCTGACGCTCACCGCGCTTATCAGTGCGGCGAGCGTCAGCAACCATCTCTTGCGCGTGCGCATGGGCCCTCCCGTGGATGACTTCAGGTCGGGCCGAACCTATCGGCGCATCCGGGGCGCCACCAGCCCCCGCCCGCGCGCGGCGCTCACACCCGCAGGGCCTCCTCCTCGCCGGTGAAGGTCCGCCACAGCTCCGCGTACCGGCCGCCGTGGGCGAGGAGTTGGGCGTGGGTGCCGTCCTCGGCGATCCGGCCGCGGTCGAGGACCACCACCCGATCGGCGCGGGCGGCGGTGGTGAGCCGGTGGGCGACGATCAGGGTGGTGCGCGCGGCAGCGCTCGGTGAGGGGTGGTGGTCGGGCGAGGGGCTGGCCGTGGTGCGGGACCCGGTGTCGGCGCGGCGGGCGGAGAGCCGGTCGGTGGCTTGGTTGACGACGGCCTCGGTGGCCAGGTCCAGGGCGGCGGTGGCCTCGTCGAGCAACAGGACGTCGGGGGCGGTGAGTTCGGCGCGGGCCAGGGCGAGGAGCTGGCGCTGGCCGGCGGAGAGGTTGCGGCCGCGCTCGGCGACCTCGTGGAGGTAGCCGCCGTCGAGGGTGGCGATCATGGCGTGGGCGCCGACGGCCCTGGCGGCGGCTTCCACTTCGGCGTCGGTGGCGTCCGGGCGGCCGTAGGCGATGGCGTCGCGGACCGTGCCGGCGAAGAGGTAGGACTCCTGGGGGACGACGCCGAGCCGGCGGCGGTAGCCGGTCAGGTCCAGCTCGCGCAGGTCGGTGCCGTCGACGCGGACCGCGCCGGAGGTCGGGTCGTAGAAGCGGGCGACCAGCTTGACGAGGGTGGACTTGCCGGCGCCGGTCTCGCCGACGAAGGCGACGGTCTGGCCGGCGGGGATGGTCAGGTCGACGCCGG
Source organism: Streptomyces sp. WZ-12 (assembly GCF_028898845.1). NCBI lineage: Bacteria > Bacillati > Actinomycetota > Actinomycetes > Kitasatosporales > Streptomycetaceae > Streptomyces > Streptomyces sp. WZ-12. The sequence continues at coordinate 5,771,035 of NZ_CP118574.1, read as the reverse complement.
TCAGGGCCGGTTCGTCGTGGTCACCGTAGTGGAAGTGGACGCCGTCGAAGGTGATGTCGCCGCGCAGTGCGGGGACCGGGCGGGGGTCAGCGGCGGGCGGGGTGGAGGTGGGCTGGGCGAGGAGCTCGCGGATCCGGCCGAGCGAGACGGACGCCTGTTGGTAGCCGTCGAAGACCTGGGAGAGCTGCTGGACGGGGGCGAAGAACAGGTCGATGTAGAGGAGGTAGGCGACCAGGGCGCCGACGCTGAGGGTGTGCCCGGCGATCCGGTCGGCGCCGACGATCAGCACCAGGGCGGACGCCACCGACGACAGCAGTTGGACGAAGGGGAAGTAGACGGATATCAGGAACTGGCCGCGCACCCGGGCCCGGCGGTAGGCGTCGCTGTGCGCGGCGTACCGCTGCGAACCGTGGCCCTCGCGGCGGAACGCCTGGACGATCCGCAGCCCGGCGACGTTCTCCTGGAGGTCGCCGTTGACGGTGCTGATCCGCTCGCGGGCGAGCTCGTACGCCTTGACGCTGCGCTTGCGGAAGACGTAGGTGCCGAGGATCAGCGGGGGGAGGGTGACGAAGACGACCAGGGCGAGCTGGACGTCGATGACGAGCAGGGCGACGAGTATGCCGAGGAAGGTGAGGACCGAGACGACGGCGGTGACCAGGCCGGTCTGGAGGAACGTGGACAGGGCGTCGACGTCGGTGGTCATCCGCGTCATGATCCGGCCGGTCAGCTCGCGCTCGTAGTAGTCCAGGCCGAGGCGCTGGAGCTGGGCGAAGATCTTCAACCGGAGCGAATACAGCACGCGTTCGCCGGTGCGGCCGGTCATGCGGTTGGCGCCGATCTGGGCGGCCCATTGGGCGATGACCACGGCCAGGGCGAGGGCGGCGGCGGTCCACACGCCGGCGAGGACGCCGCGCCGGACGCCGTCGTCGATGCCCTGTCGGATGAGGACCGGCAGCAGCAGCGAGGCGAGGGCGTCCACCGCGACCAGCAGGAAGGCCAGCAGCAGCGGCCCGCCGAAGCCGTGCAGCAGCCGGCGCAGGCCGTAGGAGCGCTCGGGGCGGACGGCGGCGGCCTCGTCGATGTCGGGGGTGTCGGTGGCCGGGGGCAACGCGGCGACCTGGGCGAGGAGTTCGGGGGTGGCGGGGGTGCCGGCCATGGCGGCGGCGACGCCGGGGCCGGCGGCGGTGGCCGCGCGGGGCGCGGTGCCGGCGGCGCCCTCCTCGGCCTCCTGCTCGCGGCGGACCCACAGCTCGGGGGTGATGCCGCCGGTGGCGGCCGCGGCGGCGGGGTCCTCGGCGGGCCCGTCCGGATCGGCGTCGACCAGGGCCTCGGTGCGGAACCGGCGGGGGTCGTCGGTGGCCGGCTCCAGCAGGGCGGTGGTGCCGGATGCCGCGTACTCGCCGTCGAAGGAGCCGGCCACGGCGCCGGCGGGGTCGTGCGGGACGCCGCCCAGTTCCTCGGGGTCGGTCAGCAGCCGGCGGTAGAGGGGGCAGCGCTCGGCGAGCTCCTCCTGGGTGCCGATGTCGACCAGGCGGCCGCCGTCGAGGACCGCGACCCGGTCGGCGAGGGCGAGGGTGGAGGCGCGGTGGGCGATCAGCAGCGTGGTCCGGCCCGCCATCACGCCGCGCAGCGCCTCGTGGATCTCGTGCTCGACGCGGGCGTCGACGGCGGAGGTGGCGTCGTCGAGGACCAGCAGCCGGGGGTCGGTGAGGATGGCGCGGGCCAGCGCTATCCGCTGCCGCTGGCCGCCGGAGAGGGTCAGGCCCTGCTCGCCGACCTCGGTGTCGTAGCCCTGGGAGAGCTCGGTGATGAAGCCGTCGGCCTGGGCGGCGCGGGCGGCGGCGCGGATCTGCTCGTCGGTGGCCTCGGGGTGGCCGTAGGCGATGTTGTCCCGTATGGAGTCGGAGAACAGGAAGCTGCTCTCGGGGACCAGGCCGATGGCGGCGCGCAGCGACTCCAGGGTGAGGTCGCGGACGTCGTGGCCGCCGACCAGGACGCGGCCGGCCGTGACGTCGTAGAAGCGGGGCAGCAGCAGGGAGACGGTGGACTTGCCGCTGCCGGAGGTGCCGATGACGGCGACGGTCTCGCCGGCGTCGATGCTCAGCGAGAAGGCGTCCAGGACGGGGCGGGGTGCGGGCGCGGCGTCGGCGTCGGCGTCGGACCGGCCGGCCGCGTCGGGGGCGGCGGCCGGGGCGTGGTGGGGGCCGTAGCCGAAGGTCACCTCGTCGAAGACCACGGTGGCCGGGGCGTCGGCGGGCAGCGCGTGGGCGTCCGGGCGCTCGGTGATGGTCGGCTCGGTGTCGATGAGCTCGTAGACCCGCTCCACGCCGGCCCGGGCCTGCTGGGCGACGGTCAGCATCATCGCCAGCATCCGGACCGGGCCGACCAGCTGCGCGAGGTAGGTGGAGAAGGCGACGAAGGTGCCGAGGGTGATGTGGCCCTGGGTGGCCATCCAGCCGCCGAGCGCCAGCATCGCGACCTGGCCGAGGGCGGGGACGGACTGAAGGGCGGGGGTGTAGCGGGAGTTGAGGCGGACGGTGCGCAGCCGGGCGGCGAACAGTCGGCGGCTGACCGCGCGGAGCTTGCCGGTCTCCTGGTCCTCCTGGCCGAAGCCCTTGACGACCCGGACGCCGGAGACCGCGCCGTCCACGACGGTGGCGACCGCGGCGGCCTGCCCCTGGGCGTACCAGGTGGCGGGGAAGAGGCGGGTGCGGCTGCGCCGGGCGATGAGCCACAGGGCCGGGGCGACGGCCAGCGCGACGACGGTCAGCAGCGGCGAGAGGAAGGCCATCACGGCCAGGGAGACGGCGAAGAGCAGGACGTTCCCGATCATCATCGGGAGCATGAACAGCAGGCTCTGGATGAGCTGGAGGTCGCTGGTGGCGCGGCCCACGACCTGGCCGGTGCTGAGCTCGTCCTGCCGGCGGCCGTCGAGCCGGGCTATCGCGTCGAACATGCGGGTGCGCAGGTCGTGTTGGACGTCCAGGGCGAGCCGGCCGCCGTAGAAGCGGCGGAGGTAGGTGAGGACGTAGACCACGACGGCGGCGGCGATCAGGAGCGTCGCCCAGGGGGCGAGGGACCGCTCGTGCCGCACGATCACGTCGTCGATGATCAGCTTCGGGATGAGCGGGACGAGGGCCATGACGGCCATCCCCGCGAGCGAGGCGAGGAGCGCCAGCAGGGCGTCCCTGCGGTAGCGCCAACAGTCCCGGCTCAGCCGCCGAGCCCAGCCTTTGTGTGTCGTGTCCGTCCCCGCCACCCGATGCCTCCCGTGCGTCGTCTGTTCGCACGGGCCAACGCCCGGGGCCCGGGATTTCATCCCGCCGCAATAATCCGACGCGCGAAATCCGGGACATCCCGCAGGGCGGGCCGAAGATCCCCTACGGGATGCCCCGGACCAGGGCACCGGGGTGTGGCCACCGGAGCTGGCTCACCGGGCCCGGGCCACCTCCAGTTCCGCCAGGCCCGGGTGCGGGGCGGGCTTGCCGCCGGGCGCGGGCCGGGTGTCCCCGTGGACCACGATGCGGACGTACCGGGCCGGGCTGCGGCCCGCATAGCCGGTGCCCGTCCAGTGGGTGCCGTCCCGGGAGACCTGGACGTTGTAGGAGCGGGGGCGGGTGGCGGTCCAGTGCGGGGTGATCTGTCCGACGGTGACGGTGCGGCCGAGGTCGACGGTGAGGGTGCCGTCGGCGGCGTTCGGGACCCAGGCGGTGGTGGCGTTGCCGTCGACCGCGGCGGCGGCGTAGGAGCCGGGCTCCTCGGAGGTCGCGGTGGCGGTGGCGCAGCGGGCGACGTCGGTGGTCGGGGCGAGGTCGGGGCGGCGGGTCTTGAGGACGGCGGGGACGCCGCGGCTGACCAGCTTGTCGCCCTCGGGGGTGGCCAGCGGCAGGGCCGGGCCGGCGGTCAGGGTGACGGTGGTGTGGTGGGCGCCGAGCGCGACGTCGAAGGTGCGGCCCTGCCAGTGCAGGCCGCGCAGGGTGACGCCGCCGGCCAGTTGGGGCGGCAGCAGCGGGTCCAGGTGGACCCGGTCCTCGGCCATCCGCAGGCCGGTCAGGCCGTGGGTGAAGACCTGGAGGAAGCCGCCCTTGCCGGTGAGGAAGTCCTGGGCGGGGCGGCCGGCGTGCGGGTCGCCGGCGCCGGCCTTGGCGCCGCGGGCCTCGGAGAACTCCGCGAACGGGCCGCGGACGAACGGCCGGATGGCGCGCTGGAGATAGGTGTACGTGGCGCAGCCCGGCTCCCCCAGGGCGGCGGAGTCGATGGCGTGCACGGAGTCGGTCATGGCCGGGCCGTCGGGGTCGGTGTGGGCCGCGTAGTAGTCGAGGGTGGCCGCGGCCTGCTGCCGGGTCATCGGCCACTGCAGGGGGTACATCAGCAGGACCGTGTCGGCCTGCTTTATGGTCGTCCCCTTGTAGCCGGCGTACTGCTCGAAGACCTTCTTGGCGGGGTCGTAGGGGATGCGCAGCTTGTCGGCGACGGTCTTCCAGGCGGCGGGGACCGGCCGGCCCAGGAGGGCGGCGGCGCGGGCGGCGTGGCGCAGGGCGGTGGCGGCGCCGGCGTTGGTGAAGACCCCGTCGTTGACACCGTTGCTGTACTCGTCGGGGCCGGCGACGTCCTTGATCGAGTAGCTGCCGTCGGCGTTGCGGGTGGCGCGGGAGGCCCAGAAGTCGGCGATGCCCTGGAGGACGGGCCAGCCGCGGGACGTGAGCCAGGCGGTGTCCTTGGTGGCGAGGTAGTACTGCCAGGCGGCCAGCGAGATGTCGCCCATGAGGTGGTTCTGGGTCCTGCAGTGCGGCGGGTCCCAACTGTGGCACTCGGTCCACAGGTCGCCGGTGCTGCCGCTGGTCCAGGAGTAGAACAGGCCCCGGTAGCCGAGGCGGCGGGCGTTGGCGCGGGCGGCGTCCCGGGTGCGGTAGCGGTAGTCGACGATCGAGCGGGCGAGGTCGGGGTGGGTGGCCAGCAGCCCCGGGTACATCCAGGTCTCGGCGTCCCAGAAGATCTCGCCGGCGTAGTTGTCGCTGGTCAGGCCGGTGGGACCGACGCTGTTGGCGCTGCCGCGGCGGGTGGCGGACAGCAGGCCGTACTCGGCGGAGCGGATCCACGACTGGAGGGCGGGCTGCCCGGGCACCTCGATGTCGCTGCGCCACAACGCCCGCCAGGCGGCGCGGTGTTGGGCGGTCAGGGCGGTCCACCCGCGGTCGGCGGCCCGGCGGGAGGCGGTTTCGGCGGCGGTGCGGGGCGTACGGGAGGTGAGCGCGGCGTCCACGCCGACGTACTTGGTGAGCTCGTAGGTGTGGTTGCTGCGGACCGGGAAGGTCAGCCGCTGGTGGGCGGTGAGGTCCTGGGCGGTGGTCGAGGCGCCGGAGCGGGCGGTTCCGGCGCGCGGCTCGGGGCGGGGCCCGCCGGCGTGGACGCCGTCCCCGGCGCGGAGGGTGGAGGCGACGGCGCCCGCGGTGTCGGTGCCGTCGGTGCGGAAGCCGACCGCGACGGTGCCGTCGCGTCCGCCCGGTGCCGGCCCCGCGGGGTGTATCCGGCGGGCGCCGCGGCCGTCCAGGGTGTCGGTGACGGTCGCCTCGCCGCTCCAGTGGGGCGTCATCCGCAGCCGGACCGCGGCGGTGTGCGGGTCGGCCCGGTCGGCGAGCACCTCGTAGACCAGGTCGGTGGCACGGCCGTCGGCGGCGGTCCAGGTCAGCGAGGTGCGGACGGTGCCGCAGCGCAGCGAGACGGTCTGGCGGTAGTGGGTGAGGCGGACCGGGGCGGTGGCCGAGGAGAAGGTCTCGGCGTGCGTGCCCCCGGTGGCGACGTCGAGGGTGCTCCAGGTGGGGAGCGCGGCGATGGCCTGGCGGCCCTTGAGGTCGGCCGGGCCCTTGGCGTAGAGGCCGGAGACGAACGAGCCGTCGTATGCGGGGGTCTTGAGCGGCCAGCCGGTGGTGCCTCCGGGGGCGGCGTAGCCCGTCCCGTTGGGCGGCACCCGTCCGCCGAGGTAGCCGTTGCCGACGTAGGCGTGGTAGTCGCCGGTGGCTTCGGGGGAGGTGGCGGTGGCGGCCCAACCGGGGGCGGTGCAGGAGCGCTGGGCGCCGTCGGCGGTGGGCGGGCGGTCCGCGGCGACGGCCGGGGCGGCGGGGGCGAGGGCCGCGACCAGCGTGCCGGCGAGCAGTGCGGCGAGCGGGCCGCGCGGGCGGCGGGGGTCGGTGCGAGGGGCCGACGGTATGCGTCCGACGGCGGCGTGGTCGTGGTGGTGCGGCGTCCGCTCCGTGTGGTCCATGGCTCTCCGTCCCCGCGCGCCCGGGCCGCGTCTGCGGCCCGGACCCAGCCTCGGCTCTGACCGACGTCTGCGCACCCTATGGCCCGACCGTCCCTGCGGTCACCCGTTTCCCCGCGGATTCGTCGACTTCCGGCCGGACCGTCGATTTCCGGCCGTGCGCCGCCCCCGATTGGTCAACGAGGGCCCGCGTACGGCACACTTTTAGACTGACCAGTCAGATCAAAAGGAGGGGTTGTGGAGACCACCCGTCAGGGGGCGGCCGTCAACGCCCGGGGAATCGGAGTGAAGGGCCCACGCGGGTGGGCCTTCAGAGGCGTCGACATCACCGCGGACCCCGGGTCGCTGATCGCCGTGCAGGGACCGTCCGGTTCCGGCCGCACCTGCCTGCTGCTCGCGCTCACCGGACGGATGCGGCTCACCGCGGGCGCCGCCGCGGTCGCCGGCTTCCCGCTGCCCAAGCGGATGGGAGCGGTCCGCAGCCGCACCGCGGTCGCGCACGTGCCCGGCGTCGCCGACCTCGAACCGGCCCTCACCGTCGCCGAACACCTCCAGGAACAGGCCCTGTTGGGCCACCGCGGCACGCCCCTGTGGGGCCGCCGCCGCAAGGAGGCCACCCGGGCCCTGGTCGACGCCGCGCTGGCGACCGCCGGCCTCGACCCGGACACCCTGCCCAAGGGCCTGCGGACCTGCGTCCGCGACCTGGAGCGACTGGAGGCGCTGCGCCTGTCGGTGGCGCTCGCGGCGATGCACCAGCCGCGCCTGCTGGCCGTCGACGACCTCGACCTGAAGCTGTCGTCCGAAGAGCGCGCCGCCGCCTGGCAGTTGCTGCGGGACGTGGCGTTGACCGGCACCACCGTGGTCGCCGTCGCCTCCGACGCCCCGGCGGACGCCCTGGTCGTGTCGACCGCCGCGGCCGCCACCCCCGAGACCCACCAGCCCGAAACCCACGAGGAGGAAGCGGCGCATGCGTTCGCCGAAACTGGCCGCGCTTGAGCTCAGGCGCTTCGGCAGGGGCACACTCCCCCGCCTCGGCCTCGTCGCCCTGATGCTGATCCCGCTGCTGTACGGAGCGCTCTACCTCTGCTCCTTCTGGGACCCGTACGCGCGGCTGGACAAGATCCCGGTCGCGCTGGTCAACGAGGACCAGGGCGCCACCTCCGACGGCAAGAAGCTGACCGCCGGTGCCGACCTGGCGTCGAACGTCAAGGACAGCAAGACGTTCGACTGGAAGGAGGTCAGCTCCAAGGACGCCGCCAAGGGCCTGGAGCAGGGCAAGTACTACCTCTCGCTGACCGTCCCCAAGGACTTCAGCCAGAAGATCGCCTCCAGCGGCGGCAACGAACCGCAGACCGGCGCGCTCCAGGTGCGCACCAACGACGCCAACAACTACATCGTCGGCTCCATCTCCAAGACGGTGTTCTCGGAGATCCGCGCCAAGACGTCGGCGAAGTCCACCCGGGCCTTCTTCGACAAGATCTTCGTGTCGTTCTCGGACCTGCACGACGAGACCGCCAAGGCCGCCGACGGGGCGGGCAAGGTGGATGACGGGCTGGGGACCGCCAGCCAGAAGTCCGGCGAACTCGCCGACGGCCTGAACAAGTTGAACGACGGCGCCGGCAAGCTGGACAAGGGCGCCGGCGACCTCAGCAACGGCGCCGGCAAGCTGGGCAAGGGCGCGGGGGACCTGAGCAACGGCGCGGGCAAGATCGACAAGGGCGCGGGAGACCTGAGCAACGGCGCCGGCAAGCTGGACAAGGGCGCGGGAGACCTGAGCAACGGCGCCGCGCAGGCCGCTTCCAAGGCCAAGGAACTCAGCCAGGGCGCGAGCCAGGTCGCGGACGGCACTCAGCAACTCGTCGACACGGTTGACGGCGTTGCCAAGAAGGACCTGCCCTTCCTGAAGGAGCACGGCGAGAAGGTCGCCAAGTTCGCGCAGGTCGTCGCCAACGTGACCCAGGACCTCGACGATTTCCTCGGCAGGCTGACCAATGCCCCCAAGGTCGCGGCGGGAACGCAGAAGACCGCCGACAACTACCAGTCGCTCTACGCGGCGCAGTGCACGGGCGGCAACTCCGAAGCCAACTGCGCCAAGATGAAGCAGGACGCGAGCGACGCCACCGACACCGCCAACGACGCCAAGCAGCTGAACAAGGCCGTCGCCGGCATCGACCTCAGCCGCCTGCGCACCCAGCTCCGCGACGTGCACCAGGGCGCCCAGATGGTCGCCGACCAGGTGCCGGACGTCGTGAAGAACGCGGACGGCCAGCTGGCCAAGCTGAATCAGCTCAACGCCGGTGCCCACAAGGTCGCCGACGGCGCCAGCCAGTTCGCCAACGGCCTGGGCACCCTCTCCAACGGCGCCGGCGACCTCGCCAACGGCGCCGGTCAGCTCCACAAGGGCGCCGGCGACCTCGCCAACGGCGCGGGCCAGCTCCACAAGGGCGCCGGCGACCTCGCCAACGGCGCGGGCCAGCTCCACAAGGGCGCCGGCGACCTCGCCAACGGCGCCGGTCAGTTGCACGACGGCCTCGGCACCGCCCACGACGGCGCCGAGAAGCTCAGCGGTGGGCTCTACCAGCTCAAGGACGGCGCCAACCAGTTGGCCAGCGGCCTGCACAGCGGCGTCGCCAAGATCCCGGACTACGACAAGAAGGACCGCGACGACCGGACCGACGTGATGTCCGACCCGGTCAAGCTGGCCGCCAAGTCCATGCACAAGGCGCCCAACTACGGCACCGGCCTCGCCCCGTACTTCATCCCGCTGTCCCTCTGGGTCGGCGCGATGGTCGCGTACATGCTGCTGGCGCCGCTCGGCAAGCGGGCGTTGGCCGCGGGCGCGCCCGGCTGGCGGATCGCGCTCGGCTCCTGGCTGCCGGCGTTCGCCATCGGCGTCGTCCAGGTGCTGGCCCTGATGGCCGTGCTGCACTGGGCCCTCGGCCTGGAGATGGAGCGCGCGGGCGCCACCATCGGCTTCCTGATGCTGGCGACGGCCTGCTTCACTGCCGTCATCCAGTTGCTGAGCGCCTTCTTCGGCCCGGCGGGCCGGGTGTTGACGCTGGTCATCCTGATGCTCCAGCTCACCTCGGCGGGCGGCACCTACCCGGTGCAGACCAGCCCGGGCTTCTTCTCCTTCATGCACCCGCTCCTGCCGATGAGTTACGTCGTCGACGGCCTCCGACGGCTGATCACCGGCGGCGACCTGGACATCGTCTGGCAGGGCAGCATCGTGCTCGCCGCGTTCACGCTCGGCGCGCTGGCCCTGACCGCCCTCGCGGCCCGCAGCCGCCAGGTGGTCCGGATGAAGGACCTGCACCCGGAGCTCAGCCTGTGAGCACCCGCTCCGGGAGCGGGGGCGGCGCCGTCACCGGCGTCGCCCCCGCGGCCTCCCGCCGTGCCTCGACCCGGCGCCGGCTCTTCGACGCCGCCGTCACCCTCATCGCCGAACAGGGCTTCTCCGCCACCACCGTCGACGAGATCGCGGACCGCGCCGGCGTCGCCAAGGGCACCGTCTACTACAACTTCAGCAGCAAGAACGTCCTCTACGAGGAACTCCTGCGGGACGGCGTCGACCTGCTCGCCGCCTCCCTGCGCACCGCCGCCGATGGCACCGTCGCCGGCGGCGGCACCCGGGTCGACGCCCTCGACGCGATGATCCGCGCCGGCCTGGACTTCATCGCCGGCTCCCCCGCCCTCACCCAGCTCTACGTCGCCGAACTCTGGCGCACCAACCGCACCTGGCGCGCCACCCTCACCTCCGTACGGGGCCGCGCCCTAGCGGTGGTCGAGTCGGTCCTCCAGGACGCCGTGCGCTCCGGTGAGTTGAGCGACGAACTCGACGTCCCGCTCACCGCGTCCGCCCTGTTGGGCATGGTGCTGGTCGCCGCGCTGGACTGGCAGTCGTTCCAGCCGGAACGGTCGGTCGACGAGGTGCACGCCGCGCTCTCCCAACTGGTGCAGGGGCGCGTGGGGGCGTAACGCGCCGCCACACCTCCGGGCCCGGTAGACCTCGTCTCCGGGTCCGGTTTTTCTTCTCCCTTCGGAGCCCCCCGCCTGGCGCCCGGTGCTGCCCCCGGCGTCAGTCCGGCAGGTGCGTGGGGGCGAACATCCGCAGCCGGGCCGGCAGGACGACGACCGAGGGGCCGGGGGCGGCCAGCGCCGCCGCCAGGTCCGCGCCGAGCCGCTCCGGGTCCGTCCGGACCGCCGGCACCCCGAACGACTCCGCCAGCGCCACGAAGTCCGGCCGGGTCAGCTCGGTGGCCTCGGCCGCGGTCGCGCCGAACGCGTCGGTCATGTACTCCCGCAGGATGCCGTAGCCGCCGTCGTCCACGATGAGCCAGGTCACCGGGAGGTCGTACTGGCGCGCGGTGGCCAGTTCGGCGAGCGAGTACATCGCGCCGCCGTCGCCGGAGACCGCCAACACCGGGCGGTCCGGGGCGGCGAGGGCCGCGCCCAGCGCCGCCGGGAAGCCGTAGCCGAGGCCGCCGGCGCCCTGCGCGGAGTGGAACGCGTTGCTCCGCCGCGGGTCGAAGGCCGACCAGGCCCAGTACGCCAGGATCGTCATGTCCCAGCAGCTCACCGCGGTGTCGGGCAGCGCCGCGCGCACCGCGGCGAGGGCCTCCCGCTCCAGGTCGAGCCGCTGCCCGTCCAGCCGGCCGCGCACCCGCTCCAACAGTGCGGCGACGGCGGCTTCGGGGGACGGCGCATCGGGGCCCGGACCCTGGAGTCGCTGCGGCGGCTGTTCCGGGAGCCGCTCCGGCCATGGGTCCTGGCCCGGCTCCGGGAGCTCCGCCAGCAGTGCGGCCAGCGCCGCGCGGGCGTCCGCGTGGATGCCGAGCGCGGCGTGGTTGGACTCCAGCTTCCCGAGGTCGGCCTCGATCTGGAGGACGCGGCCGCGCGGCCGGAACGTGTGGTAGTTCGACGAGAGTTCGCCGAGCCCCGAACCGACCACCAGGAGGACGTCCGCCTCCTCCAGGAAGTCGGTGGCGTACCGGTCCTCCAACCAGGACTGGAGGGAGAGCGGATGCTCCCACGGGAAGGCGCCCTTGCCCCCGAAGGTGGTCGCCACCGGCGCCCGCAACCGTTCGGCCAGTGCCAGCAGTTCACCCTCCGCGCCGGCGCGCACCACCCCACCGCCGGCCAGCACCACCGGCCGCCGGGCCGCGCCCAGCCGCCGGGCCGCCTCGGCGATCACCTCCGGGCGCGGCGCCAATGTCCTTGGGGAGGCGGCCAGTTCGGCGACCACCGGGACGTCGACCGGTGCCAGGAGGACGTCCTGCGGGATCTCCAGCCACACCGGCCCGTGCGGGGCGCTCAGCGCCGACTCCCACGCCGCGGCCACCGCGGACGGGATCTGGGAGGCCGTACGCACCGTGTGCACGGACTTGACCACGGGCCGGAACGCGGCCGGCTGGTCGACGAGTTCGTGCAGATAGCCGTGGCGGCCGCCGCCGAGCCCGGCCACCGGCACCTGGCTGCCGATGGCCAGGACGGCGGCCGAGCCGGCGGCCGCCTCCTGGAGCGCGGGCAGCGTCAGCAGCGCGCCGGGACCGGTGGAGACCAGCAGCGGCGCGACCCCGCGGGTGGTCCGCGCGTAGGCGTCGGCGGCGAAGCCCGCGTTGTTCTCCACCCGCAGCCCCACGTACCGCACGCCGGGCGCGCGCCGGAGCGCGTCGAACAGGCCGAGCGCGTGCTGGCCAGGCAGCCCGAAGACGGTGTCGGCGCCGAGCGCGGTGAGCGACTCGATCACCAGGTCGCCACCTGTACGGGGCGTGAGGGGCGGCACGGTCGTGGGGGCGGGGGTCGGGGCGGTGCTCATGGGGTGCTCTCTCCGTGTCGTTGTGGTCAGTTGCCGGACGGGCCCGGGGCGCTCGACGCGGCGGGGGCCGACGGGCTCAGCCGCTCCTGCCAGGCCGCCAGGATCGCCGCGTCCGTGGGACGGGTGGCCAGGCTGACCGCCACGTAGGCCACGAGGGAGGCGATCAGCCCGTAGTAGATGGGCTCGTTGGCGAGCACCCCGAGGGCGACCATCAGGCCGACGACGGTCAGCCCGCCGACCGCCACCGCGGCCAGCGCCCCGGCGGCGTTGCCGCGCCGCCACAGCAGCCCCCCGAGAATGGGCACCAACAGACCGCCCACCAGGAGGTTGTAGGCGAGGGTGAGCGCCTCGACGACGTCGTTCAGCGCGATCGCGATGACGATCACCGCGACGCCCATGAAGAGGATGAACAGCCGGTTGCCGCGCACCTCGTCATGGGGTCGGGGGTCTTGGCGGGGCCGCGCGGCTTCCTGGGGGTCAGGGGCCTCGTGGGGGTCAGGGGCCTCGTGGCGCGGGCGCAGCGGTCCCGGCGACCGCAGCCGCCGCACCCGCGCCCAGATGTCGTTGTTGGCCACCGTGGCGCAGGCGATCAGCGCCCCCGACGACGTCGACATCACCGCCGACAGCGCGGCCGCCAGCACCAGGCCGCGCACCCCCACCGGCAGCGCGTCCTTCACGATCGTCGCGAACGCGTCGTCCGGGCTGCCCAGTTGGGGGTAGAGGACCTTGGCCGCGGTACCGATGACCGCCCCCGCCAGCGCGTACACCAGACAGTACGTGCCGGCCGCGGTGCCGCCCAGGCGCGCCACCCGGTCGCTGCGCGCGGTGAACACCCGCTGCCAGATGTCCTGCCCGATCAGCATCCCGAAGGAGTAGATCAGCACATAGGTGAAGACGGTGCGGCCGCCGATGCCCAACGGGGCGAAGTAGTCGGCCGGCAACTGGGACACGAGCCCCGCGAAGCCGCCCGCCTTGATGACGGCGAGCGGCAGCAGGAGCAGCAGCACCCCGATCGTCTTGACGACGAACTGCACCATGTCGGTCAGGGTGATCGACCACATCCCGCCGAGCGTCGAGTAGGCCACCACGATCGCCCCGCCGAGGACGATCGCCAGCGTGCGGTCCAGCCCGAAGAGGACGTCGAAGATGGTCGCGTAGGCGATGGTCGAGGTCACCGCGAGCATCAGGGTGTACGCCCACATGACCACGCCGGAGATGATCCCGGCGGCGCCGCCGTAGCGCAGGTCCAGCATCTCGGAGACGGTGTAGACCTTCAGCCGGGCGATCCGGGCCGAGAAGAAGATGCTCAGGGCCAACAGCCCGAGGCCGATGGTGAAGACCATCCAGGCCCCGGACAGCCCGTACTGGTAACCGAGGCCGACGCCGCCGATGGTGGAGGCGCCGCCGAGCACGATCGCGGCCATGGTCCCGGAGTACATCGCGGGGCCGAGGCGGCGCCCGGCGACCAGGAAGTCACTCTTGGAGGTGGCGCGCCGCATGCCCCACCAGCCCATACCGAGCATGCCGGCCAAGTAGAGAACGATCACCGCGTAGTCGACAGCCATGGGCCGTCCCTTCCAGTTGCCTGCGAGCTGCGCCAAGGGGAGAGGGGGAGGGCGGAGGTGTTGCACCTGTGGATGTGAGGGAGGGGAGTTGCGAGCGGGGCGGTGGGGACATCCCGTCTCGGGCGTTGACCCTAGGAGGCGCGCGGGCGACGCTGAAGTGTACGTTTCCTCCACTCCGACGCCCCTTACGTGGAGGATCCGCACATGCCGCGCCCGCTCCCCCCGCCGTCCACCCCGCCGGTCCCCCTGGCGGGCCTGCTGGCCCGTAGGGACCTGGGTCTGCGCCAACTGGCCGGCCCCCGCGAGGGCGTGACGCTCCACTGGGTGCACACCTCGGAGATGGCCGACCCGGTGCCGTATCTCCTGGGCGGCGAGCTGCTGTTGACCGCCGGTGTCCACTTGGCCGAGGCGGTGGCCGCCGGGGACGGCGACGCCCTCGACGCCTACCTGGACGGCTATGCCGCCCGTACGGTCGCGGCCGGAGCCGCCGCCCTCGGTTTCGGGATCGCGCCGGTGCACCGGACCGTCCCGCGCGCCCTGGTGGACGCCTGCGAACGGCACGGGCTGCCGCTCGTCGAGGTCCCGGAGGGGACGCCGTTCACGGCCGTGGAGAGCGCCGTCTGGCAGGCCGTCACCGAGGCCCGGCACCGCGAACTGACCCGGATCGGCGAGGCCCAGCGCGCCCTGGCCGCGGCCGCCGCCCGCCCGGAGCCGGCGACCGCGGTGCTCCGCGCGCTGGCCCGCCACGCGCACGGCTGGGCCGCGCTGCTCACCCCCGACGGCACCGAACACGGCTCGGCCGGGGCACTCCCCGCAGCCGCCTGCCGGGCCGCCGCCGTCCGCCTGGCCGGCGTGGTCGCCGCCGACGGCCCCGCCTCGGCCGCCGACTCCCTCCCGGGCACCCACCTGACCGCCTACGGCCTTACGGGAGGCCAGGGTTGGCCGAAGAGGAGAGCAGCCGCGGAGGGGGACAGGGCGGCCAACGGGAGCGGAGCGGCCAACGGGGAACGGGCGGTGGCCAACGGGAGAGGGGCAGCGAACGAGCGAGGGGTAGCGGGGCGGACACCTGGCCAGCAGGGGCTCGCCCTGGTGGTCGCCACCGGCCCCGACGACCCGCCCGCGCACACCATCGCCGGCGTCGCCGCCGTCCTCCTCTCTCTGATCACCAGCCCCTCCGCCGCCACCACCATCACCGGCGCCGACGCCCCCGGCGGCCCGCCCGGCGCCGAACTCGCCGCGGCCCTGGCCCACCTCCTCCTCGGCGCCCGCCCGGCCGACATCGCCCCACTCCTCGGCCCTCCCCTCTGGACCGTCGTCCACGCCGCGCCCCGTCGGGACACCCCCGGCACACCGGCCACCCTGGCCGCCGCGCTCAATACCCCGCTGGTGGCCGCGGATCCGCCCCCGGGCAGCGCCCTACGCGCCCTCGTCCCGGCCGACCACGCATCCGCCGACCGCGCGCCAGTCGCCCTCCCCGGTTGGACGCTGGGCATCAGCGCCCCCGTCCCGGTGGCCGAACTGCCCACCGCCGACCGGCACGCCGCGACCGCCCTCCGCCGCGCCCTCGCCCGCCGCACCGGTGCCGTACGCCATCACGCCGCCGACCCGCCCGGCGTCCGCACCCTCATCGACCCCACGGACGCCCACCACCACGCCCGGTCCCTCCTCTCCCCCCTCCTCGACTCCCCTCCCCTCCTCACCACCCTCCACAACTGGCTCGCCCTTCACGGAAGTTGGGACCGCACGGCCACCGCCCTGGGCGTCCACCGCAACACCGTCCGCCAACGCATCACCCGCATCGCCGCCCTCCTGGACACCGACCTGGACGCCCCCGACGCCCGTATGGAGCTGTGGTTCGCCCTCCGCACCCTGGAGGAGCCCACGGGGCCCACGGAGCTCCCGGAACTCCCGGACGCCCATCGCACCCGGGACGCCGACCGCACCTCCCGCCTACAACACCCACCGGATGACGCCCCCTTCGGGGACCGGTAGGGACAGCCGGCGACAGGACATGACAGGAAGGGAACAAAGCCACTGAATCGACGAACCGACCGAACCGACCGATCCACCCAAGTCGCCACAACACCCCACCCTTTCCCCACCAGCGCCATCGCTCCCACCCCTCCCACGTACCATCCGCGCAGGTGAACCACGTACGCTCGCAGAGCGTCGACTAAGTTGACCGGGGGTCCAGAGCCGGGGCTCTGACTTGGCCTTGACTCCGGTGTGACCTCACGTCAAGGCAGTCGACGTGACCAAGCAGGCAACACGGGAGGGACCTCCATGACGGACTCCGCATCCGGCACTCCGGCCGGCGGCGCGGGCGCCAGCCACGGCGGCAACGCGAGCGGCAACGCGGGAGCCCCGGAGGGAGCCACCGGCGGCCAGCCGCCCGTGCCGCCGCCGTACCCGCCGAGTGCCGTCCCCGGCCAACAGCCCGGCGCCACCCCGCCCAAGGTGATCCCGACCTCCGCCGAGCACGCCCGGGAGATCGGCAGCGCCTACTTCCCGCCGGTCGGCTCACCGGGCGGCCCGGTCTCCCTCTTCGTCCACGAATTCGCCGAGGGCTACCTCATCCACGCCGGCTGGCCCGCCCCGGAGGACCCCACCGCCCCGCCCGCCAACCCCGGCGGCACCAACATCGTGCTCACCAAGGCCAACGGCGATGTGACCACAGTGCCCAACTTCCCCCCGGAATCGGCCATCGCGGTCTACCGCCAGTGGTACCGCCCCGGAACGGCGTGACGGGCGCGACCCGAGACCAACGCCCATCGCCGTCACCCGCCACCCGCCACCCGTCCGTACGTGGGCACGACACGAGTGGGCACAACGGGCGCAACAGATGTGTGGGTGACATGACGGTCATGGATGCAGCCGGCACGACGACTTAACAGTGACGGCCCTGTGACACAAGCGCCTTGATGGATAGTTGAACGGCGCGACTAGAATTTACCCACGACCCAACGGTATGTAACGAGCTCTGAGCGGGGGGAACGGCAATGGCCGGCGACGGTCTGCAAGCAGACGTACCGTCACTGAAGTCGGGCGGCAGCGCCTTCACCAACATCGGCGAGCGCTATCAGAACGCCGTCGAGAAGCTGAAGAACGGTCTGACTGACCTCGAAGGCAAGGACGTGCCCCCCTGGGGCGACGACGACATCGGCTCCAAGTTCGGCGTCGTCTACGAGGGCCTGCGCGACGGCATGTACGAGTCCATGGGTCACCTCGCCGCCAAACTCCAGGAGATCGGCGGCGGGTTGAACACCATGGCCGACAACCATGAGGGCAACGAGGACTTCACCCACGCCCTGATGCAGCAGCACGTCGCCAACGAGGAAGCTGAGAGCAAGGAAATCAGCGCCCTCAAGCGCCCCAACGTCGGGGCCTGAGCCCACCACCGCGCCCGTCCTGCCTCACCACCTCATCGGGCGCGATCTTCCCGTTCGTCCCGTCCGCCCCAGCCGTCCCGCTGCGTGGCGGCCGGCGGCGGGACACCGCTCACCGGCCCGAGTGGCCATCACGACCTGACCGACCTG
This sequence comes from Streptomyces sp. WZ-12, assembly GCF_028898845.1. NCBI lineage: Bacteria > Bacillati > Actinomycetota > Actinomycetes > Kitasatosporales > Streptomycetaceae > Streptomyces > Streptomyces sp. WZ-12. Next base: position 5,753,857 of record NZ_CP118574.1, on the reverse strand, counting down.
AACCACCTGCCTGCCCAACTGCCCACGGCACCCGTGCACTTCGCCCCCGGCGGGGCGCGCGACCGCCGTCCGCACCTCACCCACCGCTTCGCCGTCCTACGGGGGATTCCCAATGTCAATGATGCTGCCGGATTGGCTGGAGTGGGTCCTCCAAATGCTCGGCTACGACTGGCCGACGGGCGACGAGGACAAGATGAACGAGTCCGCCAGCCAGTGGCGGGAGTTCGCGAACGCGGTGGAACAACTCCAGTCGGAGGGCGTCACCGCCGCCGGCAACGTCCTGTCGGCGAACAGCGGCGACAGCATCGACGGGTTCAGCAAGACCTGGGACAAGTTCTCCGACGGCGGCAACGGCTACCTCAACGACGCCCGTGAGGCGGCCGAGTTGATCGCCGTCGCGATGGACGGCGGGTCGGTGATCATCGTCGGGATGAAAGTCGCGGTGATCGCCCAGTTGGCGATCCTCGCGGCGGAGATCATCGCGGCCCAGGCGGCCGCACCGTTCACCTTCGGGCTCTCCGAAGTCGCAGCGGCCGGCGCCACACAAGTCACTCGCCTCATCGTCCGTCGCATCCTCAAGGAAGCGCGCGACGCACTGGTCGAGGCGATCGTGAACACCGTCAAGCAGCCGGCCATGGACGCGCTCCAGGCGATGATCTCCGACGCCATCGCCCAGGGCGTCAACATGTCGTTCGGCGCCCAGAACGGGTTCGACGTCAACCGCAGCCTCAAAACGGGCACCGACTCCGCCACGGACTCCCTCAAGAACACCGGCGAGAACCTCGGCACCAACTTCCGCGACGCCCTGGGCGGCAAGGCCGGCCAGCACGCCCGCGGCGGCCTGGACCACGCGGCGGGCCGCGGCGGCGAGCACGGCGGCGACGGCGAACACGGCGGCAGCGGCAGCGGCAGCGGGGAACACGGCGGTTCGGGTTCGGGGGCCGGGTCGGGTTCCGGCTCAGGGGCCGGCTCCGGCGGCGGGGAGCACGGCGGCTCCGGCGGCGGGAGCGGCTCGGGTGCGGGGTCTGGGTCCGGGTCTGGGTCCGGTTCCGGATCGGGCTCCGGTTCCGGCGGACACTCCGGCTCCGGCTCCGGAACCGGCGAGCACTCCGGCTCGGGCAGCGGCTCCGGCTCCGGCTCCGGCGCGAGCGATCACGGCGGCTCAGGTTCGGGCTCGGGCTCGGGCTCCGACAACCCGTCCCATGCTCCGCGCCCGGGCGACGGCCCCTCCACCACCCCCGAGCACAACAACTCCGGGTCCGGTACTGGGTCCGGGTCCGGGTCCGGATCGGGTTCCGGTTCAGGATCCGGTTCCGGTTCCGGTGGCGACCACGCCAGGCCCACGCCCCAACCGCTACCGGACGCGGCACACCGCACCCCGTTCGACGAGGGCTTCCAGGGCGGCGCCAACCACGACCCGTACTCCGGGGCCCACTCCCCCAACACGGGCTCGACGCCCGAATCCGGCCACGGTGGTTCCCCCTCCGACTCGGGCCACAACCCGAACTCCGGCCACCCCGACGGCGTCAGCACCCACCCCACCCCGGACCAGAACCCAAGCCCGAGCCCACACAACGTCGGCCCCGTCAGCACCCACCCCACCCCGGACAACGCCCCCCACTCAGCGCACCCGGACGACGGCGTCGGCACCCACTCGACCCCGAACGCGCCCCACCCCGACTCGGTCACCACCCACCCCACCCCCGACCACACCCCGGACGCACAGGGCAACCACCCGCCGCAGGACAACCACCCGCCGCAGAACCACACCCCCGACGCGCAGGGCAACCACCCCACCCCGGACCCGGTCAGCACGCACCCGACCCCCGAGCACGCCCCGGACCCGGTCAGCAACCACCCCACCCCTGACTCCACCGGGAACCACCCCACCCCGGACCACGCTCCGGACTCCGGCACCTCTCACCCCACCTCCGACCACACCCCGGACGCACAGGGCAACCACCCGCCGCAGGACAACCACCCAGCGCAGGACCACACCCCGCAGTCGACGCACCCGGACGGCGGCGTCGGCACCCACCCGACCCCGAACGCGCCCCCCCGACTCGGTCACCACCCACCCCACCCCTGACCACACCCCCCACGCACAGGGCAACCACCCCACCCCCAACCAGAGCCCAAGCCCCCATCACGTCGGCCCCGTCAGCACCCACCCCACTCCGGAGCACAACGCCCCCACCCCGTCCAACTCCCCCACCCACGACGGGCCCGCGCACGGCGTCCAGGGCTCCAGCTCCGAACCGTCGCCGTCCCCCACCCCCCATTCGCCCCCGCCCCACGACGGCGGTACCGGCAGCGGCAACGGCGGCAGCCACGACAACACCAGCGGCAACGGCAACGGCAACCACGGCAACGGCAGCGACCACGCGGACTCGTCCAACTCCTCCTCCGGCGGAGCCGGCATGGGCAGCCGCCCCTCCATGCCGCACATGGGCATACCCACCCAGGGTGCGCCCGTTCAGCACACGACGAGCCAACAGCCCACCCAGCACCGCGATCCCGCACCGGGCGACCCCATGCCCCATGCCGGCGACGACCACGACACCACCGTGCGCACCCAGTCCGCCGACACCATGACCGCGCCGCCCCCCACCCAGCACGCCGACACCGCAACTGGCGGCCCGAACACCCCGAATTCCGGAACCAGTTCGCCCCAGTCGTCGCAGGGCTCTGCGCCCACCTCCGGCCCGATGATGGGCATGCCCACCTCCGTCCCCAACCACGGTGGCGGCGCCGGCGCATCGGGGGCGAGCGCTCCGCACTCCTCGTCCGCCCGCCCGACGGCCGACGGTCCCAGCCAGCCCAACCGCCGCCCGGACGGTTCCCAGCCGACCCGCGACGTTCCCCAACAGCGCTCCCCGGAACGCTCGGCCAACACCCCGCGACCGGAGAACTCCCGCACCAACACCCCCACCGCGCAGGGCCCTAACCGCCTCCCCAACGGCTCCCAGTCCGGCCGCGACGGCTCCCGGCAACAACGCCCCGAGCCCACCACGAACCGGCCGACCCCCCAGCCCCACCCGAACCAGCCCCACAACCAGCCCCACACGGACGCGAACCAGCCCCACGCGGACACCAAGCACCCCCAGCCCACCCAACACCCGGAATCCCAGCAGCCGCGCCCGGACGCCAACCAGCACCACCCGGAAACCAAGCAGCCGCGTCCGGACTCCCCGCGTCCGGAATCGCCCCATCCGGATTCCCCGCGTCCGGACGCCAACGGCGCCAAGCCGGAGCACCCCAACACCCCGCACCCGGACGTTCCCAAGGCCCAACACCCCGACGCCCCGCACCCGGACGCGCAGAGCAACCACCCCAAGGACGACCACCCCACCCAACGTCCGCAGGACCACCAGCCGGAGCACCGCCCCGAGCAACCCGAACATCGCCCCGAGCAGTCGAACCACCGTCCCGAGCAGCCTGAGCATCGCCCCGACGCCAAGCGTCCGGAAACGTCCCGGCCCGAGGACCACCGCCCGAACTCCAACTCCCAGGAGCACCAGGGGCAGCCGCACTCCCCCAACCCTCAGCAGCACCCGCAAAACCACCAGGGTCAAGGCCAGCACCAGCCCCAACACCCACAGCAACACCAGGACCAGCACCACCAGCCACAGCCACAGCAGCCCCACCAACAGTCACATCCCCAACAGAACCCTCAACACCACCAGCAGCAGCCTCACCAACAGCACCAGGCTCAGCATCCCCAACAGCCCACCCCGCAGAGCCACCACCCCCAGCAGGGAAACCAGCAGCAACACGACCAACAGCAAGCCCCGCATCAGCAGCAACAGCAACAGCAACAGCAACACAGTCAGCACCAACAGCAGCCGCAGGACCATCACCAGCAGCAGCCTCAGCACCCCCAGGATCAGCACCAACAGCAGGAGCAGCAGCACCCCCCGAAGCCGAACCTGAACGGCGTCCGGGCGAGCCTCAACCACCACCCCGGCGGCCTGTATTCGCCGTTCCCGCACGACCAGCAGGCGCTGGAGCACAACTTCCCGCGGAACCCGGACGGCACCCCACAGGTGCACGCCGACCCGTTCCAGCCGTGGGCCAAGTACCAGAACGACGGCGGCCCGACGGTGCCCGGCCGGTCCAACAACTGTGCCGACTGCACCCGTTCGTTCATCGAGTCCTGGTACGGCAACCCCCAGGTCTCGGCGGTACGCACCTACGACAGCGACGCACACGGCAACCTGGACCGCGCCAGCGGTGAACGCGACGGCACCAACAACATCCAGAAGTGGGCCGGCACCAACTTCCGCCACTCGGGCCAGAACGCCCACGAGAGCTACAACAACATCGCCCACGAGCTCCAGAAGTCGGGCCACGGCTCGGCCTCGGCCGTCCTGGTGACGTGGCCGAAGAACGCGGACGGCTCGGGCGGCGGCGCCCACGTCTTCAACGCGGTCAACCACAACGGCAAGGTCGTGTGGGTCGACAGCCAGACCGGCGAGATCAGCCACAAGCCGATCCACACCAACGCCGAGGGCGTCTGGCACCTCACCCTCGACGGCAACCGCCAGCCCTTCGACCCCACCGCCGCCCACCACAACAACCAGGGCCAGGGCCAGGGCCAACAGCACCACCCCCAACAGCAACAGCAACAACACCCCCAGCAAAACCAGCCCCACCCCCAACAGCAGCAACACCCCCAGTACGGCCAACAGCCCCACCAGCAGCAGCCACAACAACAGCCGCAGCACGGGCAGCAGCAGCCGTACCCCCAACACAATCAACAACAACAGCAGGGGCAGCAGCACGGGCAGCAACAACACCCGCAGCAACAGCAGTACGGCCAACACCAACCCCAAAACCCGTACCAGCAGCACCAGGGCCAGCAGCCGCAACACAACCCGTACCAACAGCCCCAACCCCACGCACAACAGCCTCAGCCGCAGCCACACACCCAGCAGCCCCAGCACAACCAGCCGTACCCGCAGCAGCAACACCAGCAGCCCCAGTACGGCCAACACCAGCCGCAGCAACACCAACAGCACAACCCCTACCAACAGCCCCAGCAGCAGCACCCTCAGAACCCGTATCAGCAACACCAGGGCCAGCAACCGCAGCACAACCCGTACCAACAGCCGCACCAGAACCAACAGCCGCACCAGCCCTACCCCCAACAGCACACCCCGGGCCCCAACCAGCACCACCAGCCGCAGCCGCAGCCGCAGCACCCCAACGTGCAGCACCCGCAGCAGCCGCACGCGCAACAACCCCCACACCACCAGCCGTACCCACAGCAGCAACACCACCAGCAGCCTCAGCACGCACAGCAACCGCACCCACAACACCAGCCGCAGCAACACGTCCCGAACCAGCAGCACGGCGGCAGCCACCACCCGGCGGGGGCCCCGGAATCCCACTCAGGCGGCCCCGAGCACCGGCACGGCGCTACACCCCCGCCCAGCAACCCGGGCATGAACCCGGCGCACAACCAGCACCCGGGCAACCAGGGTCCGTTCAAGCGCGAGCGGTCGCCGGAAGGCATGGACTGGGAACCGCAGCACCCGGAGCCCAAGCGCAACAAGCTCGATGGTGACGGCGACACGCACATGTCGGAGACCGGCTCTCACCACGTCAACCACTCGACACCGCACAACGAGAACCACAACCAAAGCCCTCACGAGAACAACCCCGAAAACCACCACGAGCAGCAGCCCAACACCCACAACACCGACCCCAACCACAACAGCAACCACCACAGCACCGAGCCGAACACCCACGCCCCCGACCAAAACCACAACCAAGGCGCCCACGACACCCACATGTCGGACGCCAACCACGCCACCGACCACGACCGGCGTCCGCTGCCGAAGCCGGAAGACGCGAACCATAAGCTCCACCACCTCTCCCCGGACGAGGAACAGCACGCACTACGCAAAGAGTCGGACGTCCACCGCATCGAGTTCGACCACGTCCACGACCGGATGCGCCACTGGGCGGAGAACGGGCAACTAGCCAAGGTTCTGAAGGATGCCCACCAACGCCTGGAGACGGAACGCGCGGCGCTCCAGAAGGGCGAGCAGCCCCCGCCGACCGCGTTCACCCACCAGGAACTGGAGCGCCACCTAGGCGACGACTTCCGTCGGATGAACGACGGCGAGCGCATGGCGGTCGTCGCTACGCTCGCGCGCACCAGTGTCAACTACCACGAGACACAGGGCGTCGGCCACAATCCGAAACACGACTCCACCCCCTATGCCGGCGCGACCCGCGCTGACGGAACCCCGGACCGGGTCCGGGATTCCAAGCGGTCTGCGAACGTCGATATACGCGAGAAGGCCAGGGGAGCAATCCCAAAGCCATACCACGAGAACTCGGAGACGAAGCAGGCGCTCGACTCGCTGCGCGAGCAACTCAACAAAGACAATAAGGGACGGAAGATCAGGGGCATAAATCCGGTCGTCAATTCATTCCCGGATCATAAGCCCGACTTCTCAGGCAAGAACTATGCGGTAATCGAAGTCAGGGATCACAAGGGCAACGTCACTTATGCCGTCGACGCATCAATCTCTGCCGGCAGCAGCGGGTTCACCCCCCATCACTCCGAAGAGCACTTGCTGATGTGGATCGACCGACAGAATTCCTTGCAACCCGAGGGGCAGAAGTACGAGGTCCACAGCCTGTATACGGAACGCGAGCCCTGCGGCAAAGGCGAGGGGCACGCCCATTGCTCCGTGCTACTCAAAGATAACGAATACATGCGCGGCAAGAACGTGTATTACAGTGCCACATACCGGGATGACCCACAAGGCATCACCGACCGCAACGCATACCGCCAGGAGTTGAAGGAAAAGGCCGCCGGAGAGTACGCGAAGGCGAATAGCCTAGCCGACGAGAAGGCTCGCCATAAAGCGAACGAAAGGATCAACAACAGAATCGCCGCCAAGGTCAAACTGAAGCAGACGGACCGCGAGGTCAAGGTAGATGCCGAGATGGAGAAGCATCTGCACCTCGTGGCGGAAGTCTGGGCCAAGTCGATGAAGCACGTCACCTCTTCGTAAGAGAGCTCCACATGACCGAGATGCCTCCTGAAATTCCGCTCCGTTCCCCAGAACAGGCCGTGGCTCAGGTCCTGGACTGGTGGGAGAACGGCCGCGACGACGCGGGCCGGGTGAACCTCGCCGTCGAGCAGGACGGTCCGGCCGTCAGCGCCGTGTTGCGGGAGCTCCACCGTCGGGTCCCCGGCAGCGTCCTGCTCGACGCGACCGGCAAGACGGCGGACGGGCTCCTCAACGAGCTGCTGGACGTTCTCGGTGTACCGGAGTCCCCCCGCTTCCCGTGGAACTGGGACGACCAGGTCAAGCGCCTCGGCACCCACCACCTCGTGCTGATCGACCACTCGTCGTCCGCCGGCCCCACCCGCCGCTCCGCGCAGACCGAGCTGGTGGTGCGGCGGCTGGCCGAGCAACTGAGCCTCGCCGATGGCCTTGGCGCGGTACTCGCCGTGCCGTTGGACCACGATCAGCGGCTCGGCAGCATCACCCTGCGTCTGGACACCGCTCCGACCGGGGAGGACCCCGACACGCCCGAGCCGGCCGATCTGCCGTTCCCCGTCCGTGCTCTGGCCCTCTCCGAGCCCCGCCTCGTCCCCCTGCCCGTATGGCGCGAGCTGATGACGGCGGCCACCACCGCAGGGCTCGATGCCTCCCCGGACGGAACACAACCACCTGCGGCGGAAGCCGACTTGGAAGCTCTGGCCCGGCAGTTGCCCAGCCTCCTCCACTACGCGGACGGACTGGTCTCGTTCGCCGACGAGGGCCTGGCCGCCGCGATCCGGCGGGCCCAGGACTCGGACGTGACCGCCGCCGTCGGCCGCCACTTGGTCACCTGGCTACGCCAGCACGCCCCCGACTTCCAACACCCCGACGGCTGGGCCGCATCCGGTCCCCTGGGCCGCTACGCCACCGACGGCATCCTCATGCACGCCGTCCAGGCGGGTCTCTTCGACGAGTTGGTCGCCGACGGCACCGTTGTCGCCCACCTCCCGCAGCCCACCCTTCTCGACGCCGCCCACTGCGCCTACGACGGCTCCCTCCTAGGCAACAACGCCGCCGCCGACGCCGTGTACCTCCTCATGTACGCCCTCACGCGACTGCCCCAGCCCGCATGGGCGGCCTGGCTGCACCTCGCGGCGACCGCCCGCGGCGATATCGCACTCGCCGACGGCATCACCCGCTCGGGCATCCAACTCCCCTGGCAAACCCTCTGGACCCACTGGCGCCCCCCGGGCGGCTACCACCACAGCTACCTCCACCCTGGAGCGATCGGCGACTTGCACCCCGTCCGTTGGGAGGGTCGCCCGGCCGTCCTCTCCGACGGCGACGACGGCACCCACATCTGGGACCCGACCTCCGGCGAACTCCTCGCCGGCCCCTGGACGACGGACGAGGACTTCCCCACCGACGCCCGGCCCGCTCTCACTTGGCATTCCGGCGACCACACCGTCCCCGGACCCACCTCACTCCAGGACCTCCGCGAGCACGCGGACACGTCGGAAGTCTGGGTTGGCGCCCTTGAGGGACCTCTCTACGTCTCTCTGACGATCGAGCCCGCCGGGGCCGCCACGCGTCTCATCGTCGTGGCCGGAGACAGCGGCCTCTTCGCCGTACGACCACAGCCGGACGTGGATCCGGACGACCTGCATCAGCCCTACGTAAGGCAGCTACTCGGCGCTCTCACAGCCGCCGGCCCCACCACCCCCGCCAACGCCCCCGCCCCCTCCCCCCAGGACCTCGCCGCCATCTTCGGCGCCGACGCCTACGTCACCACAGCCCCCGAGCGGCTCCCCGACGACCTCACCGACCCCACCGCCCGCCGCGTCCTCACCGAGACCGGTCTCCCCGCCTTCGACGACCAGGGAATCGCCCTCGACCCCTCCGCCCCCGACTTCCTCGACGAGGTCTCCTGGGCGGAGGGCTTCCCCGAAGAGCCGGACGAGACCGGCCCGTTCTACCGGATCGGCATCTGGATGGGCGGCGATGTCGTCGTCGACGGCCCGAGCGGGCACGTCCTGCGCTGCCCCGGCTACGCGGACGACACCATCGCCGAGGGCGGCGCCCTGGTCGCCACCGACCTGGAGCACTTCCTCACCATGGCCGCCCTCTTCGTCACCGGTCGCCGCATCCTGATGAGCCTCGACAGCCGCGACGAGGCCCACCTGCTGCGTCAGCACATCGAAGACGCGCTGTTCGAGGTCGACTGGGAGTGTTCCGACGCCGGCGCGTGGGTCTACCCCCTCCACAACGAGTAACCGAAAGTCACAACGACAGCCGCCGGTGGGCCCGTTGGCCCACCGGCGGCTGTTGTCTGCCGTCCGTGCTGCTCCGTCAGCCGCGTGCGTCCGCGATCTGGCGGGACATGATCGTGGTCAGCTCGTAGGCGGTGTGCGAGGCGGCGACGGCGGTGATCTCGGCGTGGTCGTAGGCGGGGGCGACCTCCACCACGTCCGCGGAGACCAGGTTGCAGGACGCCAACCCGCGCAGGATCTCCAGCAGTTCGCGGGAGGTCATGCCGCCGGCCTCGGGGGTGCCGGTGCCGGGGGCGTGCGCCGGGTCCAGGCAGTCGATGTCGATGGAGATGTAGAGCGGGCGGTCGCCGATGCGCTGGCGCAACTGGTCGGCGACCTCGTCGGCGCCGCGACGGTAGACGTCCGCGGAGGTGACGATGCCGAAGCCCATCTTCTCGTCGTCGGTGAGGTCCTTCTTGCCGTAGAGCGGACCGCGGGTGCCGACGTGGGAGAGCGCGGAGGTGTCGAGGATGCCCTCCTCGACGGCCCGGCGGAACGGCGTCCCGTGGGTGTACTCCGCGCCGAAGTAGGTGTCCCAGGTGTCCAGGTGGGCATCGAAGTGCAGCAGCGCCACCGGCCCGTGCTTCTTGGCGACCGAGCGCAGCAGCGGCAGCGCGATGGTGTGGTCGCCACCGAGCGTCATCATCCGGGCACCGGAGGCCAGCAGGTCGTCCGCGGCGGCCTCGATGGTCTCCACGGCCTCGTTGATGTTGAACGGGTTGGCCGCGATGTCCCCGGCGTCCGCGACCTGCGCCAGCGCGAACGGCGAGGCGTCCTGCGCCGGGTTGTACGGCCGCAGCAGCCGCGACGCCTCGCGGATCGCGTTGCCACCGAAGCGGGCGCCCGGCCGGTAGGAGACGCCGGTGTCGAAGGGGACACCGACGACGGCGACATCGGTACGGCCGCCGACCTCGTCGAGGCGGGGCAGCCGGGCGAAGGTCGCGGGCCCTGCGTAGCGCGGAACACGGGAGGAGTCGACGGGGCCCACGGGCCCGTTCGATGCGGTGGTCATGGAGGTCAGGCTAGGGATCACCGCACTCCCCGCTCCATGGACATTTACGGCCCCCGAACCCCGCCGATTCGACATTCTGTCCACCTTGCGTTGTCCGGCGGGTGGAACGCCCCGCCGCCGTAAATCCGGCCGGGCACAATGACGCTATGCCGATAGCCGCTGCTGCCCCCTCGCGTGCCGAACTCGTCGACCATCTCGTACGGACCCGGATCGCGGGTGAGGTCGCCACCCCCCGCGAGAACAACCTCCTCCACTACCGCCGGCTCGCGAACGGCGACCGCCACTACTGGTTCGGCCTGGAGCTGGGCGACCGTTGGACGGACGAGCAGGACGTGCTGGCCGTGATGGCGGAGCGCTGCGGCGTCAGCGACGACCCGAACCACCGGCAGGGCCAGGACACCATCGACCCGGAACTGACCGTCGACGCGCTGGACCGCGCGGCCGCCGTGCTGCGCAAGGCCGCCGCCGACCGCCAGCGGGTCCTGTTCGCCACCGGCCACCCCGGCGGTCTGCTGGACGTCCACCGCGCCACGGCCCAAGCGCTGCGCGCCCACGGCTGCGAGATCATGGTGATCCCCGACGGGCTCCAGGCCGACGACGGCATGGTCTTCCAGTTCGGCGACGTGGCGATGCTGGAGCGCGGCGCCACCTTGTGGCACACCCACTCCCCCGCTCCGATGGCCGCGATCCTCGACGCCCTGGCCCCCGCTGACCACCCCGACCTGGTCATGGCCGACCACGGCTGGGCGGGCTGCGCCGCCCAACGCGCCATCCCCGCCATCGGCTTCGCCGACTGCAACGACCCGGCCCTCTTCCTCGCCGAATCCGAGGGCACCCTCCAGGTGACCGTCCCCCTCGACGACCACGTCCGCAGCCCCCGCCACTACGACCCGCTGACCAACTACCTGCTCAACGCGGCGGGGTTGGACTGACCCCGCCTCCAACGGAGAGCCGACCAGGACGGCCCGCAATCAACCCCCCGCCGCCACGGCGAGCCACCACCAACCGCCGGGGCCGCGGAATGCCCAACCCGCCCCCACCCCCACGCGGAAAGCCCTCACCTCGGCACCCGCACAACCCCCTCCTGCATCACCGTCACCACCAGCTGGCCGTCGGCGGTGAAGATGCGGCCCTGGCCGAGGCCGCGGCCGGACTGGGAGGTGGGGGACTCCTGGTCGTAGAGGAGCCACTCGTCGGCACGCAGGGGCCGGTGGAACCACATCGCGTGGTCGAGGCTCGCGCCGACCACGTCGCCGACCGCCCATCCGCCGCGCCCGTGCGCCAGCAGGACCGAGTCCAGCAGCGTCATGTCGGAGACGTAGGTGACCAGGCAGACGTCGAGGAGCGGGCGGGGGATCGCGCAGTCGTCGTCCAGCTTGTCCTGGGTGCGGAACCAGACCTGGGAGCGGGGTTCGCGCGGTCGGCCGACGGTGGCGTAGGGCGGCTCGTCGACGTACCGCAGGTCGATCGCGGCGCGGGCCTGACGCAGCCGCTCGGCGACCTCCGGTGAGAGGTAGCGCTCGGCGTGGCGGGGCAACAGCTCGGTGGCGGTGGGCAGTTCCAGCGGGTCGGGCGCCGCCGGCATCGTCTCCTGGTGCTCCAGCGCCGCCTCCTCGTCCGCGTGGAAGGACGCGGTGAGGTGGAAGATCGGCTTGCCGTGCTGGACGGCGACGACCCGGCGGGTGGTGAAGGACCGGCCGTCGCGGATCCGGTCGACGGTGTAGACGAGGGGGGCGCCGGGGTCGCCGGGGCGGAGGAAGTAGGCGTGGAGCGAGTGGGGTGGCCGGTCCGCGGGGACCGTGCGGCCCGCCGCCACCAGGGCCTGCGCGGCGACCTGGCCGCCGAAGACCCGGGGCACGACCGAGGCCCGGCTCCACCCGCGGAAGATGTCCTGCTCGATCCGCTCCAGGTCGAGCAGGTCGAGCAGTGACCGGAGTGCGTCGTTCACGCGCCCCCGCCCCCTGTACCCCTGCCGATGCCCATGAGTCCCCCGTTTCCCGCGATCCGGCCCCGGTCCCGACCTCGGCCCTGGTTTCCCAACCGCCCTACAGGCCCATGGACTTGGCGATGATGGACTTCATGACCTCGCTGGTGCCGCCGTAGATGCGGTTGACGCGGTTGTCGGCGTAGAGGCGGGCGATCGGGTACTCGTTCATGAAGCCGTAGCCGCCGTGCAGTTGGAGGCAGCGGTCGATGACGCGGTGGGCGACCTCGGTGCAGAAGAGCTTGGCGGAGGCGGCCTCGGCCGCCGTCAGCTCGCCGGCGTCGAGGGCCTCCAGGGCACGGTCGGCGACGGCCTCGGCGGCGTCCACCTCGGCCTGGCAGGCGGCCAGTTCGAACTTGGTGTTCTGGAAGGAGGCGACGGCCTTGCCGAAGACGGTCCGCTCCCGGACGTACTCCTGGGCGAACCGGACGGCGGCCTTGGCCTGCGCGTAGGCGCCGAAGGCGATGCCCCAGCGCTCGGAGGGGAGGTTCCGGCCGAGGTAGGAGAAGCCCTTGTTCTCCTCGCCGAGCAGGTCCTCGACGGGCACCTTGACGTCGACGAACGCCAACTCGGCGGTGTCGGAGACCCTCAGGCCCAGCTTGTCCAGCTTGCGGCCGATGGAGTAGCCGGCGGACGTGGTGTCGACGGCGAAGAGGGAGATGCCGTGGCGACGGTCGTCCTCGCGCGGCGCCGCGGTGCGGGCGCAGACGATGACGCGGTCGGCGTGCACGCCGCCGGTGATGAAGGTCTTGGCGCCGTTGAGGACGTAGTGGGTGCCGTCCGCGGAAAGCTTGGCGGTGGTCTTCATGCCGGCGAGGTCGGAGCCGGTGCCCGGCTCGGTCATCGCCAGCGCCCACATCTCCTCGCCGGAGACGAACTTGGGCAGGTAGCGCTTCTTCTGCTCGTCGGTGGCGAGCATCTGGAGGTAGGGCAGGCCGAGCAGGACGTGGACGCCGGAACCGCCGAAGGAGACGCCGGCGCGGGCGGTCTCCTCGTACATCACGGCCTCGAACTTGTGCGAGTCGATGCCGGCGCCGCCGTACTCCTCGGGGACGCGGATGCCGAAGATGCCCAGCTCGGCGAGCTTGTAGTAGAAGTCGCGGGGGACCTGGCCCGCGGCGTACCAGTCGTCGTGGACGGGCACCACCTCGGCCTCAATGAAGGCGCGTATGGTCGCGCGGAACGCCTCGTGGTCCTCGTTGAACACCGTGCGACGCATGCTCCGGGCCTCCCTCACCATGCACTCGGCTAAGCGGTTGCTCAGCCGAAAGCTACCCGGCGGTCACCTCGCTGTCCAGGGGTTGTCCAGCAGGCGGGAGAGCGGGCGAGAGCAGGTGGGAGAGCCGCCAGGAGGGGCCGCGACGGGCCGCCGGGCGGCGCGGGCGCCGCCCGGCCGGGGGCAACCGCTCAGCCGGCCCGTCGGGACGCCGCGGCGGCCGTCCGCCCCGCGCCCGGCCCCGCCCCGTCGCCGTCCACCGCCCCGAACGCCCCCAGCGCCAGCCGGTGCAGCAGCCGGGCCATCTCCGTGCGGCCCGGGAGGGAGCCGGGCCGCCCCAGGTGCGGAGTGGAGTTCAGCAGCCCGAAGACCGCGTGCACCGCCGCCCGCACCTCGGACTCTGACGACTCGGGGTGGACCTGCCGGACGACCGCCACCCACAGCTCGACGTACTGCCGCTGGAGCTGCCGCACCCGCTTGCGGTCGGCGTCCCGCAGCCGGTCCAACTCGCGGTCGTGCAGGGTGATCAGGGGCCGGTCGTCGAGCGCGAAGTCGATGTGGCCGTCGATCAGCGCGTCGAGCACCGCGGCGGGGGTCTCGCCGCCCTCCTCGATCCGCATCTGCCCGCCGGCCAGCAGTCGCTCGCTGATCCCGACGAGGAGCTCGGCGAGCATCGCGTCCTTGCCGGCGAAGTGCCGGTAGAGGCCGGGCCCCGAGATGCCCACGGCCGCCCCTATCTCGTCCACGCCGACGCCGTGGAAGCCGCGCTCGGCGAAGAGGCGGGCGGCCTCCTTGAGGATCTGCTCGCGGCGGCTGGTCGGGGCGGGGACGTGCGCATTGCTCATGACGTCGATTGTAGACAGCCGGGTTAGTGGTCGTTAACCTGAAGGGGATGAGGTTAACGCCTATTAACTCGCCCGGCCTCGGGAGAACCCCCGCGGCACCGGGCGGGCAGCCGACCCAAGCGAGGGGGCCCATGGCGATGGAGGCCATCGAGCAGGCACCGGTGCTGGCCAGCACCGCCGACCCGGCGTCCGACGCCTGGCGGTCCAACGAGGCCGCGCACCGCGAACTGGCCGGGCAACTGCACGCGAAGCTGGCCGCGGCCCGGCTGGGCGGCGGCGAGAAGGCCCGGGCCCGGCACACCGCCCGCGGCAAGCTGCTGCCCCGCGACCGGGTGGACGCCCTGTTGGACCCAGGCTCCCCGTTCCTGGAGCTGGCGCCGCTGGCCGCGGACGGGATGTACGACGGGGCCGCCCCGGCCGCCGGGGTGATCGCCGGCATCGGCCGGGTCAGCGGCCGGGAGACGGTGATCGTCGCCAACGACGCCACCGTCAAGGGCGGCACGTACTACCCGATGACGGTCAAGAAGCACCTGCGCGCCCAGGAGGTCGCGCTGGAGAACCGCCTGCCCTGCCTGTACCTGGTGGACTCCGGCGGCGCGTTCCTGCCGCTGCAGGACGAAGTCTTCCCCGACCGCGAGCACTTCGGCCGGATCTTCTACAACCAGGCGCGGATGTCCGGCGCCGGCATCCCGCAGATCGCCGCGGTCCTCGGCTCCTGCACGGCCGGCGGCGCCTACGTCCCGGCGATGAGCGACGAGGCGGTGATCGTGCGGAACCAGGGCACGATCTTCCTCGGCGGACCGCCGCTGGTGAAGGCCGCCACCGGAGAGGTCGTCAGCGCCGAGGAGTTGGGCGGCGGCGAGGTGCACTCCCGCACCTCCGGCGTCACCGACCACCTCGCCGAGGACGACGCGCACGCCCTGCGGATCGTCCGCACCATCGTCGCCACCCTCGGCGACCGCCCGCCGCTCCCCTGGACCGTCCGGCCCGTCGAGGAGCCCAAGGCCGACCCCGCCGGGCTCTACGGCGCGGTGCCGGTGGACTCCCGC
The DNA here is from genome assembly GCF_028898845.1 of Streptomyces sp. WZ-12. Lineage (NCBI taxonomy): Bacteria > Bacillati > Actinomycetota > Actinomycetes > Kitasatosporales > Streptomycetaceae > Streptomyces > Streptomyces sp. WZ-12. Next base: position 5,738,432 of record NZ_CP118574.1, on the reverse strand, counting down.
ACCCCCTACGACGTCCGCGAGGTGATCGCCCGGATCGTCGACGGCTCGCGCTTCGCCGAGTTCAAGGCCGAGTACGGCACCACCCTGGTCACCGGCTTCGCCCACCTCCACGGCCACCCGGTGGGCATCGTCGCCAACAACGGCATCCTGTTCTCCGAATCCGCCCAGAAGGGCGCCCACTTCATCGAGCTGTGCGACCAGCGCGGCATCCCGCTGCTCTTCCTCCAGAACATCTCCGGCTTCATGGTCGGCCGCGACTACGAGGCCGGTGGCATCGCCAAGCACGGCGCGAAGATGGTCACCGCGGTCGCCTGTACCCGCGTCCCCAAGTTGACCGTCGTCATCGGCGGCTCCTACGGGGCGGGCAACTACTCGATGTGCGGCCGGGCCTACTCCCCCCGCCTGATGTGGATGTGGCCCAACGCCAAGATCTCGGTGATGGGCGGCGAACAGGCCGCCTCCGTCCTCGCCACCGTCAAGCGCGACCAGTTGGCTGCGTTGAATTCCGGTGCAGGCGAGGAGTGGAGCGCCGAGGACGAGGCCGCCTTCAAGGCCCCGATCCTCGCCCAGTACGAGACCCAGGGCAACGCCTACTACGCGACCGCCCGACTGTGGGACGACGGGGTCATCGACCCCCTGGAGACCCGCCAGGTCCTCGGCCTGGCGCTGACCGCCTGCGCCAACGCCCCCCTGGGCGACCCCGGCTTCGGCGTCTTCCGGATGTGAGAGGACCTATGACCAGCTTCGCCACCGGCCTGTTCGACACCGTCCTGGTCGCCAACCGCGGGGAGATCGCGGTCCGCGTCATCCGGACGCTGCGCGCCCTCGGCATCCGCTCCGTCGCGGTCTACAGCGACGCGGACGCCGACGCCCGGCACGTCCGCGAGGCCGACACCGCGGTCCGGATCGGCCCGGCCCCGGCCGCGGAGAGCTATCTCTCCATCGAGCGCCTGCTGGACGCCGCCGCGCGCACCGGCGCCCAGGCCGTCCACCCCGGCTACGGCTTCCTCGCCGAGAACGCCGCCTTCGCCCGCGCCTGCACCGACGCCGGGCTGGTCTTCATCGGACCGCCGGCGGACGCCATCGACCTGATGGGCGACAAGATCCGAGCCAAGGAGACGGTCCGCGCCGCCGGCGTCCCGGTCGTCCCCGGCTCCTCCGGCAGCGGCCTGACCGACGACCAACTGGCCGCCGCCGCACGGGAGATCGGCATGCCGGTGCTGCTCAAGCCGTCCGCGGGCGGCGGCGGCAAGGGCATGCGCCTGGTGCGGGACGCCGCCCTCCTGGCCGACGAGATCGCCGCCGCCCGCCGCGAGGCCCGCTCCTCCTTCGGGGACGACACCCTGCTGGTGGAGCGGTGGATCGACCGGCCCCGGCACATCGAGATCCAGGTGCTGGCCGACGGCCACGGCAACGTCCTCCACCTCGGCGAGCGCGAGTGCTCCCTCCAGCGCCGCCACCAGAAGATCATCGAGGAGGCGCCCTCGCCCCTGCTGGACGAGGCCACCCGGGCCGCGATGGGCGCGGCGGCCGTCCAGGCGGCCCGCTCCTGCGGCT